>NZ_MTJN01000002.1:3812316-4130009 GCF_002017865.1 Rhodoferax fermentans | reverse complement strand
TCATCATGGAAATCGCGCCCAGGTCGTGCAACACGTCTTCGGCGGCGATGGTTTCCTTGCGGATGCGGCTCTCGGCAAAGGCCAGGTCTTCGGCAATGCCAGCGTCCAGATGGTGACAGACCATCAACATGTCCACGTGTTCGTCCAGCGTGTTGACGGTGTAGGGCATGGTTGGGTTGGTCGAACTGGGCAAGAAGTTAGCTTCACCGACCACGCGCAGGATGTCGGGCGCATGGCCACCACCGGCGCCTTCGGTGTGGAAGGCGCACAGACCCCGGCCTTTGGTCGCAGCAATGGTGTTCTCGACAAAACCCGATTCGTTGAGCGTGTCAGAGTGGATCGCCACTTGGGTGTCGGTGGCGTCGGCCACATCCAGGCAGTTGCTGATGGCCGCCGGTGTGGTGCCCCAGTCTTCGTGCAGTTTGAGGCCAATGACACCGGCGTTGATTTGTTCGTGCAAGGCGGCGGGCAGGCTGGCATTGCCCTTGCCCAAGAAACCCAGGTTCATCGGGAAGGCGTCGGCGGCTTGCAGCATGCGTTCAATATTCCACGGGCCGGGTGTGCAGGTGGTGGCAAAGGTGCCGGTGGCGGGGCCGGTGCCGCCGCCCATCATGGTCGTCACACCGCTGGCCAGCGCCTCTTCGATCTGCTGCGGGCAGATGAAGTGGATGTGGCTGTCGATGCCACCCGCGGTGACGATGTTGCCTTCACAACTGATCACTTCAGTGCCCGGGCCGATGATGATGTCCACGCCGGGCTGCACGTCGGGGTTACCCGCCTTGCCAATGGCAACGATGCGGCCACCTTTGAGGCCAATGTCGGCCTTGACAATGCCCCAGTGGTCCAGGATCAGCGCGTTGGTCATCACGGTGTCCACCGCGCCCTCAGACCGCATCTTTTGCGACTGCGCCATGCCGTCGCGGATGGTCTTGCCACCGCCAAATTTCACCTCTTCACCGTAGCTTCCTGCGGCCAGGGTGTAGTCCTGCTCGACCTCGATGATCAGGCCGGTGTCGGCCAGGCGAACCCGATCCCCGGTGGTAGGACCAAAAATCTCGGCATAGGCGCGTCGTCCAATCGTGGCCATGGTGTTACCTTCAAAAAAGAGAGCTATCAGCCCTTTTTGCAAAAGGGCCAGAGGCTAAAAGTACCAAAAATCAGAGCTGACCCATGACGAGGCCACGAAAGCCGTGCACGATGCGTTCACCGGCAAAATCCACCAGCTCCACCGTGCGCTGCTGGCCGGGCTCGAACCGCACCGCCAGCCCCGAGGCGATGTTGAGCCGCATGCCATGGACTGCCGCGCGGTCGAAGCTGAGCGCGCCATTGGTCTCGGCAAAGTGGTAGTGCGAGCCAACCTGGATCGGCCGCTCAGACGCATTGGTCACCACCAGCGTGACGGTGCGCCTGCCGGTGTTGAGGGGGTGTTCACCCTCGTCGGTGAAAAGTTCGCCGGGAATCATCGCTACAGCCTCAGACTTGGTTGAACAAGACCAAGCCAGCCACGCTGAGCAAGCCACCCAGGCTGGCCAGCACGGTGGTGCTGCGTTCACTCAACCAGCGCCGGATGCTCAGGCCAAGGCCCACACCCCCCAGATGCAGAGCTGCGGTGGTCAGCAGGAAACCGACCGCATACCCGGCAAAACCCGTCTCGGGCGTTTCGGCGCCGTGGGCCAGGCCGTGCAGCGAGGCTGCGAGCGCGATCAGCGTCAAGCCAAACGCCTTGGGCATCGGTGTGCTGGCCAGCACCAGCATGGCACCAAACAGCGTGACCGAGAGCGCAATCGCGTGTTCCAGATAAGGCACGGTGAACCCGCTGGCCCCCAGCACCGCACTGAACACCAGCGCCAGCAAAAAGGTGGCTGGGCCTTGCCAGGCTTTGCTGGCAGGCAGGGCGCTGACCGACCAGACGCCCACCGCCAGCATGGCCAGCAAATGGTCAGCGCCAAACGGGTGGGCCAGGCCTTCCATCAGGCTGTGGGTGCCATGGCCGGTATGGGCGCTAGCCCCTGTGGACAGGACGCAGGCAGCGATCAGAAATAGAGCCGATTTGGCGGATGGACGCATCAGAATTACTCCAGTAAACCCAAAAAGGGTGTCTAAACAATGGGTTGGTGAACGGTGACCAATTTGGTGCCGTCGGGGAAGGTGGCCTCGACCTGGATGTCCGGGATCATCTCGGCGATGCCGTCCATCACATCGGCGCGGGTCAGCACCGTGCGGCCTTCACTCATGAGCTGGGCCACGGTTTTGCCATCGCGTGCGCCCTCCATGACGGCGGCGCTGATCAAGGCCACCGCCTCGGGGTAGTTCAGCTTGAGGCCACGGGCCTTGCGCCGTTCGGCCAGCAGGGCGGCAGTGAACAGCAGGAGTTTGTCTTTTTCACGAGGGGTCAGTTCCATTTCGTTTCACTCAATCCAGGGGTCGTTAGCTCGTGCGACCGTCCATGCCGGTCGAACACGAGGGGTCAATTCCATTTCGTTTTACTCATTGCTGGGGTCATTAGCTCGTGCGGCCGCTGATGCGTGCCGAACACGAGGGGTTAATTCCATTTATTTCGTTTCACTCAATGCTTTGAATAATTAGCTCGTGCGGCCGCAAATGCGGTCCGAACGCGAGGTGTGAGTTCCATGCGAGGCATTATGCAAAAGCTGTGCCGTATGCAGGGCTGGTATGGCAGGTGGCACGAAAACTGCACGTTCTGGCCTGTGACAAACGATGTATTTCCCCCTTCTGTTGCCGTGCCCCATTCCGAACCAAAAGCGCCCCAGCGCATCACTTTGGTGCGCCGGGACTACAACGGCTGGGTCGCGCGTGAAACCCTGGAGGATTACGCGCTGCGTTTCACCCCGCAGCGTTTTCGCAAGTGGTCGGAATGGCAGGTAGCCCAGACTGCGCTTGGGGGTGCTGCTGCATTTTTGATACTGGAGGCGGTGGGTGCCACGCTGCTGGTGCAATACGGTTTTGTCAACGCGTTTTGGGCGATTCTGGCCACCGGGCTGATCATCTTCCTGGCCGGTCTGCCCATCAGTTATTACGCCGCCCGGTATGGGGTGGATATGGATTTGCTGACCCGTGGCGCGGGTTTTGGCTACATCGGCTCGACCCTCACCTCGCTGATCTACGCGAGCTTCACCTTCATCTTTTTTGCGCTGGAGGCAGCGGTGATGGCCTATGCGCTCGAGCTGGCGCTGGGTATCCCGCCGCGCTGGGGTTACCTGGTGTGTGCGCTGGCGGTGATTCCGCTGGTGACCCATGGGGTGTCGACCATCAGCCGCCTGCAGGTCTGGACGCAGCCGCTGTGGCTGGTGATGTTGGTTGTGCCTTTTGTCTATGTGTTGCTGCGCGACCCGAACGCTTTTGCCGGGGTGACGCACTACATTGGTGATAAAGGATCGTCGGATGGTTTTAATCTGCCGCTTTTTGGTGCTGCGTTGACGGTGGGGGTGGCCTTGATGACGCAGATGGGTGAGCAGGCCGATTACCTGCGCTTCATGCCCGCCAAAACCCAAGCCAATGGCCGACGCTGGTGGCTGGGTGTGCTGGCGGGTGGGCCGGGCTGGGTGGTCCTGGGGGTGCTCAAGATGCTGGGCGGCGCCTTGCTGGCTTACCTAGCGATCCAGAACGCGGTGCCCACCGAGCGTGCGGTTGATCCGAACCAGATGTATCTGGCGGCTTATGAATACGTCTTTCCCAACTACGGCTGGGCGGTGGCGGCCACCGCGCTGTTTGTGGTGTTGTCGCAGCTCAAGATCAATGTCACCAACGCCTACGCCGGGTCGCTGGCCTGGAGCAACTTTTTCTCGCGCCTGACGCACAGCCACCCGGGGCGGGTGGTGTGGGTGGTGTTCAACACCCTGATCGCCTTCATGCTGATGGAGATGAACGTGTTTGCCGCGCTGGGGGAGGTGCTGGGGCTGTACTCCAACATCGCGATTGCCTGGATGATGGTGGTGGTGGCGGACCTGGTCATCAACAAACCGCTGGGCCTGTCGCCACCGGGCATCGAGTTCAAACGTGCCCACCTGTACGACATCAACCCGGTGGGGGTGGGGGCGATGGTGCTGGCCTCTGGCCTGTCGATCACCGCCCACTTGGGTGTTCTGGGGCCGCTGGCGCAGGCGTTCTCGGCGTTGATCGCCCTGGGCACCGCGTTGCTTGCCTCGCCCCTGCTGGCCTGGGCAACGGGTGGCAAATACTACTTGGCGCGGCCCAACCCTCATCCCAACCTTCTCCCAGAGGGAGAAGGAGTCAAGGCAGACAGTGGCAGCTATCAGCGCCTGAAGGTCAGCACCTGTGTGATCTGTGAACGCGAGTACGAGGCGCCGGACATGGCCCATTGCCCGGCTTACCAGGGGCCGATCTGCTCGCTGTGCTGCACGCTCGATGCACGTTGTGGTGACCTGTGCAAACCCCACGCCAGCCTGTCCAGCCAGTGGCAGGCTGCTCTGCGCTGGTTGTTGCCGCAACCTGCCTGGGCGCATCTTGACAAAGGTCTGGGCACCTTTCTGATGCTGATGCTGGTGATTGCGCCGCTGCTGGCCAGTGTGTTCGGGCTGCTCTACCACCAGGAAACCCGAACCTTGGCCCAGACCCTGAGCAGCCCACAGGCGCTGCAATCAGCCATGGATGTGTTGCGCGCGGGTTTCTTGAAGGCCTACATGGCGCTGATCCTGATTGGTGGTCTGGTGGCCTGGTGGGTGGTGCTGGCGCACAAAAGCCGTCTGGTGGCGCAGGAAGAGTCCAACCGGCAAACCCATTTGTTGCTGCGCGAGATCGAGTTGCACCGCCAGACCGACGAGGCATTACAACGCGCCAAACAGGTGGCTGAAGAGGCGCGCGCCGCCGCTGATCTGGCCAACCAGGCCAAAAGTCGTTACATCAGTGCCATCAGCCACGAACTGCGTACACCGCTCAACAGCATCCTGGGGTATGCCCAGCTCATGGGGGAAGACGCGGGCATCCCGGCGCACCGCAAACAGGCGGTCAGCGTGATCAAACGCGGTGGTGAACACCTGCTGTCCCTGATCGAAGGCACGCTGGACATGGCTCACATTGAGGCCGGGCGCCTCACCCTCTTGGTCAAACCTCTGCTCTTTGCCGATTTTGTGAGCGATATTGCCAGCCTGTTTGAGTTGGAGGCACAAGCCAAGGGCCTGACCTTCCGCTGTGAGGTGGACGGCAACCTGCCGACCGTGGTGCGTGCTGATGAAAAACGGGTGCGTCAGATTCTGATCAACCTGGTGGGCAACGCCATCAAGTTCACCACCCAAGGCCAGGTCACGCTGCGAGTGAGTTATGCCCGTGAGATGGCGGTGATCGAGGTGGAGGACTCCGGCCCGGGGTTGTCCGAGTCCGAACTCACACGCATTTTTGAGCCCTTCACACGTGCCCAGGGTGCGGGTAATGCCGCACCCGGCGCTGGCCTGGGCCTGACCATTGCCCGCATGTTGACCGACCTGATGGGTGGCCAGATGACGGTCAGCAGCACACCCGGTGTGGGCTCCACCTTCAAGGCCAAGCTGTTTTTGCCCGAGGTCAGCAGTGCACTCGATCACTCGGTGTATTCCCCCGCCTCCAAACACCAGAACCGCCTGTTTGTGCGCCGCCCGCGCCGGGGCTACGCGGGGGCACGCCGACGCATCCTGGTGGTGGACAACGAGGAGGCCGACCGCGAGGTGCTGGTCAAGTTATTGCAGCCGCTCGGGTTTGAGGTGCGCACGGCCGCCAGTGGCCACGACTGCCTGGACCTGTTGGCCGCTGGCTACTTGCCTGAGGTGATCCTGATGGACCTGGCCATGCCCGGAATCGACGGCTGGGAAACCATCCGCCGTTTACGTGTCTTATTGGCTGATAGCCCTTATCCTGCGCCATTTGTTGCTATTGTTTCAGCCAACGCGTTTGACCGTGGGCTGGACAACGACTTGGGTGTGCCGAGCGAGGACTTCATCCTCAAGCCGGTGCGCCACATTGACCTGCTGGACTGGCTGGAGCGCCGCCTGAAACTGAGCTGGCTGGAAAACCCGGTGCCGGTGGCTGAGGACACGGCCGCACCGGTGGCCGAGCTGGTGGTTCCACCCAAACCGCAGGTCGACGCGCTGCGTGAGCTGGTGGTGCTGGGGTACTACCGCGGCATCTTGAACCAGCTCGACACCATCGAACTGAACCACCCGCATTGCGCCCACTTTGTAGCGGGCATGCGTGAGCTGGCCAAGCAGTTCCAGTTTGAGGCCATGTTGGGCCAACTGAGCAGTTATGCCAACGAAAACTAATTTGCAAAGCGCCTTGCCGCGCCCGTTGCTGGACCGCACGCTGGACCGTGCCAACAGCGACGTGGTGCTGATCGTCGACGACGTGCCCGACAACCTGGCGGTGTTGCATGACGCACTCGATGAATCAGGCTACACCGTGCTGGTGGCCATCAACGGCGAGGCTGCCTTACAACGCGCTGCCCAGGTCTTGCCCGACATCATCCTGCTCGACGCGATGATGCCCGGCATGGACGGTTTTGAGGTGGCGCGCCGCCTCAAGAGCCTGCCGCAAACCAGCCACATCCCGATTGTGTTCATGACCGGTCTGACCGAGACCGAACACCTGGTGGCCGCGCTCGAGTCCGGCGGGGTCGACTACGTCACCAAACCGATCAAACCCAAGGAGGTGCTGGCGCGCATGGCGGTGCATTTGCAGGGCGCGCGTGAGCGGCGCCAGGCGCGCAGTGCACTCGACGCCTTTGGTTACGCCAGCATCACGGTGCGGGTGAGCGACGGCAAACTGATGTGGCAAACCCCGCTGGCGCGGGAGCTGCTGGCGCGTTATTACGGCACCGACGCACCGATCACCCCCGAGCCGGTGCTGGTCTGGCTGCGCCGTCATGTGCAAGCCAAGGAGCCTTTGACCGAGCCGCCACGTCTGAGTGTCGAGCATGGCGCCAACCGCCTGACCTTCCGGCTGCACCAGCAGATTGGTGACAGTGAGGGCGGGGGCGACTGGCTGATCATCATGCAGGAGCTCAGTGAACAAAGTGTGATCGAGGCCATCGCGCTGAGCTTCAAACTCACCCCGCGCGAGGCCGAGGTGCTGTACTGGGTGGTCAAGGGCAAGATCAACCGCGACATCGGTGACATTGTTGGCAGCAGCCCGATGACGGTCAAAAAACACCTGGAGCGGGTGTTTGCCAAACTGGGGGTCGAGACCCGCACCGCCGCCGCCGCCATGGTCATGAGCCGCATCAAACAGCTGCACCCGCAGTTTGAGGGTTAACGCAGCGTTTGCAAGTCTTTTTGGCCTCCGGCCCTTATCTATCAAGGGCTGATAGCTCTCATTTTTGATGTGTCAGGCCGGCGCGGGCAGGGATTTCGGCCGCCAAGCGGCTTGCGTGCCAAAACGCAACTGGTGTGCCCGCCAGCGCCAGCCCAGCAGCACCAGGGCCAGTGTCATCAGCCACAGGCTGGCGGGCTCCGGCACATCGATGGCGGCGGCAAATTGGGCGCCCAGAATCGCGTGCCCTGCGCTGGTGGGGTGCACACCATCCCAGAACAGCCAGCTGTCGGGGTCGCAGGGATTGTTCGCATCACCAAGATGTTGCACACACTGCTGGGTGACATTTTTCATGCCGTACTTGTCTTTGTTGGTGATCACATCATTGAGCGTGCCAAAGCTGTCCAGCAGCGTGATGTCCACGCTGTTGTTCATGGTCTGGTCAAGTTCCGCCAAGGCGCCTGACAGGGCGTAGTTAAACGCCAGCGTCAGGCCGGTCAAGCCGTTGTTGCCTTGAAAGGCAGGCGTGTTGCCAAGATCGGGCATATTGGGAATCAGGAAGTTGGTCGCGCCTTCACTGATCAGGTCCTGAATGGCACTTTTGATGTTCGCTACCCCTTGCGTAATCACGGCTTCGGGTGACAACGCAGCCATCCCTGCCATCGCCAGCGCCGAGTTGTAAAAGACGTCGTTTGGGAAGGCCCAGACCACAAAAAGTGACTGGTCTGGGTTAAAACACCCGTCGCAATTGTTGGCGAAGGTCGTGACCTGGCTGCCGACCCCGCCTTGCGACCCAAACCATTGCCGCAGGGCCGCAGGAACTTGGGGATTAATGGCGTTGAAGTTGTTGCTGCCGCTGGTGGCGCCGCCAAGCGCGTAATTGCTGCCACCAAGGCTAGAAGGCTTGAAACTGGTGTCATTAGGGTGATACGCCTGCCACAGGTATTCCACCGCGGTCGGCCCGTTGGAGTACCGGGTGGAGGCATAGGGTGATGGCGGATAGGTGCCCGGTCCGCCTGGGCCAGCGTAATTGCCCCCATCAGAGAGTGAATCTCCAAACACAAACAACTGGTTGAGGGCCTGCAAACCTGCGTGGGCCGCCAGTGGCGCTATAAGCGAAAGTACAGCGGCCAGCAGCAGCCCGCGAATGGAACGTGTCATGTTGTTTCCTGTGATGGATTATTGAGACAGTGTGTGAGTTCTTGCGGTCGGTCACACCTGCTTTGCCATGTTCAATCAACGCACCCCCCGTGTCAATCCAGACAAGCGCTAGCCGGTTGGCCCAGTATTTGACGCATTGCGTTCGTCTGATATGGGGGACAATTCTCAAACTTGTCCACAGAGCAAGGCCATACAGGTATAACAGGAGCAACTGACATGGGGCTACGAAGGCGGATATCGCTGTATCTGGTTGGCATCCTGTCCATTTTGGCGGTGTTGACCCTGGTGACGCTGCGTTGGCACGGTCATCAAAAAGCCGACCAGCTTGACGAGGCGGAGGCGCGCGATGACTTTGACCGGCTGACGGCCACCTTTCAGTTGAGCACGCTTGGACTCAAGGAGACGTTGAAGTCCTGGGCCAACTGGACCGAGCTGTACGACTATGTTGTGGACCGCAGCACATCTCGGTTTCTCGAAGAGGAACTGGGTGCGGTGGAACTGGCGGAGGCGGGTGTGGACTTTCTGACATTGCTGGATTTGTCCGGGCATGTGATTGGCATGACCGAGGTGCCAGGTGTTGGCGGAGACTTGCCCGCGACTGAAGAAATGATCAGGCAATCGGTGTATTTTTCCGCCTATGTCAAGTCGTCGCAGGGCGCCAGTGGCTGTGGTGCGATCAAGGCCAGGACGCAGGTGGCAATGGTGTGTTTCGGTCCGATCTTCAACAGTCAGGGCCAAGGGCATGCCCGTGGTTACATTGCATTGGGTCAATGGGTCAACGAAGACACCATCAGGCGGGTGTCCCAAGTGACAGGCCTGATGTTCGACATCGTTGATGTTCCCACCCAAGCCCGGAAGGAGCCGCCACCGGCAACCGCAGCGGCAATGACGAGCAACATGTTTCGTAAGGACGCTGTGCAGGTCATCGAGCATGACAGCCAGCGGGAGCTTGAGCTGCGATCCCCCCTCACCGGCTTGCTGGGGCAGGATATTGCCGAAATTCACATGCGTTGGCCTCGCAGGTTGAGACAAATGGTGGACACCAGCAGTGACATCACCGAGATGGTGGTGCTGACCTTGATCGTCCTCAGTGGCGCCCTGCTAATGTTGCTGCTTGATCGGGTGGTGGTGCGGCGGCTCAACCTGCTGCGGGTGGAACTGGCAAGCATTGTCGATTCCAGAAGGTGGGCGGGCGAGGTCTCGATTCGCGGTGGCGATGAACTCGCAGCGCTGGCGCGCTACACCCATGAACTGGTGCTCATCGTGCGCCAGCAGGTGCAGGAGCTCGAGGATCTGTCACAAACCGATGCCCTGACGGGCCTGCCCAACCGACGGGCATTTGATGAGCGCTTGGAGCACATCCTGGCGCAGTATGCCCGGCAGAAGCTGTCTGCTGCCCTGATCCTGATGGATGTGGACCATTTCAAGAAATACAACGATACCTATGGCCATCCGGCGGGTGACGAGGCGCTCAAGGTTATTGCCCGGTGCCTGCGCAGCGCCTTGCGCCGTGAGCTGGACCTGCCGGCGCGGCTGGGGGGTGAGGAGTTTGGGGTGTTGTTGCAAGGCGTGAGCGCTGAGCAGGCCTGTGCGGCGGCCCAGCACATCCGGCTTGCGATGCAGGAGCTGGCCCTGACGCACGTCGCCAATCCTCCGCTTATGGTGATGACCATGAGCCTGGGTGTGGCGGTGGTGACGCCCCAAGACACCGCCACGACCTTGTACCAGCGGGCCGACGACGCGCTGTACCAAGCCAAAACCCAGGGCCGCAATCGGGTGCACCTGGCCTGAACCGCGTGGCAGGGTGGATGAACCGCGTCAGACACAGATCTCCGCAGGCTGAGGTGTTCTTGCAAAGATCTTGGGCCTCCAGCCCTTGTAAATCAAGGGCCGGTTGCTCTACTTTTTTGCAGCTGGCCGGCAGGGCTTTGTGCATTTGTTCAACATGATGGACAATTGTTGGTTTGTGTCCGGATTGACACACAAGACACCAGACGGGAGTCATTGAATTGGGGCTGAGAAGAAGAATTTCGCTTTACCTGGTCAGTATCCTGTCGGTGTTGGCCTTGTTGACCCTGATTGCTCTGCGCTGGGGCAGCCATGAGAAAGCGGCGCAGCAAGAAGAGATTGAGGCGCGGGCCGAACTGCACCGCCTGATGAACACCTTGCAGGCTCGCACGCTGGAGGTCAACGGCACCTTGAAGTCCTGGGCCAACTGGACCGCCTTGTATGAACACCTGCGACGGCGCTCGCCCGAGTTCCGCCACAACGAGTTGACAGTGGACGCCCTGACGGTGGCCGATGTGGACTTCCTGCTGCTGCTGGATCCGGATGGCAAGGTGGTGGAGATGAGTGAGGTGCCTGGTGCGCAGGGTGAAACACCAGTGACCGATGAAACCCGGCAGCGCGGATATGCCTACCCTGGGTATGCGAGTCTGTCGCCCCAAGGCAGTGGCTGCGGTGCCATCAAGGCCAGGTCGCGGGTGGCACTGGTGTGTTTCAGCCTGGTGCTCAACAGCGAAGGCAAAGGGAGCCCGCGTGGTTTTCTGGTGATCGGGCAATGGCTCAACGAGGAGATGATCCAGAAGGTGTCTGAACTCACCGGCATTCGTTTTGGCATTGTGGATGTGCCCAATGCGCCGCTCATTGTGAAATCCCCGCTGGTGGTGGACAACGTGTTTCGCCAAGAGCTGGTGCAGGTGCTGGCGCAGGAGCACGACATTGAATTGCGTTACCCCATCACCAGCTTGTTTGGCAACGACATTGCCCAAGTACGCATGTCTTGGCCCCGTCGGCACGCGCAGTTGGCCAACAGCAGTTATGACACCACCCAGGCGGTGGTGATCGCCCTGATTCTGACCTGCGGGGTGTTGCTGGTCCTGTTGCTGGATCGGGTGGTGGTGCGCCGACTCAACCGCTTGCGTGAAGAACTGGCGCAGATTGTGGATTCCAGGCGTTGGACCGGGGAGGTCACCGTCAGTGGCCATGACGAAATGGCGGCGCTGGCGCGCTACACCCGGGAACTGGTGGCCGTGGTGCGTCATCAGGTCCAGGAACTCAAAAACCTGTCGCAGACCGATGTCCTGACCGGTCTGCCCAACCGGCGCGCTTTTAATGAGCGCCTGGAACACATGCTGGCGCAGCATGCCCGGCAACAGGTACCCGCGGCGCTGATCCTCATGGATGTGGACTACTTCAAGAAATACAACGACAGTTATGGCCATCCGGCGGGTGACGAGGCCCTGCAAAGAGTGGCCCAGTGTTTGCGCAGCTGTTTGCGCCGTGAGCTCGACTTGCCTGCGCGCCTGGGCGGTGAGGAATTTGGTGTGTTGTTGCTCGGGGTGACAGCAGAGCAGGCGGGTGCTGTTGCTGAGCAGATCCGTGCCAGCTTTCAAGGCATGGGCATCACACACTGCGGCAACCTTCCCTTGGGGGTGATGACCATGAGCCTGGGTGTGGCCGCCGTCAGTGCAGCAGACACCACCACCACGCTCTACCGCCGTGCCGATGCTGCGCTGTACCATGCCAAGGCGCAGGGGCGCAACCAGGTCCATCAGGCCTGAACCCGCGTGGACCAACACCTGGTGGTGGGTGGTTTTTTTGAGCACTAGAGGGTAATCACAGCTGTACCCGGGCAACACTTTGACGTAGTCTGCGATACAGTCCGCTTGTAACCGGGGGTTACACACCCGGCAGCACGACCTTGACAACGTGCTGTCTGGGGCTGAAGCAAGTTCAGTCATAACAACAAGATACCGCGTTGGTTTTCCGAAGTTTTCGAATCAGGAGCCAGTACATGCGTGAAAATTTGCCTGTTTCCCAGCAGGAATATGTCTTTCCAGCTAACCAGACCCTGGTGTCGGTCACCGACCTCAAGGGTCGCATCGTGTATTGCAACAGCGCGTTTGTGGAGGTCAGTGGTTACGCCACCGCCGAGCTGCTGGGGCAACCCCACAATCTGGTGCGCCACCCCGACATGCCGGCGGAAGCGTTTCGCGACATGTGGGAAACCATCCAGGCCAAGCAACCCTGGAGTGGTCTGGTCAAGAACCGGCGCAAAAATGGCGACTACTACTGGGTGCGTGCAAACGCGACCCCAATGATGGATGGTGAGCAGATCACCGGTTACCTGTCGGTGCGGACCTTGCCCTCGCCCGAGTCTGTCAAGACCGCCGAAGAGTTGTACGCCCGCATGCAGGCACAAGCCAAGGCGGGCAAACAGACCCTGCGGTTGCACCGGGGGCAGGTGGTCCGAACAGATGTGGTCGGCCGTTTGTTGCGTCTGATGAATCCCGGCCTGGTGGCCAGGCTCGCGCTGATGCAAGTGGCGCTGATGGCCTTGCTGGTATTGGCGGCGGCCAGCGGGCTGAGCTGGATGGCCTTGTTGCCCCTGGCCGGCCTGGCAGCGGCACTGTTGGTGTGGACCAATTGGTACATGACCATCCGCCCGTTGTCCGATGTGTTGGGCGATGCCAACCAGCTGGCCGCTGGCGACCTCTCCCACAAGGTGGCTGTGCGGGGCAGCGGTGTATTTCGCAACTTGCAGCAGGCCTTGATGCAAATGTCGGTGAACCTGCGCACCGTTGTGAGTGATGTGCGGGATGAAATTGACAGCCTCAGCACCTCGGTCCAGGAAATTGCCGCAGGCAACCATGACCTCTCCGCCCGCACCGAGTCGCAGGCCGCCAGCCTGGAGGAAACCGCTGCGTCCATGGAGCAGATCAACAGCACCGCCCAGCTGAGTGCGGCCTCGGCCAAACAGGGTGCTGACATCGCGCAGGAGACCAGTGAGGTCACCTCACGCAGCAACCAGGCCGTGGCATCGGTCGCCCAGTCCATGCAGGATATCTCCGAGTCTTCCCGGCGCATCACCGACATCATGCAGCTGATTGAGGGGGTGGCCTTTCAGACCAACATCCTGGCCCTCAATGCGGCGGTGGAGGCAGCCCGTGCGGGAGACCAGGGGCGCGGGTTTGCGGTGGTGGCCTCGGAGGTTCGGGCGCTGGCCCAGCGCACCACGGCGGCTGCCAAAGACATCAAGCAGCTCATCACCCAATCCACCGCGCGTGTGAGTGTGGGCAGTGAACAGACCCAACTGGCCCTCACCCGAATGCTCAGTGCCCAGGAGTCTGTGGACAAGGTCAACACGGTGCTCAATGAAATCACCCGCGCCTCGGCGGCGCAGACCTTGGGTATTTCCCAGATCAACGAAGCCATCGTGCAGATGGACACCATCACCCAGCAGAATGCCGCCATGGTCGAGGAGCTGGCCGCCACCGCCAGTTCGCTGTCGCAGCAGGTGCAGTCTGTGCGCAGTTCCCTGCGTTTGTTCCGCTTGCGCGCAGGGGAGGCCACCTTGGAGCAGGCCGATGCGGTGTCGCTGCGGCGCCAGGGCAAACAAATGATGCTCAACTGAGCGCGCGGCCCTGCGGCAGGGCAGCATGCGGTTCTGCTATCGTCTGCCTTCGCCAGGGTGGCGGTCAAACAGGTTTTGGGCGACGCTGCCGGCAGAAAGGCCATGTTTTTGTGACAGTCCCGAACATCCATGCCGCCGCGACCCAGCGTGTGGCCCGACAACAATTTGCCAGTGACAACTACGCAGGCGCCTGCCCTCAGGCCATGCACTGGCTCGGTGAAGCCAATGCCAGCGGCCACGAACCCGCTTATGGTGATGACCGCTGGACCCAGCGCTCCACCGATATGCTGCGCCAGCTGTTTGACATCGAATGCGACGTCTACTACGTCTTCAACGGCACCGCCGCCAACTCCCTGGCGCTGGCGTCCCTGTGCCAGAGTTACCACTCGGTCATCTGCAGCCCGGTGGCGCACATCGAAACCGATGAGTGTGGCGGGCCGGAGTTTTTCTCCAACGGCTCCAAACTGCTGGTGGGCGAGAACCAATCGCCCGCAGCGCAACTGGGCAAACTCACGCCAGAGGCCATCCACACCCTGGTGACCAAACGCAGCGACATCCATTACCCACGTCCGCAGGTGGTCTCCATCACCCAGGCGACCGAAATGGGCACCGTCTACAGCCTCGATGAGGTGCGTGCCATTTCCTGGATGGCGCAGAAACACAACCTGCGGGTGCACATGGACGGCGCCCGCTTTGCCAATGCGGTGGCTCACCTGGGTTGTTCACCGGCCGACATCACCTGGCGCGCCGGTGTGGATGTGTTGTGTTTTGGTGGCACCAAAAACGGCTTGCCGGTGGGGGAGGCGGTGGTGTTTTTTGACCGCAAACTCTCTGAAGACTTTGCCTGGCGCGTGAAACAGGCGGGACAACTCGCCTCCAAGATGCGCTTCATCTCTGCGCCCTGGGTCGGTCTGCTGGAAAACGACGTCTGGTTGCACAATGCCCGCCACGCCAATGCCATGGCGCAGAAACTCTACACCGGCATGTTGTCGATTGCCGGTGTCACCACTTTGCACCCGCCGCAAGCCAACGGCGTGTTTGCGCAGTTGCCGCCAGAGGCGGTGGCAGCCCTGCAAGCCAAAGGCTGGAAGTTCTACCAGTTCATCGCGGGTGGCGGTTGCCGTTTCATGTGTGCCTGGGACACCGCCCCCGAATCGGTGGAGGCCTTGCTGGCTGACATGCGCGCGGTGATGGCGGGCTAGGCAACCACGCTGACCCGGCTTGGTACTTGTTGGCCTTTTATGCCGCAAGCCCATGTACAACAAGCCTGAGCCGCTTCAATCCATGTAGCAAGTCGCCCGGCACAAAGGTTCAGCGCCCCACCTGCCCCAGCGGCAGCTCGGTGCTGCTTTTGATGCTTTGCAGCACGATGTTGGAGCGGATGTTGTTGACCACCTTGATGCGGGTCAGGCGTCGTAACACCGATTCGGACAGGTCGTTCAAGCTGGCCGCCACGATCTGCAGGATGTAGTCGGACTCACCGGTCACTGCAAAACACTCCAGCACCTCGGGGAAGGCAGCGATTTCCTGCTCAAAGGCGGCGCCCTCGTCTTCACCGTGGCGCGCCAGCGTCACATAACTGATGGCGCGCACACCCAGGCCGATACGCGCTGGGTCCAGCAGCGCCACGGTGCGCCGGATGATGCCGCTGGCCTGCAGCCGGGTGATGCGTCGACTGACCTGTGAGGGTGACAAATGCACCAGCTCGCCGAGCTGCTGGTGGGTGGCGCTGGCGTCTTGCTGCAAGGCACTCAACAAGGCCACATCGTATTTGTCGAGCAGTGAATCGTCATTGATTTGAGTTTTCATGCACAAATTATGCACTTGGGTGTGATTGAGTGCATCAATATGCAAACCTGTTGCGCCGTTATGCGCCTACCATGCCTGCCTTGCCCATTGCCAGGCGCTTTCCCGCCAACGACCATGCCACCGTCCGCCCCCACACCTGCTGTCCCTCCCGCGACCCTGAGCCCCGAGGCCTTGGAAGCGCTGCGCCACAGCACCCGTGAAGATGTGCAGGCGCTGTTGACCGCCACCCTGTTCATGTCGTTTGCGGTGCTGATGTTCAGCCACACCGGCCTGCTCACCGGCGGCACGGCCGGGGTGGCGTTTTTGATCCACTACGCCACCGGCTGGAGCTTCGGGCTGGTGATGTTTGTGGTGAACGTGCCGTTTTACGTGCTGGCCTGGCAGCGCATGGGCCGGGCGTTTACCCTCAAGACCGCCTTGTCGGTGGGCCTGCTGTCGGTGATCGTGACGCTGCTGCCCCGGGTGGTCAGTTTTGACACCTTGTCACCGGTGTTCACCGCAGTCATGGGGGGGTTGCTGATGGGGGTGAGCATCCTGATCCTGTTTCGCCACCGCGCCAGCCTGGGCGGTTTCAACCTGCTGGCCCTCTACCTGCAGGACCACTTTGGCTGGCGCGCCGGTCGGGTGCAGATGGCCATGGACGGGGTGATTTTGTTGTGCTCGTTTGCGGTGGTGGATTGGCAACATGTGGCGCTGTCGGTGCTGGGCGCTTTTATGCTGAACCAGACCCTGGCCACCAACCACCGCAAAGAGCGCTATGTGGCGCTGTGAGAGTTTGTAGATAAAAATTGCCTCTAGCCCTTTGAATGAAAGGGCTTGCAGCTATTGTTTTTAATGAGTCGGCTGGTAACGGCAACCCTGCCAGCTGCCGCGCTTGGTCAGTTCGGCAGAGATGCGGGGCGCCAGCTCAGACAGGCGCACATTCCACTCGGGCGCGAGTTTTTGCGAAGGCGGTACCTCGCTTCCCACACGTTGCAAGAGGATGTGCGGTGCCAGCCGCTCGATGAAGTCGGCCAGCAAGCCGATGCATTCATCTTCCCCCAGCAGCGGCACCGACTCGGGGTCACGCCGCCAGTCCCGCGCCAGCAAGGTGCCACGCACCACCTGCAACTGATGTAATTTGAGCGCGTGGATCGGCAGGTTTGAGAGTTGCCGTGCACCGTCGAGCATGCTGTCCACCGACTCACCGGGCAGGCCTAACAACAGGTGCGCGGTCACTTCCAGCCCGCGTGCTGCGGCGCGCTGGATCGCATCCACACTGCAGGCAAAGTCATGGCCGCGGTTGACGCGCGCCAGCACCGCGTCATTGCACGATTCGATGCCGATCTCCAGCTCAATGATGTGGTGGCGTGACAGCTCGGCCAGGTAGTCCAGCACCACATCGGGCAGGCAGTCGGGCCGGGTGCCGATGGCCAGGCCGCTGATATCGGGGTGGGCCAGTGCCTCGTCATAACAGGCACGCAGGCGTTCGAACTCGCCGTAGGTGTTGCTGTAGCTCTGGAAATACGCCATGTAGCGCTGGGTGTTGGGGTAACGCCGCCGCAGGAAATTGAGCCCGGCGCTGATCTGCTCGGTGATGGTTTGCTGGGTGTCGAGGTAACCCGGGGTGAAGCCGTCGTTGTTGCAGAAGGTGCAGCCCCCTTTGCCCAGCAGGCCGTCGCGGTTTGGGCAGGTGAAACCGGCCTGCACCGAGACCTTTTGCACGCGCCCGCCGTAACGGGTTTTGACGTGTTCGTTCCAGGCGTTGTAACGGCGTTCACCAAACGGGCAGGGGGTGTCTAAGGTCATGGGCTCAGGGTTCCAGGCCGGGTTGCGGCGGGGGCGCAGTATGCCTCATGCAAATGTTCATTCGGCCAAGGCGCTGTCGCTGCCACCCAGCGCGGTCTGCAACATGTCGATGAAGACACGGGTTTTGGCGGGCATGAGTTTGCGCCCCGGAAACACCGCCCAGGCCACCGGGCTGGGCAACACCCAGTCGGGCAAGACACGGCGCAATTCACCCCGCCGCACATCGGGCAGCGCAAAATAGTCCGGCACCGCCGCAATGCCAACACCGGCACGCGCCAGGCGGATCAGCAGTTCGGGCGCATTGGCGGTGGCGCGCCCGGGTGGCACCGCCTGCCAGCGCTCCTCACCACGGGTCAGTGTCCAGGGGACTGGCTCGCCATTGCCACCCAGCAGGCGCACCGCGTCATGCTGGGTCAGCTCGGCTGGGGTCTGGGGGTCACCGTGTTCGGCCAGATACGCTGGTGCGGCGTACAGGCCGCTGGAAAACACCGCCAGCCGCCGCGCTGCCAGCAGGTTGTCGTCAGGTAACGAGCCAATACGCACCGCCACATCAAACCCCTCACCGAGCAGGTCAACCCGGCGCGGTGACAAGTCCAGCTCCAGCGAGATGCCCGGGTGCATGGCCACAAACGCAGCCAGGGTGTCGGCCAGCAGCAGGTTGGCAAAGTCACTCGGCATCGAGACCCGCAACCGCCCGCTCGGCAGGGCCTGGCGCTGTTCACGCAGGGCCACCACCGCGTCCACCTCCAGCGCCACCTGGCGTGCGTGGTCCAGCAGCTGCTGGCCAAACTCGGTCACCGTCTGGCGCCGGGTGGTGCGCAACAGCAGGCGTTCACCGAGCTGGGTCTCCAGGGCCGAGATGCGCCGCGACACGGTCGATTTGGGCCAGCCCAGGCGCTCGGCAGCTTTGCTGAAGCTGCCCAGGTCGGCCACACGGGCAAATACCAGCAGGTCGTTGGGGTCGATGTGGGGGCTTGATTGTTCCATCATGACAACAATGTTATCCAGTTTGAGGTCTTCTCAGTGAGATTGGTAACAAATACAGTACACCCATCGCCCCCAACTTACCTCAGCCAAGGAGCCTTTCATGAACATTCTGCAAATCAACGCCAGTGCCCGCCGCGAAGGCGCCAACTCCACCCGTGTCGCCAACAGCATCGTGGCCCGCCTGCATGTGGCCAACCCCGGCGCCACCCTGACGCTGCGCGACCTGGCGGTGACACCCCACCCGGTGCTGGACGAAGCCGCGCTGGGTGCACTGTTCACCCCGGCCGAGCAACGCACACCCGAGCAGGCCGCCCGTGTGGCGCTGGACGATGCGCTGATCGCCGAAATCCAGGCGCACGACACCATCGTGCTCGGTGTGCCGATGTACAACTTTGGCGTGCCGGTGCAGCTCAAGAGCTGGATTGACGCGATTGCCCGCGCGGGTGTGACCTTCCGCTACACGGCCAACGGCCCTGAAGGCCTGCTCACCGGTAAAAAGGTCTATGTGGCGCTGGCCCGTGGCGGCCTGTACCGTGACACGGCCAACGATTCCCAGGTGCCGTACCTGAAGTCGGTGCTGGGTTTCCTGGGCCTGACCGATGTGCACTTCATCTATGCCGAAGGTTTGGCCATGGGCCCTGAGGCCAGCGATAAAGGTTTTGCCAAGGCTGAGGCCGACCTGCAGGCCGCACTGGCCTGAGTCATAAACAAAATTCGGCTCTAGCCCTTATGAAACAAGGGCCTCTTGCTATCAATGAAAGGATAACGCCATGAACACCACAGTACACACCACCACCGTTGCCCATCCGCGCAGCGTGGAGCGTCTGGTGGCCGGGCAGGCCACCTCGGACGGCGCGGGCGTCAAACTCACACGGGTGCTGACACAAAACCTGCAGCGCCGACTGGACCCGTTCTTGATGCTTGACGCCTTTGGCAGTGACCAGCCCGACGACTACATTGCCGGTTTTCCGGATCACCCGCACCGCGGTTTTGAGACCATCACCTACATGATTGCCGGGCGCATGCGCCACCGCGACAGCGCGGGCCACGAAGGCCTGCTCGAAAACGGTGGTGTGCAGTGGATGACCGCCGGGCGCGGCGTGATCCACTCCGAGATCCCGCAGCAGGAAGACGGTGTGATGGAAGGATTTCAGCTCTGGCTGAACCTGCCCGCACGCGACAAGATGATGGCCCCGTGGTACCGCGACTTCAAGGCGGCTGACCTGCCCAAGCTCACCACCGAACAAGGTGTGGCCGTGACGGTGATTGCCGGTGACAGCCACGGTGTGGGTGGTGCGGTGACACGTGAGACCACCGCGCCGCTGTATCTGGACATCCATCTGCCTGCCGGATCGCGCTTTGAGCAGGTGGTGCCTGCTAGTCACAACGCTTTTGTGTATGTGTACCGGGGCGAGGTGAGCATCGCCGGGCAGACGGTACCGGTGCAACGTATGGCCTTGCTGGCCAACAGCCCGGAAGCCGATGGCGTGGTGATCGAAGCGTCTGCCGATGCCAAGGTGCTGTTGATCGCCGGGCAGCCACTCGGTGAACCGATTGCCCAGTACGGCCCGTTTGTGATGAACACCCAGCAGGAGATCTACCAGGCGCTCAGCGACATGCGCGACGGGCGTTTCGGCGAGTAACGCAAGGGGGTGGCACCAGGCAGTGCATGTAGGTCACCGAAAACGGCAGGTGTGCAAAGTGTTTTGTCTCGGCAGTCACAAAACCAAGCTGGCCATACCAATGTTGCAGCGCGATGTGCTGAGCAATCACCCCGATGCTCACGCGCTGGCAAGCGGCGGCGCTGGCCACCTGCAACACATGTTGCACCAGCTGCGCCCCCACACCTTGGCGCTGCTGGGCGGGTAACACCGACAGGCGGTTCAGATAGGCCAGCCCCGCGCCTGCGGGCTCAAAGGCCACGCAGCCGATGGGGCCGGTGCTGTCCTCGGCCAAAAAGTAGCACTCTCCCCGCGCCATGCCCGCCAACACCCAGTCTGCGCTGCAGAACGACGGGTGTTTGGGGCAGTTCTCCACAGTCAAACCAAACTGTGTGGCCACATCGCGGTTGGCGGCGCTGATCAGCCAGGCGAGGGTGCTGGCGTCTTGGGGGCTGGCGGCACGGATGTTCATGGCATTCTCTGGATTATTTAGGCCTCTGGCCCAAGCACATCAAGGGCTGACAGCTATGTTTTTTAAGATGACTGGCAAACCTGGATGGTTTGCCGGGGCCAAGCCCGGCGGCGCACCCAGCTTGGGAGCCAAGCACGCAGATGTGCCAGCGCTGGCCAGGGCTGCAGCAGATGGACCAGCTCAAACTTCGCACTGGGTTCGGCGCTGAGCCACACCAGTCCGGTGGTGGCTTGTGTCCAGCTCTCGCCAGCCTGCAGCCAGATGTCTTGGTGTTGACCGGGCTGCGTCAGCCACAGCCGCCCGTGGTCCACACGCAGCGTGCAGCCCGCACGCAATGTCAGGCCAACAACGCGTTGCTGAGCCAATTCATAGTGTTCGATCTGTTGCATGTTGTGCTCCTTGCAGGCGAGGGTTCATCGGAAAAACGGGTATCCACACTGTAGGTGTTGCACCTGTACAGTACCAGTACAGTGACCAAGATAGTTAAGATAACTGGCCCGGTTTTTTGACCAATACAATCCAAGGCCATGAACACCACGTCCCCAGATCCGGCCAGCTCGCAACACCTCAAGTCATCTGATCCCGCCAGCGCCTTGAGCGGGCAGGGCACGCTGGTGGACCAACTCGTGCAGTGGGCCGAGTTGCGCATGAGCCAGCAGGTGTTTCGCCCTGGTATGCGCATGCCCTCGGTGCGCCAGCTGGCGACAGAGCGGGGTGTCTCGCGATTCACCGTGGTCGAGGCTTATGAGCGGTTGGTGGCGCGTGGGCGGCTGCAGGCGCGCCGGGGTGCGGGCTTTTTTGTGCGTGAGCCAGAGCAAGCGGCCAGCCCCAAACGGGCCCGGGCCACCCCGGCGCGGGTCCAGCCCATCGACATGGGCTGGCTGGTCCGCAACATGCAAAGTGGCATTGCCGCCGACAAGGCGCCCGGTTTTGGTTACCTGCCACCCGATTTGTGTGGCGGTGAGCTGATCAAAGGTGGCCTGCGTTCGGTGGCGGCCACGGCGGGTTTGCAGCTGTCACACGCGGCGCTGGCGCAGGGCTACGCGCCATTGCGTGAGCAGATCGTGCGGCGCCTGGCCGAGCTGGAGATATCTGCCAGCCCGGCACAGATCCTGACCACCTCGGGCGCGACCCAGGCGGTGGACCTGATTGCGCGCAAGTTCCTGCGCCCTGGTGACAGCGTGATTGTGGGCAACCCGGCCTGGTCGGCGCAGCTGGGCACGCTCTCGATGATGGGGGTCAACCTGGTCAGCCTGCCCTACACCCCGCAGGGGCCAGACGTGGCCGCGCTGGCCGAGTTGGCGGCCAGTTGCCAGCCCAAGATGTTGCTGCTCAACACCGTGTTGCACAACCCGACCGGCCTGCTGCTGACGCCTGCGGCGGCCTACCAGATCCTGCGTGTGGCCGAGGCCCATGACCTGATTGTGGTGGAAGACGACATTTACGCCGACTTTTTGCCCAGCGGCATTCCGACAGCGCGGCTGGCCAGCCTGGATCAGCTCAAGCGGGTGATTTACCTGGGCAGTTTTTCCAAGATGCTGGTGCCCAATGTGCGCGTGGGTTATCTGGCCGCTTCGGCCGAGATTGCCGAAACCCTGGGTAACCAGAAGCTGTTGACCTCACTGGCCACCCCCGAGATCAACGAACGCATCGTGCACCGGGCACTCACCGAAGGCAGCTACCGCAAACACTGCCAGCGTGTGCATGCGGCGCTCGACGAGTTACGCGAGCCGACCTTTGCCCGGCTGGAGTCACTTGGTCTGACACCTTATTGTCGACCGCAGGCCGGTTTTCATGGCTGGTTTGACACCGGGGTGGACACCATCGCGCTGGCCGCGCTGGCGCTGGAGGCGGGTTACCTGCTGGCGCCGGGCGCGCTGTTTTCACCGCAACAAAGCCCCAGCACCTTCATGCGCATGAACATCGCCACCAGCCAGAACCCGGCGGTGTTGAAGTGGCTGGAGACAACGCTGAACCAGCTGCGGCGCTAGGCTTTTCGCCCGGATCGGGTTGCTGGGGTTTTATGCATTTTTGGCCTCTAGCCCTTAATTGGAAAGGGGATGTAGCTATGTAAACACTAGCTTTTGCAAGGCAGGGACCGGGCTGGCTGCGCTGATGCCGCGTTTCAGGCCCGGCTGGCACCGATATTGCTATCTTGATGAAGCTCAACTTCTGTCTTCACGAGGTCCCCATGCCCAAACGCTTTTTTCTCCAAACGACTCTTGCCCTGGCTGCCACCTCGGTGCTGGGCCTGGCCCAGGCCCAAACCACCCCGATCAAGTTCCAGCTCGATTGGCGTTTTGAAGGCCCTGCGGCCTTTTTTGTGACCCCCGCTGCCAAAGGCTATTTCAAGGCCGCCGGGCTGGATGTGACGATTGACGCCGGCAACGGCTCGGGTGGCACGGTGACCCGTGTGGCCTCGGGTGCGTACGACATGGGGTTTGCCGATTTGGCCGCGCTGATGGAGTTCCACGCCAACAACCCCGACGCACCCAACAAGCCGGTGGCGGTGATGATGGTCTACAACGACACACCGGCCTCGGTGATGGCGCTCAAAAAATCCGGCATCAAAACCCCGGCTGACCTGAGTGGCAAAAAACTCGGCGCCCCGGTGTTTGACGCGGGCCGCCGTGCCTTCCCGATTTTTGCCAAGGCCAACGCCGTGACCAATGTGGCCTGGACCGCGATGGACCCGCCGCTGCGCGAAACCATGCTGGTGCGCGGTGATGTGGATGCCATCACCGGCTTCACCTTCACCTCCCTGTTGAACCTGGAAGCACGGGGTGTCAAGGCCGCTGATGTGACGGTGCTGCCGTACCCCGATTTTGGTGTCAAGCTCTATGGCAATGCCATCATCGTTTCGCCCAAGATGATCAAGGACAACCCGGCCGCGATCAAAGCCTTTCTGGCTGCATTTGCCAAGGGCGCCAAGGACGTGATCACCAACCCCGCAGCAGCCATTGCGGATGTGAAAGCGCGTGACGGCATCGTGAATGTGGAGCTGGAAACCCGCCGCCTCAAACTCGCGATTGACACCGTGATCAACAGCCCCAACGCCCGTGCTGAAGGGTTTGGCCAGGTCAACGGCCCACGCTTGAGTTTGATGGCCAGCCAAGTGTCGGACGCCTTTAACACCAAGACTCGCGTGAACCCCGAACAGGTCTGGAACGGCAGCTTTTTGCCGACCAAGGCCGTGCTGGACGTGTTGCCCAAGAAATAAGTGCTGAGCGACGGGTCGGCGCAGCGCTAGTCGCTGGGCCGGTCTGACTGTGTGTCCAGGTGCAGGCAGGCCAAGACCTGGCTGGTGGTGTTACTCAAATTCAATAGCTGATATCCCTTATATTAAAAGGGCTGGAGGCCTATTTCTTATATCAACATGCACAAAGAGCCATCCCCCTGGTTTGTCGATTTTTCAGACGTCTGGCTGGCCTACAACCATGAGTTGCTGGTGGAAAACCAGTTTGCCGTGGAGGCGATTGACCTCAAGGTGCGCCAGGGTGAGTTCATCGCCATCGTCGGGCCGTCGGGCTGTGGCAAATCCACCTTCATGAAGCTGGCCACTGGCTTGAAGATGCCCTCCATGGGCAAAATTTTGATCGACCAGCAGCCGGTGACCGGGCCACTCAAGATCAGCGGCATGGCGTTTCAGGCGCCCAGCCTGTTGCCCTGGCGTACCACGGTGGACAACGTGCTGCTGCCGCTTGAAATTGTGGAACCCTACCGCAGCCACTTCAAAGCCAAACGCAAGGAATACGAGGAACGTGCGCGCCAACTGCTGCAAAAAGTCGGTCTGGGAGGGTACGAAGACAAGTTCCCTTGGCAGCTCTCGGGCGGCATGCAGCAGCGCGCCAGCATCTGCCGTGCGCTGATCCACGAGCCCAAGATGCTGCTGCTCGATGAGCCTTTTGGTGCGCTTGATGCGTTTACGCGGGAAGAGTTGTGGTGCATCTTGCGCGACTTGTGGACCGAGCAGAAGTTCAACGTGATCCTGGTCACCCATGACCTGCGCGAGAGTGTGTTCCTGGCCGACACGGTGTATGTGATGAGCAAAAGCCCGGGCCGGTTTGTGGTGCGCCGGGAGATTGACTTGCCGCGCCCGCGTGACCTGGAGATCACCTACACCCAGGAATTTGGCGACATCGTGCACGAACTGCGTGGCCACATAGGTGCTGTGCGCCAAACTGGTGCATCCGTTGTGCCATGACGCTCAGAACAGACCCCAATACTGACATTGGCCCCCAACCCTTCTGGTGACCCTATGAACAAAAGACAAATGGAAATCTGGTCGCCCTGGCTGCTGCTGACCGCGGTGCTTGTGTTGTGGCAGGTGTTGTGCTCGGCATTTGCCGTGTCCGAGTTCATTTTTCCGAGCCCGTGGCGCATCTGGACGCAGTTCTGGGAGTTTCGTGATGTCATCGCTGGCCACGCTTGGCGCACCTTTTGGGTGACGATGGTGGGTTTTGGTTTGGCCATTGTGGTGGGGGTGTTGCTGGGTTTTGTGATCGGCAGCTCGCGCCTGGCTTATGCGGCGGTTTACCCGCTGATGACGGCGTTTAATGCCTTGCCCAAAGCCGCGTTTGTGCCGATTCTGGTGGTCTGGTTTGGCATCGGGGTCGGCCCGGCGATCCTGACCGCGTTTTTGATCAGCTTTTTCCCGATCATGGTCAACATCGCCACCGGCTTGGCGACGCTGGAGCCTGAGCTGGAAGATGTGCTGCGGGTGCTGGGTGCCAAACGCTGGGACGTGTTGATCAAGGTGGGCCTGCCGCGATCCATGCCGTATTTTTATGGCTCTCTCAAGGTGGCGATCACGCTGGCGTTTGTGGGCACCACGGTCAGTGAGATGACCGCTGCCAACGAAGGCATTGGTTACCTGCTGATTTCGGCCGGGTCGTCCATGCAGATGGGGCTGGCTTTTGCCGGGCTGGTGGTGGTGGGTGCGATGGCGATGGTGATGTACGAGCTGTTCAGCGTCATCGAAAAACACACCACCGGCTGGGCACATCGCGGCTCGCAGGGGCATTGAGCGTGGCGCAACAGATGAGCCCGGACCAAGTCAACCGCCACCTGCGGCGCGCCAACGAGGTAGCGCGGCAAGCCATGAACCAAGGACACCACCCGTTTGGTGCGATTCTGGTCGCGCCTGACCTGGAGACGGTGCTGCTGGAACAAGGCAATGTCGACACGGTCAATCACGCAGAATCGGTGCTGGCCCGCATAGCTGCTGGGCAGTATGCTCCTGATTTTTTAGGGGACTGCACCCTGGTGACCACCGTGGAGCCCTGCGCCATGTGTGCCGGTACCCAGTACTGGGCGAACATTGGCAAGCTGGTGTTTGGGCTGACCGAGCGCCGCCTGCTGGGCCTGACTGGCAACCATGCCGAGAACCCGACGCTCGATTTGCCGTGCCGCACGGTGTTTGCCGCCGGGCAAAAAACGATTCGCGTGATTGGCCCGGTGCCTGAGGTCGAGGCAGAAATTGCCGCCCTGCACAGCAGTTTCTGGACGGCTGCCCAGGTGGCTCCGCCTAAACTGGCGCCATGACCTGGCACGCCCAACTCGACATCCGCTACACCTCAGAGCAAGAGCGCACGGTGGCGCGGCACAGCCACAATGGCCCGCTACGTATCTTGCAAAGCCTGTACCCGGAAGGTGATGGCATTTGCCACAACGTGTTGGTGCACCCACCCGGTGGCTTGGTGGGTGGTGACACGCTGGACATGACGGTGGCCGCCAGTGGCAAGGCCCACGGCCTGCTCACCACACCGGGCGCCACCCGTTTTTACCGCTCTGCCGGTGAGCTGGCGCTGCAGCGCACACGGATTGACCTGCAGGACCAGGCCCGCTTGGAGTGGCTGCCGTTGGAAGCATTGGCCTACAACCAGTGCCGTGCCGAAAACCGCCTGACGTTGAACCTGGCGCCCCAGGCTGAGTTCATGGGCTGGGATGTGACCGCCTTTGGCCTGCCCAGCGCCGCCTTGCCGTTTGAGTTGGGCAGTTTTTTGCAGCATATCGAGGTGCCGGGTGTTTGGCTGGAGCGAGGCCGTATCGATGCGACAGACAAACGGTTGATGGATGGCCCGCTGGGGCTGGCTGGCCACCGGTGTATGGCCTCGCTGTTTTTTGTGAGTGGCAGTCCGCTGGAGCGCCATCGCCGTGAGGCTGGGCTGGAGCTCGCACGCAGCCTGCTTGACGCCCATGCGCTGCACGCCAGCGCGGGTGTGAGCTGCCCGAACCCGCAGGTGATGGTGCTGCGGGTGTTGTCGCCGCTGGTGGAGCCCGCCATGTTGCTGCTGCGCCAGGTATGGGTGGCCTGGCGTGCCCATTTCTGGCAGCTGCCTGCGGTGAGCCCACGCATCTGGTCGACCTGAAGTCTGAACCTGCCCGACCCCTCTACACTGCAGCCTTTTTTCTCCTTGAAAGATCCCGGGTACCGTCATGAAATGGAAAATGTCCTCCAACTCCTTGTACGCCGTTCTGCTGCGCTCGCCCTGGTGGGCCAGCATGTTGGTGGTGCTGGTGATTGTGCTGGCCAGTGGTGCGCTGTTGCCCGCCCAATACCGTCCGTTCGGGATGCTGGCAGCCTTGCCTTTTCTGGGCATTGGTTTGTACCGCGCGTGGCAACAGGGGCAGGGACCCAACTCGAAGCGTGTGGCACAGGCGCTGGAACGCGCAGGGGCGATGCCCTGGCGTGAGTTCTCAGCGCTGCTGCAGCGGGCCTATGAACACCAGGGTTATGCGGTGACCCCACTGCCCGGTTCGGCGGCAGACTTCAAGCTGACGTTCTCGGGCCGCACCATTCTGGTCAGTGCCAAACGCTGGAAAGCCGCCGCACATGGGGTTGAACCCTTGCGCGAACTGCTGGCAACCGGGCGCAGCCAGGACGTTGATATCTGCGTCTACATCAGCCTGGGGGAGGTGTCTGCGCAGGCACAGTCCTTTGCCAAAGAGCATGGCGTCACGCTGGTGTCTGGTCAGACGCTGGCTGGCCTGATCCTGAACCATGTCTGAGCCGTGTGGTCGATGCCAGGGCCTTGATGCTGCCTGCACAGGCAGCGTTTGGCCCATTTGATCCGATACCCTGGATTCCCCGAGAACGCACCCCATGCACCTCCCTTTTCCCTTGAGAACCCACCTTGCCCTGATGGCCGCTCTGGTGTTTGGCGCCACCGCCTGGGCGACACCGCTGCTGCGCTGCGAGGTCACCTACGCGGGCAGCGCCCATGTGCTGGAGGCGACACCGGTGACCGACCCCTACCCGGTGCCTGCCGTCGACATTGGCGGGCGTTTCTGGTTCAAGCCGGTGATGGTGGGGCAGGGCAGCCGGGTGGACTACGTCAAGCTCTACGCCTACCTGGACACCCGCCAACAGCCGCTGCTGATCCACGAGGCCATCCATCTGCCGCCGTTTCAGACGGGTGAGACCGCTTACCCACTCACAGGCACCCACCATCTGTACGCGGGCCCGGTCGAGCGTGAGTTGATCTACAGCTGCACTTTGCAGGGGGTCCAGCCATGAGCCGGGTTGTGATGTCCAATTGCCGCCGTGCCGTGGCAGCGGCTTTGCTGCTGGCCTGTTCGGTCGGGTTTGCTGCGGACACCAGCGCACCGGTGAGCCTGGTATTTGCTGGTGACATTGTTTTGGACGACAGCGCTGGTGAGCTGATTGCGCAAGGCGGTGATCCGTTTGCCGACTTTGCCGGTGTTTTCAAGGCGGCTGACATCCGCCTGGGCAATCTGGAATGTGTGGTGGCCACCACGGGCTCGGCGGGTGACAAGAACTACACCTTCCGGGCGCACCCGCGTGTCTTGCCGGTGCTCAAACGCCACTTTGACGCGGTGGCGCTGGCCAACAACCATTCGGGTGACTTTGGGCGAGAGGCTTTTGCCGAGATGCTGGGGCTGTTGAAAGGCGTGCAGTTGGGTCAGTTTGGCGGCGGCCACAACCTGGCCGAGGCGCACACACCGCTGATTTTTGAGCGCAAGGGGCTGCGTATTGCCTTGCTGGGGTACAGCGAATTCATGCCGCGCAGTTTCGAGGCTGACCACAACGCCCCCGGTGTGGCCTGGAGCGAGGACGAGCAAGTCGTGGCCGACATCCAAAAGGCGCGCACAACTTACAAAGCCGATCTGGTGATCCCGGTGATGCACTGGGGTTGGGAGAACGAGCTGACGTCCAACCCGCGCCAGCGCCAGCTGGCTCGTCTGATGATTGAGGCGGGCGCGGATGCGGTGATTGGCGGACACCCGCATGTGACGCAGGAGATTGAACACTACCGGGGCAAACCCATCATCTACAGCGTGGGCAACTTTGTCATGAAAGAAACCGACAACGCCCGCCAGCGCCAAGGCTGGGTGCTGCGCTTGTTGCTCGACAAGCAGGGTGTCACAGCGCTTGACACCCGGGTGGCCAACATCAGCATGGACGGCATCCCCACGCTGGACCACCACAGCGCCAGCCCGTGCTGGCAACGCGGTCAGGCTGGGGTGTCAATGTGCGTGCCAGTCGATTGAGGTGATGCCATGGTCATGGGGGTGGCATCAACATGGTGTTACCCCAAAAAGTTGCAGACATTAATTAACTAGACGACTGGTCTACTTGTGCTACACTTGCGACATGGCAACCGAATCCAACAGCACCAAAGACCACATCCTGGATTGTGGTGAGCGTTTGATTGCGCACAAGGGTTTTGTGGGCGTCGGATTGTCCGAGATATTGAGCGCGGCCGGTATCCCCAAGGGCTCGTTCTACCATTACTTCAGCTCCAAGGAGCGTTTCGGCGAGGTCTTGCTGACCCGTTACATCGACACGTATCTGGCCCGGTTGGATAACTTGTTCAAGCCTGATGGCACACCAGCACGGCAACGCTTGATGACCTACTGGTCTTATTGGAACGTCAGCCAATGCGACATCGGCGCGGACAGCTGCGATGCTGTTGCTGCGGGTAGCAAGTGCCTGATTGTCAAACTCAGTGCCGAGGTGGCCGATATTTCCGAAGCCATGCGCCTGACCTTGCGGGGTGGGACCGACCGTGTGGTCAGCCGAATTGCCCAGTGCCTGGAAGACGCGCGCGCCGATGGTTCTGTGGCCTTGTCCCTGGATGCGGCCAATACCGCCCTGACGCTTTATGAGCTGTGGCTGGGCGCCAGCCTGCTGGCCAAATTGCGCCGTGATGCATCCCCTTTTGAACACGCCTTGATGGCAACGGAACAAGTGTTGGGTTCAACTGCCCGTTAAGAGGCACACCACACAGTCGCTTTTTTTTGCCCACTTTATAGTCGACCGGTCTACTGTATTTATTGCTTCACCTTCCTTCATTCACCCACTTCTACCAACCCATTCCCATGAAAAACTTCGATTTCTACAACCCGACCCACATCGCTTTTGGCAAGGACCGCATCGCAGACCTGGCCCAGCTGGTACCTGCCACGGCCAAAGTCCTGATTCTGGTGGGGGGCGCCAGTGCCGAGAAAACCGGCACCCTGGCGCAGGTGCGTGAGGCTCTAGGTGCACGCACCCACAGCACCTTCAGCGGCATTGAGCCCAACCCGAGTTTTGAGACCGCGATGAAAGCCGTTGAGATGGTGCGTGCGCAAGGTTTTGACTTCCTACTGGCCGTGGGAGGGGGCTCGGTGATTGACGCGACCAAATTTATCGCCGCCGCCGTGCCCTTTGAGGGAGATGCCTGGGACATCCTGCTCAAATTTGGTGGCAACATCACCCAGGCTCTGCCCTTTGGCGTGGTGCTGACCCTGCCGGCGACCGGCTCGGAAATGAACCACGGCGCGGTCATCACACGCCATGCGCTGGGCGCCAAGCTGCCGTTTCGCAGCCGCCATGTGTATCCGCAGTTTGCGATTCTGGACCCGACCAAGACCTACACCTTGCCTGCCAAACAGCTGGCCAACGGGGTGGTCGATGCGTTTGTGCACACGGTGGAGCAGTACCTGACCTACCCGGTCAACGCGCCGGTGCAAGACCGCTTTGCAGAAGGGCTGCTGCAGACCCTGATCGAGATTGGCCCGCGCCTGCTGAGTGCATCGGAGCCTGACTATGACGACCGCGCCAATCTGGTCTGGACGGCCACCTTGGCATTGAATGGCCTGATTGGCGCTGGCGTGCCGCAAGACTGGGCCACCCACATGATTGGCCACGAACTCACCGCCAAGTACAACATCGACCACGCCCGAACGCTGGCGGTGGTGTTACCTGCCATGTTGAATGAGCGGCGCGCCCAAAAACACGACAAGCTGCTGCAGTATGGCCAGCGTGTGTGGGGTATCCAGAGTGGTAGCGATGAGCAGCGCATCAGCGCCGCGATTGAGGCCACCCGCGATTTCTTCGAGCGCATGGGCTTGCCAACCCGGCTCAGCGCCTATGGCCTGGGCCAGGACGCCGTTGACTTGGTGTTGGCGCAATTACAAGCCCATGGCATGACCCAGCTGGGTGAACACGGTGACGTGAGCCTGGCAGTCAGCCGACGTGTGCTCGAGGCGGCGCTATAAGCCCGCCAATCTGAGCCCACCCATTCATCCCAAAAGAGACTCACATGACCCAAAACGCCAAGCTCAACCGCCAGATCCAACTGGCATCTCGCCCGGTGGGTGCCCCCACACTCGCCAACTTCCATCTGGCCAACACCAGCGTGCCGAACATCGGTCCCGGCCAGCTGTTGTTGCGCACCGTTTTCCTGTCGCTGGACCCCTACATGCGGGGACGCATGAGTGATGCCGCCAGTTATGCCGCGGCGGTGGCTGTGGGCGCCACCATGGTGGGGGGCACAGTGTGCCGCGTGGCCAGCAGCCAACATGCTGGCTTTAGCGAAGGTGACTGGGTGCTGGCCTATACCGGCTGGCAAGACTATGCCGTCTCGGACGGCAGTGGCCTGACCAAACTCGACCCCGCCGTGGCCGCGCCCTCACTGGCGCTGGGGGTGCTGGGCATGCCCGGCTTCACCGCCTACATGGGGCTGCTGGACATTGGTGCGCCCAAGGCCGGGGAAACCGTGGTGGTAGCCGCCGCCACCGGGGCCGTGGGCTCCGTGGTGGGGCAGATTGCCAAACTCAAGGGCTGCCGCGTGGTGGGTATCGCTGGTGGCGCGAGCAAGTGCAATGCAGCGGTTGAAGAATTTGGCTTTGACGCCTGTATTGACCACCAGAGCCCGGACTTTGCAGCGCGTCTGGCAGCGGCCTGCCCGCAAGGCATTGACGTCTACTTTGAGAACGTGGGAGGCAAAGTGTTCGACGCGGTGTTGCCGCTGCTCAACACGTCGGCACGGGTGCCTGTCTGTGGGTTGATAGCCAACTACAACGCCACCCAATTGCCAGACGGGCCAGACCGCAGCCCCTTGTTGATGCGCACCTTGCTGACCAAACGCATCCGCATGCAAGGTTTCATCATTTTTGACGACTACGGGCACCGTTATCCGGAGTTTGCCAAGGAGATGGGCCAATGGCTGGCCCAAGGAAAAATCAAATTCCGTGAGGACTTTGTTGACGGGCTGGAGAACGCGCCACAGGCCTTCATCGGTTTGCTCGAAGGCAAGAACTTTGGCAAGCTGATTGTCCGCGTGGCCAAAGATTGACACAGAAACTTCTCCCAACTTCACTCTCTGAAAGAAACACATGAAAAAAATACTGATGGTTTTGACCTCGCACGACAAATTAGGCAATACCGGTGCCAAAACCGGCTTCTGGTTGGAAGAGTTCGCCGCACCCTATTACGTGTTCAAGGACGCAGGCGCTGTGATCACGCTGGCCTCGCCCCTGGGTGGCCAGCCGCCGCTGGACCCCAAGAGTGATGACCCGGCCTCACAAACCGAAGCCACCCATCGCTTCCGGGCAGACCCCGCTGCGCAAGCACATCTGGCAAACACACTCAAACTCTCGGAAGTGTCCACACAGGAATTTGACGCCGTGTTTTACCCAGGTGGCCATGGCCCGCTGTGGGATCTGGCCGAAGATGTGCTGTCCATCCAGTTGATCGAAACCATGCTGGCTGCTGGCAAGCCGGTGGCCACCGTGTGCCATGCACCGGGGGTGTTGCGCCACCCCAAGAGTGCGGATGGCCAATCGGTGGTGTCTGGCAAATCGGTGACAGGTTTCACCAACAGCGAAGAAGCTGCGGTGGGCCTGACCGATGTGGTGCCATTTTTGGTGGAAGACATGCTCCAGCACAACGGTGGGGCGTACTCCAAAGGCGCAGACTGGCTGCCTTATGTGGTGACCGACGGCTTGTTGATCTCGGGTCAAAACCCGGCCTCATCAGAACCCGCCGCCAAGGCCTTGTTGCAAGCGCTTAGCTGACCCTCACGCCAGGGCCAGTCGGGCCAGTAAGTCAATCACCGCAGGCTCCTCGCCTGCGGAGGGTTTGAGCCGCCACTGAACCTGCGGGTAGGTGTCTTTCAGGGATGCCATCAGCACCGGCAAGTCCTGCCGGGCGTGTTTGCCCACACCGATGAACATCGGCACCACGGTGATGTGGCTGGCGCCCAGTGCCACCACCTCGGCGGCGGCGCTGGGCAGGTCGGGCTGGGTCAGCTCCAGAAAAGCACAACGTACACAGGTACCGGGCGAGAGTTCACCCATGCGCTGAGCGATGTTGAGCAGGGGTTGGTGCCACGCCGGATCGCGTGAGCCGTGGGCAAAAAGCAGGGTGGCGTGCATAAGAGGTGGGTACCAGAAAACGCCATGGTACCCAAGCTGTCGCTTGGCTGCTAAATCGCCACCATTTGCCTGACGCCGTCGGCCTCCATGTTGCGGCCCAGTCCTTGGGCTCGCACCGCGCCGCGTTCCATCACCACATAGTGGTCGGCCAGCTCCTGGGCAAAGTCGTAATACTGCTCCACCAGCACAATCGCCATGTCGCCTCGGTCCGCCAGCATACGAATGACACGCCCAATGTCCTTGATGATGCTGGGCTGGATGCCCTCGGTGGGTTCGTCCAGCATCAGCAGTTTGGGGCCTGCCGCCAGCGCGCGCGCAATGGCCAGCTGCTGCTGCTGCCCGCCAGACAGGTCACCTCCGCGACGTTGCAGCATTTGTTTGAGCACCGGGAACAGCTCGAACAACTCGGGTGGAATCGGTGTGCTGGCCGGTTTGTAGGCCAGACCCATGCGCAGGTTTTCCTCGACCGTGAGGCGCGCAAAAATCTCACGTCCTTGCGGCACAAAACCAATACCGGCCCGCGCACGCTCGAAGGGGGTGGCGTTCTGAATTGGTTTGTTATTAAATTCGATAGCGCCTGTCTTAATAGGTATCAGGCCCATCAGGCTTTTAAGCAATGTGGTTTTTCCCACACCGTTGCGCCCCAAAACCACCGTAATTTTGCCCAGCTCGGCTTGCAGGTTCACATCACGCAGGATGTGGGAGCCGCCGTAGTACTGGTTGATGTTGGTGACATTCAGCATCTGTCTTTATCCTTTTTGTTCTTGGTTGCGCAGGCCTGGTGTTGCTGCGGCGAGCGAAGTCAGGTTGGTGTTTTTTATTGATTTTTGCTGCGCAGGTTGGCCGGGTCTCGCCCCGGCGGGCGAGGCACTTTTCTTTGCTTCGCCAAAGAAAAGTGCCCAAAAGAAAAGCGAGCCGAATGCGTCGCCCGGCACGGGGTGCCGGTACGCTGCGTTGCTCGTTCCGGGCGGGGTCTCGCTCGAACTCGGCTTCGCCTCACACAATCGCGATCCCTGATCCGCCCATCCCTGCGCTACTCGCCGACGCACCACGGCGCCCTGCGCAGCACTGCTCGCCCGGCCTAGCCGGGCATTGCAGCGCTGGTTGGTTCCAGCGGTCGGGTGCACGCGCAATGTGGCGTCATGCGCCACGAGCGGTATTCTGTGGGTCCCCTCTGTATGCGCCTGAGTGGCGCGGGTTTGGCGGGAAAGAGAACCGCGATTGTCTGAGCGTAGCGAGTTCGAGCGGTTCCCCGCCAAACCTGCATCACTCAGGTTGCCCGAAGCTTTGCTTCGGGTCGCAGACAGTGGGGTCGCCCTTTCTTTGCTTACTTTCTTTCGGCGAAACGAAAGAAAGTGAGTGCGCAGCCGGGCGCACATCCCGGCAACCGCTTGCCGCTCAGGCGAAATGGAGAAAACCAGCTGCGCAGTCGGGCGCATATCCCGACACCCGCCCGGCAGGGCAAGCCCGTCTGACAAAGACAAAGCACTACCTTCCAAGATACACCTCAATCACCCGCTCATCACTTTGCACCTGCGCCAAGGTGCCCTGCGCCAACACCGACCCATCACACAACACCGTGACGATGTCCGAAATGGTGTTGATGAAACTCATGTCGTGCTCCACCACCATCAGCGAATGTTTGCCCTTGAGTGACAAAAACAGCTCGGCGGTGCGTTCGGTTTCCTCGTCGGTCATACCCGCCACGGGCTCGTCGAGCAGCAGCAGCTTGGGGTCCTGCATCAGCAACATACCAATCTCAAGCCACTGCTTTTGCCCGTGGCTCAGGAAACCCGCCTGGCGCGACACACACTCGCTCAGGTGGATGGTGTGCAACACCTCGGCCAGCCGGTCACTTTGCGCGGAGTCCAGCTTGAATACCATCGACGCACCCACCGCCTTGTTGGTTTTGAGCGCCAGTTCCAGATTCTCAAACACGCTGAGTTGTTCAAACACCGTGGGTTTCTGGAACTTGCGGCCAATACCCATCTGGGCGATTTCGGACTCCTTGTAACGCAGCAGGTCGATGGTGCTGCCAAAGAACACGCGGCCTTCGTCCGGGCGGGTTTTGCCGGTGATGATGTCCATCATGGTGGTTTTGCCAGCGCCGTTGGGGCCGATGATGCAGCGCAGCTCACCGGGGGCGATGTCCAGGCTGAGCTTGTTGATGGCCTTGAAGCCGTCAAAACTCACACTCACGTCTTCCAGATACAGGATGCGCCCGTGAGTCACGTCGACTTCGCCGGGAACGGCCAAGCGCGAGAAGCCTGCCTCGCGGCCACCGGACTCGGTGTTGCCGCTGATTGAGGGGTGCGCCGCGCGGTAGGCTTCGGCGTGACGCGCGTTTTGCTCCATCAGTTCGGGGGTCATGCCTTGTCTCCTGATTTGGCGGCCGCCGTTGTTGCCAGGCGTTTGACCAGCCCCACCACACCATCGGGCAGGAACAGCGTCACACCAATGAACAGCGCGCCAAGGAAATACAGCCAGAACTCTGGGTAGGCTACGGTGAGCCAACTCTTGGCACCACTGACGATGAAGGCACCCAGGATCGGCCCGATCAAGGTAGCGCGTCCACCGACGGCTGCCCAGATCGCGATCTCGATCGAGTTGGCCGGGCTCATTTCACTCGGGTTGATGATGCCCACCTGCGGCACATACAGCGCACCGGCCACGCCACACATCATGGCCGAGATGGTCCAGATGGTGAGTTTGTAACCCAGCGGGTTGTAGCCGCTGAACATGACACGTGTTTCGGCGTCACGCACCGCCTGTAACACCCGGCCAAACTTGCTGTTGATTAACCAGCGTGCCATCAAAAAGAAGCCCAGCAGTGTGATACCGGTCAACACAAACAGCGTCATACGCATGCTGGGTGTGGCCACCGGGATGTCCAGAATGCGTTTAAAGTCGGTGAAGCCATTGTTGCCACCAAAACCGGTCTCGTTGCGGAAAAACAGCAGCATCGCGGCAAAGGTCATGGCCTGGGTGATGATCGAAAAGTAAACCCCCTTGATGCGCGAGCGAAAGGCAAAGTAGCCAAACACAAAAGCCACGATCCCGGGCACCGCGATGATCAGGAACAGGGTGGCGACAAAACTGTCGGAAAAGGTCCAGTGCCAGGGCAGTTCTTTCCAGTCCAGGAACACCATGAAGTCGGGCAGTTCACTCTTGTAGTTGCCGTCCAGGCCAATCTGGCGCATCAGGTACATGCCCATCGCGTAACCACCCAGTGCAAAAAACAGACCATGGCCCAAGCTCAGGATGCCGGTAAAGCCCCAGATCAAGTCCATCGCCAAGGCGCAGATCGCGTAACACATGATGCGACCCACCAGCCCAACGCCGTAGTCACTCAGGTGGAAAAGACTGCCTGCTGGCACCAGCAGATTGAGCACCGGCGCCACCGCACAGACAACGATCAACGCCACCAGAAAGGCTGCCCAGCCGGTGCGACTGAGTAAGGGGGCAGGGGAGGGCAAGGAGACAACAGGTTTCATAGAGGCACTCATGATCAAGCTTCCGCTGAGCGGCCTTTCATCGCAAAAATCCCTTGCGGACGCTTTTGAATAAAGATGATGATGAACACCAGCACCGCGATTTTGGCCAGCACTGCACCGGCCCAGCCTTCCAGAAACTTGTTCAGAATGCCCAGACCCAGTGCGGCGTAGACGGTGCCAGCCAGTTGCCCAACCCCCCCCAGCACCACCACCATGAAGGCGTCGACGATGTAGCCCTGGCCCAGGTCTGGGCCGACATTTCCGACCTGGCTCAGCGCACAGCCAGCCAGCCCGGCAATGCCCGAGCCCAGGGCAAAGGCGTAGGTGTCAATCCTTGCGGTATTGACCCCCATGCAGGACGCAATCGGCCGGTTCTGGGTGACACCACGCACAAACAGGCCCAGGCGTGTCCTGCCAATCAGCCAGGCGACACTGCCCAGCACAAAAATGGCAAAACCGATGATGATCAGCCGGTTGTAGGGCAGAGACAGGTTGCCGAGCACCTGCACACCGCCACTCATCCAAGACGGGTTTTCCACCCCCACGTTTTGCGCACCAAACACACTGCGCACCAGCTGCATCAGCATCAGGCTGATACCCCAGGTGGCCAGCAGCGTTTCCAGCGGGCGGCCATAGAGGAAACGGATCACGCTGCGTTCCAGCAGCGCGCCCATCAGCGCCGAGGCCATAAACGCCACCGGCACCGCCGCCAACAGATACCAGTCAAAAGCGCCGGGCAGGTAGGTGTGAAACAGGCCCTGCACCACATAGGTGGCGTAGGCGCCAATCATCATCAACTCACCATGCGCCATGTTGATCACACCCATGAGCCCGTAGGTGATGGCCAGGCCCAGTGCCACCAGCAGCAGGATCGAGCCCAGGCTGATGCCGCTGAAGAGTGCACCCAGCTTGTCGCCCCAGGCCAGGGCAGATTCCACCTGGCGCAGCGCTGCACCCAGAGCGGCCTTGACCTCGGCATCCGTTTCGTTTTCCAGCCGGGCCAGCAGCATGGTCTTGGTATTTGCCTGGCCGCTGGTGGCCAGCAGTTGGGCGGCTTCCAGGCGTTTTGATTTATCGGCGCTACCGAGCAGAGCGGCAGCGCGCACCAGATTCAGCTGGTCCTTGATGCTGGTGTTTAACTCGGTGGCCAAGGCTTTTTCGATCAGCGGCAGCTTGGTCTCGTCCGCGTCGCTTTGTAATTGTTTGACCGCCGCCGCCCGGACCTTATCGTCTTTGGAGAACAACTTGAGCGCCGCCAGCGCTGAGTCAATTTCACCGCGCATGCGGTTGTTGTTGATCACGTCCTCGGCGTCATCGGGCAGGGGGACTTCGGCCTGTGTGACCGCATCCACCACCTTGTCACCCTGGATCACCAGAATCTTGTCGCCTGCCACTTTGACAGCGTCGTCCGACAGGGCTTGCAGAAAGGCTGCTGTCTTGTCGTCGGCCGCCAGCATGGCTTTGGCCAGTGCCTCGACGCGGCTGTCGGTTTCGCCGATTGTGATGCTTTTGACCTCTTCAGCCGTTATGGAATAAGCGCTTCCAGCTATCAAAAGTAAAGTGGATAGGAGTATTTTTTTGAACATGGTCAGAACCTGTAGAGTGGGCACGGTGGCCCATGCCCACGCTGCAATTTCCCTGAGAGGGTGAGGGTTGACGCGTGGCTTTCACTTCGTTGTGTGCCTTGTCATGCCTGCCCTCACCCCGGCCCTCTCCCTGAGGGAGAGGGAGTTTTTGCCTTTTTTACTTTTTAGCAGGCTCATCCGGTTTTCCGGCATTACCTTCAATGAACGGAGACCATGGCTTGGCTTTCACCGGGCCGGGTGTTTTCCAGACCACGTTGAACTGGCCGTCGGCCTTGACTTCACCAATGAACACCGACTTGTGCAAGTGGTGGTTCTTCTCGTCCATCTTGCTCACGATGCCGCTTGGTGCCTTGAAGGTCTGGCCGGCCATCGCGGCAATCACCTTGTCGGTATCGGTGGACTTTGCTTTTTCGACCGCTTGTTTCCACATGTTGATGCCGATGTAGGTGGCTTCCATCGGGTCGTTGGTCAAAGGTTTGTCAGAGCCGGGCAGGTTCTTGGCCTTGGCGTAGTCGCTCCACTTCTTGATGAACTCGGTGTTGGTCGGGTTCTTGATGCTCATGAAGTAGTTCCAGGCGGCCAGGTGGCCCACCAGTGGCTTGGTGTCCACACCACGCAGCTCTTCTTCACCCACGGAGAAGGCGACGACTGGCACGTCCTTGGCTTTCAGGCCAGCGTTGCCGAGTTCCTTGTAGAAGGGCACATTGGAGTCACCGTTGATGGTGGACACCACGGCGGTTTTGCCACCAGCGCTGAATTTCTTGATGTCAGCCACGATGGTTTGGTAATCCGAGTGGCCAAACGGGGTGTATTTTTCGTCGATGTCTTTGTCAGCCACGCCCTTGCTCTTGAGGTAGGCGCGCAGGATCTTGTTGGTGGTGCGCGGGTAGACGTAGTCGGTACCCAGCAGCACCCAGCGTTTGGCAGCGCCGCCGTCTTTGCTCATCAAATAGTCCACGGCAGGGATAGCTTGCTGGTTGGGTGCGGCACCGGTGTAGAACACGTTCTTGGACAGCTCTTCACCTTCGTATTGCACCGGGTAAAACAGCAGGCCGTTCATTTCTTCGACCACCGGCAACACCGACTTGCGGCTCACCGAGGTCCAGCAGCCAAAAATCACAGCGACCTTGTCCTGGCCCAGCAGTTGTTTGGTCTTCTCGGCAAACAGCGGCCAGTTGGAGGCCGGGTCCACCACCACGGGCTCCAACTTCTTGCCGAGCACGCCGCCCTTGGCGTTGATCTCGTCAATCGCCATCAGCACGGTGTCTTTCAACACGGTTTCAGAAATCGCCATGGTGCCTGAGAGGCTGTGCAACACACCGACCTTGATGGTGTCAGCTGCGAGTGCGGGCAGGGCAGACAGGGTCGACAACGCAGCGGCGACCGACAGCGCCTTGAGGGTGAAACGACGTGAATTCAAAAGTGACATGTGGGCTACTCCAAAGTTGATGAAACCGTTGTCGCTGTGGTTGGCCTACGTAACAAAACGGGCTTTTCTGCAGCGATGGTTGGACTTTAGGCAAGCCTGCGGCTTTGGGAAATACGCCTTGTGGCGTATGGGGCGTCGTGTCTGTTGCATACCCCTTGGGGTGTTGAACGCCCTTCAAAAATCTAATCAGCAAGCAAAAAATTACAATTTATGTATAATTTTGACAAATATTAATGTTTGTAGTTTTTAAAAGAGGTGAGTACATGCATCAGACAGTCACCGTGCCGTACCACAGTACTGACTTCACGGACGCGCGAGTTGCTGGTCGTGTGCTTTATTCAAAGGGCCAAGTTGCCATGACAGCATCTGCGTGCCAGTCAGGGGTTTTGTGCAGCCCATCCCTCATTTGTTAAGGAAAAATCATGAACCTTCAAAACCTGCGCCTGACCACCAAGCTGTGGCTGTCGGTGTTGCTCATTGTGCTGGCCTTGGTGACAGTGGTGGGCTACACGGCCTACCGCACCGCCGAAGACCGCGCGCAGAGCGCGCAGGTGCTCCACAAACTCAATAGCCGGATCGAAGCCTCCTTGCGCTGGGCCGGTCTGACGCAAACCAATGCCGCACGTACTCAGGCGCTCATGCTCAGCAATGACCCGGTACTCGAAGCGGGCCTCAAAGAAGCGATGGCCGACACCACCGCCCAGATCAGCAAGATCCAGAAAACCATCGAAGACGACGAACTCACCGATGACGACCGCCAACAGATGAAAGTCATCGCGGCCAACCGCAAAAAGATGATCGAGGCACGCACGGCTGCCGTCAAGGAACGCTCCGAAGGCCGCCCCGAACAGGCCGCAGCCATTGTGAAAGACAGCTTCCAGCCCGCCATGCAGGCCTACCAGCAATCCCAGCGCGACTTTGTCACCCTGCAAGAAAAGTCCTTCCTGGCCACCGAAGAAGAGTTTGCCCACCGCGCCCAGAACCTGATCTACCTCACCGGTGCCATGATGCTGCTGCTGGTGGTTGGTATCCTGGTGGGTGCCGCCTGGCTCATCCGCTCCATCCGCCAACCGCTGGATACTGCCAACGACCTGGCGGCCAAAATCGCCCAGGGTGACCTCAGCATGGCCATCGACACCAGCCGCAGTGACGAATTTGGTGACCTCATGAAATCGCTCTCGAGCATGAACGCCTCGCTAGGCACCATGGTCAACCAGGTGCGCCACAGCACCGACAGCATCGCCACCGCCAGTTCTGAGATCGCCCAAGGCAACAACGACCTGGCCCAACGCACCGAACAAACCTCCAGCAACCTGCAGGCCACCGCCTCCAGCATGGACCACCTCACCCAGACCGTGCAACTCAGCGCCGACAACGCCCGCCAGGCCAGCTCCCTGGCCGCCAACGCCTCCAGCGTGGCCGAGCGTGGTGGGGCGGTGGTACGCCAGGTGGTCAGCACCATGGAAGAAATCAACGACAGCAGCCGAAAGATCAGCGACATCATCGGCGTCATCGACGGCATCGCCTTCCAGACCAACATCCTGGCCTTGAACGCGGCGGTGGAAGCCGCACGTGCTGGTGAACAGGGCAGAGGCTTTGCGGTGGTCGCCAGCGAGGTGCGCTCTTTGGCCCAGCGCAGTGCCGAAGCCGCCAAAGAGATCAAGATGCTGATCAACACCTCGGTCACCAAAGTGGCCTCCGGCACCCAACTGGTCTCGGACGCGGGCAGCACCATGAACGACATCGTGCAATCGGTGCGCAAGGTGGCCGATGTGATTGGCGAGATCACCGCCGCCTCGGGTGAACAAAGCAGTGAGATCTCGGGCATCAACCAGTCCATCGGCAACCTGGACCAGATGACCCAGCAAAATGCAGCACTGGTTGAGCAAAGTGCGGCCGCTGCCGAGAGCCTGCGTGATCAGGCCGAACAGCTGGCACAAGCGGTGGCGGTGTTCAAGACCGATGGCCAGGCACTGTCCATGGCCCAACGCCCGCCACGTGACATCACACCACGTGCGCCCTCGCTGGGGCACAAGGCAGCAGCGGCGGCACCCGCCCCCAAGAAGCTGGCGGCCTCGGTCAAACCGGCAGCTGGCAAGCCTACAGCGCCCAAACCCGCGCTGGGCAACAACCCGGCGCCTGCCAAGGCGGCGGCTGGGGCGGAGTCGGATTGGGAAACGTTTTGACTCGGATGCAGGTTGTTGATCAGCACCCCCTGGCTCAGACCCAGCAGCAGTTGGACCAATGAATAAACTCCAGGTGTTTTGAAACAAGCACCTATGGAGAAAACATGATCAAACGTCTGGATGTTGGAAGTCGCCTCTCAGAGGTGGCGGTCCACAATGGCACGGCCTACCTGGCCGGCCAGGTACCCACCGATCCCAGCCTGGACATCCAGGGGCAAACGGCGCAGGTTCTGGCCGCTGTGGATGCGCTGCTGGCCCGTGTTGGCAGTGACAAGAGCAAGATCTTGATGACCCAGATTTTCCTGGCGGACCTGGCCGACTTCTCTGGCATGAACGCAGTCTGGGACACCTGGGTGGTACCCGGTCACACACCGCCGCGTGCCACCGTTCATGCGGCGCTGGCCGACCCGGCGTGGAAAATCGAGGTGGTGGTGACCGCTGCTGTGTGAGTGGGTGCCAGACCGCAGCCCAGCACCTGGCCTGGTTGCGGCGGGGCAGCTTACCTGGCCAACTCTGCGGCGATTTGCCGCAAGGCCTGTTCAAACACCTCGGGTGGTTGCCCACCCGAGATCAGATGCTTGTCATTGAGGATGATGGCCGGCACCGAGCGGATGCCGTGGCTGGTGTAGAAGTGTTCTGCCTCGCGCACCTCGGCAGCAAATTCATCACTCGCCAGAATGGCTTGAGCACGTTCGGTGTCCAGCCCCGTTTCACCCACCTTTTGCAACAACACCTCATGGGAAGCCGGGCTCAAGCCTTCGGTGAAGTAGGCGGAAAACAGCGCCATCTTGAGCGCGTGTTGCGAGCCCGCTGGCCCTTCCAGCGCGGCCCAGTGCAGCAGGCGGTGGGCATCAAAGGTGTTGTAGATGCGATCGCGTTTGCCCATGCCGAATTCAAAACCCAAGTCAGCGCCGCGCTGCCGGATGGCCTCTGAGGCCTGTTCCAGCTGCTGGGGTGTGGAGCCGTATTTCTGGCTCAGATGCTCGGTGATGTCCTGGCCCTCGGGCGGCATGTCCGGGTTGAGTTCAAACGGCTGAAAGTGGATCTCCGTCTGGACCTCATCCTGCAGGCGGTCCAGCGCGGTTTCGAGAGACTTCAGACCAATCGCGCACCAGGGGCACGACACGTCGGAGACAAAATCAATTTTGATGGTAGCGTTCATGGCCGTAGGTTTAACACAATCGGCCTGCTTGTGCGCAGGGCGCCACGTCATCCTGACTTGGCCAAGGTGCTTGCAGGGCCCGCACCCACCGGCTACGCCACCCCAGTTATTCACAGAGGAAACCCATGACCCAGCCCCTTCTTATGCCCGACCCCACAGGTGAAGAACTCAAGGCGGCGCGCACCCGGGCCGGCTTGAGCCAGGTCGAGGCCGCGTTGTTGATGGCTTACCCGGTGCAGCCGGGCAGTCGGGGCGGCCAACAATCGCGCACCTGGCAGGCGCTGGAGAGTGCCACTGACCCACGCAACATGCCAGGCCCCATCTTTGCCATGTTTCTGCTGCTGACCAACCAGCACCCGGTGTTCACCCTGGTCAGCAAGGCCGCTGTGGCAGCGGACGACGGCGCTGATGCGCCACCAGTCTGAGGCCAAGCACTGGCGCTGATCAGAGTTGGTTTGGGCCGGTTTCAGGCCATTTGTTCACGCAACGGCCACCGACTGCACACTGGCCACGCAGTTGCGCCCTTTGGCTTTGGCGGCATACACACTTTGGTCAGCCGCTTTGAGCAAGTCATGGGCCTGGCCCATGTCGGCCTGGCGCGCGGCCACGCCCACACTGATGCTGCCGTGCCAGATGCCATCTCCGGCGGTCACCCGTTGTGCAGAGACTTTGCGGCGCAGTTTTTCGGCGGTTTGCAAGGCACCCGCCAGCGGCGTGTGGGGGCAGATGATCAGGAACTCGTCACCACCCAGGCGGCACAACAGATCGTCGGTATGGATCGAGTGCTGCAGCGTGCGCGCCAAGTGGCGCAACACCGCGTCACCCGCGTCGTGGCCAAAACTGTCGTTGATGGTTTTGAAGCCGTCGGCATCAATCATCATGCAGGACAGCGACATGTCGTGTTCAGACGCGGCCTGCCATTCGCTCTCCAGCACCTGCATGGCGAGCCGGCGGTTGGGCAGACCGGTCAACACATCGGTCATGGCCAGGGTCTCCAGCCGCTGGTTCAACTCTGACAACTCCTGCGTGCGTTGCGCCACCCGGGCTTCCAGTGACTGGTTGAGCTCATACAAGGCGCGGCTGCGCTCGGACACCTGGCTGACCAGCTGGCTCATGGCCTGAAGCAGCGCTTGTGTGGCGGGGTCGCGCGTTTTTTTGAAGGCTTCCAGCGCCTCTTCGGCCGGGGTGCCAGCCCGGGCCGCATCCATGAGCCAGGTCATGAGACGGTCGGTGCCCAGGATATGAAAGGCCAGCCAGTTGGACAAAAAACCCAGCAGGGCCGAGGCGGCCTCGCGGTTGTCACCGGCCATGCCCGCATGCATGTGCATCACATCCTGCAAAAACTGGGCGTGTTGCTGGCGGTGGTGGGTGATGTGGCCGGGATAGACCCCCGAACTCTCCATCAGCGCTTCTTCTTCACGGAAATGGTAGACCGTGTAGCGTTGCAACTCTTGAAACAGCGACTCGATCTCACCCGCGCTGGCACCCTGAGGGCGCATCAGCGCGTCGCCAAACTGGTTGATGATGTCGATCAGGTAGTGGTGCTGCTCATCAACGGTGGGCAGGCCCGTTAAAAAACAGGGGTCCCAGCGGAATGCTTTCATGTCACCTGGCCTCTGGTATGGTGTGTCCAACGTCAATGGGCAGGCATTGTAGCACCAAGACCCGTCAAAATACTGACATGAATCAAGCTTCTTCCAAACCTGAAGCGCCACCGGCGCAAACACGTAACCCCTTGCACGGCATCACCCTGGAGATGATGGTCACCCAGTTGTCCGAGTTTTACGGCTGGGACGGCTTGGCGCAGCGTATTCCAGTGCGGTGTTTTGCGCTGGACCCCAGCGTGTCGTCGAGCCTGAAGTTTTTGCGCAAAACCCCCTGGGCGCGCGACAAGGTCGAAGGCTTGTACCTGTTCATGCTGCGAGAGCAGCGGCGCGCCCGCTAGTGCGGCACGGCGCCCGTGGTCGCCTCATAAGGCGTCGAGCTGCCCACGGATCTGGCTGGCGCGAGCCTGCAAGGCCGCCAGTGTGTCAGCGTCCATGCGCGCGATGTGTTGGTAGGCCATGCCAATGCGCGGGTTCTTTTTGAGTGGGTCGGCGTTGCGCTGGTAGAAGTCCCAGTACAGCGCGTTGAACGGGCAAGCGGCCTCACCCAGGCGCTGCTTTTTGTCATAAGCGCAGCCTTTGCAGTAGTCGCTCATGCGGTCGATGTAGGCGGCGCTGCTCACATAGGGTTTGGTGGCCAGCAGGCCGCCGTCGGCAAACTGGCTCATGCCCAGGGTGTTGGGCAGCTCCACCCACTCAAACGCGTCGATGTAGACCCCCAGGTACCAGCGGTGCAGCGCCTGCGGGTCCAGCCCGGCCAGCAAGGCAAAGTTGCCAATCACCATCAGCCGCTGGATGTGGTGCGCGTGGGCGTGTTGCAGCGAGCCGGTGATGCTCGCGGCCAGGCAGTTCATGCGCGTGTTGCCGGTCCAGAACCACTTGGGCAGCGGCGTGTTGTGCTCAAAGCCATTGTGCTGGTCGTAACCCGGCATCTGCGCCCAGTAAATGCCCCGCACATATTCACGCCAGCCGATGATCTGGCGGACAAAGCCCTCAGCCGCCGCCAGTTCAACGCGGCCCGCGCGCCATTCGGCTTCGACCCGCTCCACCACCTCACGCGGGTTCAGCATCTTCACGTTCAGTGCAAACGACAGCAGGCTGTGAAACAGCCGCCAGGCCTTGCGGCTCATGGCGTCCTGGTAGTCGCCAAAGTGAGGCAGGGCGTGGCAGATGAAGTGCTCCAGCTGCTGCACTGCCTCAGTGCGGTTGAGCGGCCAGCGCAAGTTGTCAGCGCTGGGTTCACCAAAACTCTGCACACCCGCCGCCTCGATGCTGGCCCAGAGGGTGCTGTGGTCATGGCGCGGACGCAGGTCGGGCGGCTCGGGGGGCGCACCTTTCCAGGGTTTGCGGTTCTCGGCGTCAAAGTTCCACTGGCCGCCTGCGGGTTTGTCCATCCCGTCGATCAACACCCGGTGGCGCAGGCGCATGTGGCGGTAAAAGTGCTCCATCAGCCACTGCTTGCGCTGGGCAAACAACTCAGCGGCTTCATGGCGCTGGGTGTAGAAATGTTTGCTATCGACCTGAGAGCTGTTGACCCTTGCTGCATAAGGTCTAGAGGCAAAAAAGTCTTTTAAATGCTGGTCCAGCCGGTATTCATCGGGGTCTTGGTAGTCGAACTGCCGGGGCTGGTAGCGCTCAATCAGCGCGCCCAGGTTGGCGGGCAGGCTGTGCTGGTTGGCCGGGTCGTTGATCTGCAGGTAGTGCACACGGTGGCCAGCCTGCGCCAACTGGCGTGCCAGCGCACGCATGGCGGCAAAAATGGCAATGATCTTCTGCGCATGGTGCAAGACGTAGTCGGTTTCCTGGCGAATTTCCATCAGCACATAGACCACGCCAGCGTCCACTTGGGCAAACCAGGGGTGCTGCGGGTTGAGCTGGTCCCCCAGGATCAGGCGCAGGGTGTGGGTGCTTGGCGGGTTGGCGGTGGTGGGCATGTGGCTAGCCTTGTATTGGGGTTGAAACCGGGCAGTGGGTGCGGGCCATGGTGCCCGATCAGTCCGCCAACCACAGCCGCTGGTAGCTGCCCTCGGGGTCATGTTCGCGGCTTTGTTTGGCCACGTCAAACAGGCGGCCACCGCGCGGGTCGGTGCCCAGGCCGGCGATGTAGAGCCAGTTGCCGGTGTTGCTGTACACGTCATGGTCCACCAGCTGGGACTCGAACCAGGCCGCACCCGCGCGCCAGTCGCCGCCCAGCTCAAACAGCCAGAAACTCGCCACCACCTGGCGCAGGCGGTTGGACAGGTAGCCGCTGGCACGCAGCTCGCGCATGGCGGCATCCACCAGCGGTGTGCCGGTGCGCCCGGCACACCAGCGTGCAAGCTCAGGCGACCCAGCGGTGGTGGCGCGCGGCGGGGGCGGGTTGTGCGGGCGCCAGGCTGTACCGACACCTGCTCCGACACCTGCGCCCGCCTGGGCTGTCTGCGCCCCACGCAAGCCCTGCGCGTGGTACAGCCGCACGCCGTATTTGTGGTGCAGCAGGCGAAAGTAGTCGCGCCACAGCAGCTCAAACCACAGCCAGTTGCTGCCCTCGTTGGCGCCCCATTCGGCTTCAAAGGCCTTGAGTTCGGCGTACACCGTGCGTGCCGAGAGCGCCCCGCAGGCCAGCCAGGGTGAAAACTTGCTGGAAAAACCGGTGCCACTGAGCTGGTTGCGTGTGGCTTTGTAGCTGTGGGGTTGTTGGTTGGCCAGGTAGCGGCGTAGGTGCGCCAGGGCGGCACTTTCGCCCCCGGCCCAGTCGGGCAGGTGGTAGGGGTAGGACGAGCGTGCCTCGATCACACCATTTTTGATAGCTGTTGGCCCTTGATGGATAAGGGTTGAAGCCTGATATTGCTTGTAAAACAGCTGCCACGCCGGTGTCTCCAGCCGGGGCGGGGCAGGCAGTGTGGTGGGTTGGGGCAGCGGCGCGGGGGGTGTCACAGCGGCCTTTTCCAGCTGCTGGCGAAAGCGGGTGAAGACATCGGGCAAGTCACCCGCCGCAAACGGCAGCTGCTCTGGTGCCAGCAGGCTGGACTGCCACAGCGTCTGGACGGTCAAACCGGCGGCACGCAAGGCGGCCACCTCGGCCTGCTCTTCGGGCGCGGCGATGTCCTCGCAGACGATGTGGCTGGCACCCACTGTTTGGCACAGCGCCTGCAGCGTGGTTGCGGCCGGGCCGGCCAGCTCCAGCAGACGGCTGCCACAGGCTTGCAAATTGGCGGCCAGGTCGTCCAGCGTGGCGCGTTCATAACGCTGGCGGTGCGGCCCCACACGCGCAAACCCCCAGCGTGTGGTGCTGGGCGGCGCGTGGCAAAACACCGGCAGCAGCGGCTGCCCATCACGCTGCGCCAAGTGCATGGCGTGCGCCAGCGCGGGGGCGTCGGTCAGGCGCAGGTCCTTGCGAAACCAGTAGATCAGGGGTGGCATGTGGGGGCTGGGTTGGTAATGGCGCGCCAAGTCACCGTGTGCCAGGGCCGCCCGGTGTGGTCGGCCCTGAGCGGCGGCAGCGCTCGCTGCAATAGACCACCTGATCCCAGTTTCGCGCCCACTTCTTGCGCCAGGCAAACGGCAGGCCACACACCGGGCAGAGTTTGCTGGGCAGGTCGGACTTTTTGCGCATTTTCATGGGTGGTCCTGTTGTTGCCTCAATCAAAACCGAGGCTCAGTTGGGTGCTGGCCGGGGTCGGGGGCAAGCGCCGCCGGGGGCTGGGCGGGCGGCCATCACGCTCTTTGCGCGAGCCGTGTTTGTCCACAATCGCGGCCTTGGCGGCGCGCACCTCGGGCTGTTGGCGCAGGCTGTGCAGGCGGTCTTTGGCGCGGCGGGTGGCGCTGTCCAGTGCCACCAGCGGCAGCGGCCAGGCGTCTGGTGCACCGGCAGGTGCATCGGCACGCACTGTCACGCCGCAGGCCAGCTGCACACTCTCGGGCATGCGCCAGGGCTCCAGCACCCAGCTGTCGGGCACACGACGCAGCGCCGGGCACCAGCGGCGCACAAACACTGCCGTCGGGTCGTGGTCTTGCGCCTGTTTGACCGGGTTGTACACGCGGGTGGTGTTGATGCCGGTGGTACCGGCCTGCATCTGCATCTGGCTCCAGTGGATGCCGGGCTCGTAGTCCAGAAACTGCCGCGCCAGCCATTGGCCCACTTCTCGCCAATGCAGCCACAGCGGGTAGCTGGCCACCGACACCAGCAAAGCGCGCATGCGAAAGTTGAGCCAGCCGGTCTCGCGCAGCATGGCCACGCAGGCATCCACCATCGGCCAGCCGGTGCGGCCGTCGGTGAGCGCCGCAAAATGCGCGGGGTTGACGTCGTGCTCACGCAGGCCGTCGTAGCCGCGGTGCAGGTTGCGCCACTCCAGCTCGGGTTCGGATTCGAGCTTCTGGATAAAGTGGCAATGCCAGTGCAATCTGCTCAAAAAGGCCTCCAGCCCTTTTGCCGCATAGGCTTGTTGCTCCTTGAGTTGAAGCATCTTGTGTTGGGTGGCTTGCACCACCTCACGCAGGCTCAAGGCGCCCAGCGCCAGGTAGGGTGACAGGCGCGAGCAGGCCGTGGGTGCCGACAATGGTGACGAGATGCCGCCCCGGTACTGGCGGCAGCGCTGGTTCAAAAAGTCGTCCAGCACGGCTTGGCCGATGCTGCGGCCACCGCGCTGGCGCTGCGGCGGGTCCCAGGCGTCCAGCCCCAGCGCGTGTGCGCTGGGCACCGCTTGTGTGGGCCAGGGGCTGGGCCAAAACGCCAGCGCGCCGGGTTCGGGGCAGGGCAGCTGCGGCGCGGTGGTGTGGGCCTGCCAATGGCGCAGCCAATGGTTGCGGTCGCTCAGGCGGCGCACCACCCCAAATTGCGCCAACTCTTGCCAGGTGACAGCTTGGGCGCGGCACCAGCGCGCCACGGCTTTGTCACGCTCAAACGTGGCGGCGTTGCCGGTTTCTTCGTGCGAGTACAGGTGCTCAAACGGTGCCAACGTGTGCAACTGGGCCAATACCTCGGTCACCTCGCCGGTGCGAACATGCAGGCGCCCGCCCAGGGCTTTGAGGTCGCGCGCCAACTCACGCAAAGTCTCCAGCAAAAAAGCGTAGTGCTGGTGTGCGGCATCGGGCTGCGCCCACAGGCTGGGTTCAATCACAAACAGGCACAGCACCGGCCCGCGCTGGCTGGCGGCGTGTAAGGCCGCGTGGTCATGCAGGCGCAGATCACGCTTGAACCAGACCAGGCTGTAGGCCATGGGCGTCAGCCTGGACTGGTGATGGTGTTGGTGGTTTGGTTTGCTGCAACTTCTGCAGCTGTTTGCCCTTGATCTATAAGGGCTGTAGGCTGATTTGGCTCAGAGCCAGGGCCACACATCTGGTCACCGTTCCAGCGCTGGCCACACCAGCACAGGCCCTCGGGATTGATCAGGCAGGTGCCGGTGCCGCAGCAGCGTGTGTCGGTGGTCATGGTGGGCTCCTTCGGGTCAGATGAGAGTTCATCAGCGGGCGGTGACAAACACCACCGCCAGGCACAGGCAGGCCACCACCGTCAGCCGCAGGCGCAGTGGCAAAAACCACACGGGCAGCGATATCACCCGCGCCAGGCGCAGGTCTTGCCGGTAGTGCGCCAGCAGCCCGGCGATCAGCAGCAAGGCGCCCGCCTTGGGCACCATCATCAGGGCCAGCCAGCCCAGCAGCGAGGGCACCACGCTCCACAGGTAAAGCGCGTGTTTGGGTGCATCCTGCAGCTGCGGGTGGGTCATGGCAAACGCCCAGTGCAGCGCACCCACAAAACTCAGAATCACTGCGCCGTAAGCCAGCAGCCCCGGCACCCAGGTGGCCACATGGGCCGGGTCCAGCCAACTGGCAGCGGCCAGCGCCACAAACGGGATCAGCCCGCCATAACCCAGCCAGGCAACCAGGGTGGGGCAGGGGGATTGGGGGGCAGAAGCAGTCATACGCGGTGTGTGGGCCAAAAGAAGGCCGCATTGTGCTGGAAACCCGGCGCCCGGCCGGGCTTTTGGTGGCCAAAGCCAGCAGCAGCTCACGGCCTTTGGGTGGCACAAACCACGCCGGTGTTTCAAACGGGTATCTTCCAGACGCTGATGCCGACGGCACCTGTTCGGCCTGCGGAAAGACCTGGCATGACACCTGTTTCAAGCGTTTTCTATGCCCCGCAACACCTGCTGCGCCGCCGCAGCTGGCACACCCTGGCCAACTGTCTGCTGCTGGGGGCTGCTGTGTGGTGTGCCGGTCGGGCGCAGGCGCAATCCCCGGCGCCGTCTACTCCGACAGCTGCCCAGGCGGTGGCCATTTTTGCCGGGGGCTGTTTCTGGTGTGTGGAGGCTGACTTTGACAAGCTGCCCGGGGTGATCTCCACCACCTCGGGCTACACCGGTGGCAAAACTGCCAACCCGAGTTATGAGGAGGTGTCCCGCCACACCACCGGCCATGCCGAGGCGGTCAAAATTGTTTTTGACCCGGCCAAGCTGAGCTATCGCCAGCTGGTGGACCACTTCTGGCACACCATCGACCCCACCACCAAAGACCGCCAGTTCTGCGACCACGGCACACCCTACCGCACCGCCATCTTTGCGTTGGACAGCGCCCAGCTGGCCCAGGCCCAAGCCTCCAAAGCGGCGCTGGACAAGGTCAAACCGTTCAAGGAGCCCATCGTGACCCAGATTCTTCTGGCCAGCGAGTTTTACCCGGCCGAGGATTACCACCAGGACTACTACAAGAAAAACGCGGTGCGTTACGCCTTTTACCGCAGCAGCTGCGGGCGTGATGCGCGCCTGAGCAAGCTGTGGGGCGACCTGGCTGCCAAATAGTCGTTAGAGCGACGCGTTCAAAACCGGTCGCGCGTCATTCCCTTGCATGACGTTGCGGCCTAAACTGGCCAAACCATGACCGACCCTGACACCCCCCAGCCAAGTCCGCTGCAAGACACCTTGGCCCTGCAGCGCCAAGCCTATCTGGCCCATCCTGTGCCAACCCTGGCTGAGCGTCAGCGAGATTTGCGCACGCTGCAGCGCTTCATCCGCGAGCACCAGGACGCGCTGTGTGAGGCCATCAGCTTGGATTACGGCCACCGCTCGCGCCACGAGACCCTGCTGGCCGAGGTGTTCCCGGCGGTGGATGGCATTGACCACATCCTCAAACACCTGCGTGGCTGGATGCGGCCACAACGCCGCCATGTGGACTGGCGCAACTTTCTGGGCGCGCGCAATCGGGTGATCCTGCAGCCTCTCGGTGTGGTGGGTGTCATCGTGCCCTGGAACTTTCCGCTGAACCTGAGCCTGGTGCCGCTGTCTTACATCTTTGCCGCAGGCAACCGGGCGATGGTCAAGATGAGCGAAAACTCGCGCCATCTGGCGGCTTACCTGATCCAGCACATGCCGGCCTATTTCCCGCCTGAGAAGCTGCATTTTTTTGACGAAACCGGCGGTGTGGGTGTGGAATTTTCCAAACTCAAGTTCGACCACCTGCTGTTCACCGGCTCGGGCCAGACCGGCAAAGCGGTCATGGCCGCTGCCGCGCAAAACCTGTGCCCGGTCACGCTGGAGCTGGGTGGCAAGGCGCCTGCCATCGTGTGTGACGACTTTCCGCTCCAACTCGCCGCCGAGCGCATTTTGTTTGTCAAGCTGCTCAACGCGGGCCAGATCTGCACCACGGTGGACCACGCCTGGTTACCCGCCGCCAAGGTGGAGACCTTTGTGAGCCTGGCGCGTGGACTGGTGGCCCAGCGTTACCCGCGCCTGGACTCCCCCGACTACACATCCATCATCGACCAGCGTGCTTTTGAGCGGCTGCTCTCCGCCTTGGATGATGCCCGCAGCCGGGGCGCGCAGGTGCTGCCGCTGTTGGACGGCCCGGCCTTTGACCGAGCCACACGCAAAATCGCGCCACACATTGTTCTCAACGCACCCGCCGACAGCCTGCTGTTGCAACGCGAGATTTTTGGCCCGATCCTGCCGCTGCGCAGCTACACCCGGCTCGACGAGGTGATCAGCAGCATCAACGCTGGCCCGCGCCCGCTGGCGGTGTACCCGTTCAGCTACGACGCAGCCAAAGTGCAGCACATCATCGACCATGTGATGAGTGGCGGTGTTTCGGTCAACGACGCGCTGTTCCATGTCGGCCAGCACGACCTGCCGTTTGGCGGGGTAGGGGAGTCGGGCATGGGCCACTACCACGGGTATGAAGGCTTTGAGACCTTCTCCAAAATGCGCCCGGTGTTCTACCAGACGCGTTTCAGCACGCTCAAATTCCTCTGGCCACCGTATGGCAAGTTCGCCGACAAGGTGCTGGCGTTTTTGATCCGGTAGTTCTTGCTTGCATGAAAAAATGCTCTCTCGCCCTTGTTTTATAAGGGCGGGTTGCTAACTTTTCTGTAGTGTTTTGAACCGCTGGTTCGCGTGGCGCCAGGCGGACGGCGGGGTAACCGTTCTCCGGCCCCCTCGCGGGAGACGGTGTTGGTGGGGCGTTTGTTGGGGTGTTGTTGATGAGGGTGGTGCGCCGCCAGTCTCACCACGCGAATGGGTTCTGCGCCCGGTTAGCCCACCACCCGCCTTCAACAGTTTTGGATGCGTTGAGGGTGGGGAAAGTCAGCTTGAGGCTGATAGCTGACTTCCATATTTCCAGACAGCGGTCATCCAGATACTATGGTTTTGCGCTGTAACGAGGCTGTAAAAAAACACGTTTTCCACGCGCCACCCGCTGGTACAGCAGCGCGGGCAAATCGAAAGTTGTGGCGTGGGAGATCTTGACTGCAGTGTGCCGCAATTTGCCCTTGGTTTGCGCCTCACGGCACTTTCGAGGCCCTTCCACCCTATTGACACCTTGTCTGCCCCAACCCCGTCTTGGCCAGTTTCTCAATGTTGTGCACCATGCAGTAAAGATTCCACTGCGTGTTGACCTTGGCACGCCCTCGGTGGTTCAAGCGGGTCATGCGCTTGTTGTGCCGGATATTGCCAAACACCGGCTCCACCGTGCCAAAGCGTTGACTGTAGAGTTGCCTGCCCCGAGGTGAGTCAATGGCCTGGCGCATGCGCTCACTGGGGTGGGTGTTGTCTACTGCCTTGGCTTCGAAGCGTGTGACTTGACGGCCACGTCCATCATTGGGTTTGATGGGGCCCCTCAGGCATTGGTCACTGAGTACGCAGGCATTGCAATCCACCGCTTTGGCGGTGTAGGTCTGGTACGGCAACCCCTTTGCTGATAAGTAGATGGTGCCTGGGCTGCTCATCAGTTGCCCTGCTGGGCAGGCGGCGGCGGTGTTGTCGCTGAAGGTGAAGTCTTTGGGTTGAAACTTCTTGATTGGCTTGGGTTGCCCGGTTGCTTTCTTCTGCGACAACGGGTCTGGCTTGCCTTTGTATTTGTCTTGCTTTGCAAAGCGCTCATCGCGGCTGCGCATCTGGTTGTCGGCTATCAATGCGGGGATGGTGTGCGCCATGAGGTGTTGCACATTGGCATCACTGTGGTAGCCCGCATCAGCTGTGACCAAGGTGTCAGGCGTGCGAAATGGGGTGGCCTACTCAATCATGGGTAGCAGCATGGCTTGCTCGGAGCCTGAGCCAATGACATCAGCTGCGATGATGATCTGGTTTGCACTGTCAACTGCGGCTTGAGCCGCATAGCCTTGGATGACGCCTTTGCTAGTGGCCATCTTGGCGCTCTCAGGGTTGGTGATGTTGGTCTTGAGTTCCTGGCCTTTGCGGTTCAGACGCTTGGGCGCCGTGGCAAGAAACTCCCGCGTGCGTGCGGCCTCTTTGCGCAGGGCGTCAATACGGGCTTGGCGCTTTGGCTCCAGCGTCTGTTCACTGCCTTGCTTGTCCTGGGCTTGGTGCAGGGTCAATATCTTGGTGGCAGCTTGCTCCAGGCGATCCGCGCGGTGGCGCAGTTCTTCATGGGTGCCGCTGCGTTCTTTGCTGGCGTTGGAGGCGAGCTTGATGCCATCGATGGCGAACATGTTGCGCCCGATCAGGCCTTGGGCGTCGCAGGTCAGTAGGACTTGGGCAAACAGGGGTTTGATTTGTTCACTCAGGCTGCAGACGAACTTGGCGATGTGGGTGTGGCTGGGTTGGCTGTCGCCGCTGATGGCGATGAACTGGACGTTGCGTGCACAGTTTGCGCAATGACTCGGCTGGAGATCAGGCCCTGGCTGTAGGCCAGCAAGACGATCTTGAGCATGACACGCGGGGCATAGGCACTGGCTCCGATTTCATCGTTCTTGAAACGCGCATCCAGGGCGCTGAGGTCAAGTTCGTTGTCTACCAGCTAGTTCAGTGCGAAGGCAAAGCTGCCGGGGACAATTTGTTCAGACAAGACAACTGGTAGCAGCAGGCTGTTGTGATCTTGGGGTTTGTAGCGGGCCATGGGGTCGCGATCTCCTTCCTAGGATTCATCGCAAACGTCGTGCCAGAAACACTTTTTTTACAGCCTCAACGTTTGAATTGAGCGGACTGCGCGGCTTTTCGCGCAGGTCCGCTCGAATGATGGGTTGGGCCTTGGCTAGTCTTCATTCTCTGCATAAACATCGAAATAGATGCCGACGTTCCGCTCACCCAGAAACTGCATGAGTTTGGGGCCAAGTTCAAACTCTTCATTCCCGCTAGATAGGGAGAGGCCAACAGAAATGCGAAGTGCACCAAGGGTTGCAACTTGGCGCCAGACCTCAAGTTCCCGAGGAAGGCGGCCAAGAAGCTCTTCGATTGCTGCTTCAATGTCCCATTCATCGGTTTGGGCCGACTTCAGTAAATGTGTCCAGCGACCAAACTTTGGCACTCTCTTTGTGCTTCCGTCTTCTCGTTGCAACGGAACATCTTTGGTTTGACACGCAGTCGGTTCCACTCCAAACAACCGTGAAACTTCTTCGGGGTGGAGTTCGTTAGCCGTGACATGGAGGGCCGCAGAGAACCAACCAATAGGGCCACCCAGCGTAACCGTCCCAGGTGGAGCGTCTGACGGCGGCGATGGTCGAGGATGCTTCATGTAGAGGCCCAACGTTGAAATTGTGGGGCGGCGAAGCCGTCCCACACGAACGCAATGTTAGGCATGTTATTTCCTTGAGTGGTGATAGCGCCAATTGGCTAGGCATATGTAAGCACAGACCAACACGCCGAGCGAGAAACCAACACCATAAAACCAAGGCTTCATTTCTGGCGATGGTGCTAATGTGCTGGCCATTTCGGCGAAGAACCAGCCGATGGGGGCAAATGGCAAGGTCGGTGTCATCACAAGCACGGCGACACCCTCACCGTAATGCGAACGGAGTGGCACGTAAGCTAATGGCAGGGCTGATATTGCGATCAGTATCAGCCAGTCTTGCCGTCCAAGTTTCCACTGAATGCCAAGCTTCATTGAAATTGTCATCGTAATATTGACCGCAAATTCATGCGATACAACGTAGCTGCTTTCACCACAAAACCCAGCACATGCGCTTGTTCCATATGAGTAGTTCGCTCCACTAAAAATAGCAAAAAGCCCGGCAGTGCCTGCGTAGCAGGGTTATCTGACCATCGAGCAATTCTCACACCACCGATATGCGCTTGAAATCCCCTGTTTGGGGGATAACGGTGAAGGACCGCTCCCGCTGCATCTCGGTCATCTGCCTCTCCTTGCCTTTGGGTTCCTTGTATCGAGTTCAAACCTCGCACGCCAGCAGGAGATGGGTAGGGGTGGCGGCCGATTTGGCTGCGCCGAAACTTCGTTTTCTGCGCATTTGACAGTATGAGGCCGCCGCCCCTACCCATCTCCTGCCCCCCAAAGCGCGTCCGCTCAACGGAAAACCTTCACCCTGCTGGCAACCTAGTTAAATCAAACGTTTGATTTAGTTGGCTACAATGCCCTGCATGAAACACGCACCTGACTCACCCGACACCCGGCTTGCCGGGACACCGCCGCCAGCAACCACAGCTGTCACCGCCGTGCGCAGTGATGGCATTGAGGCGCGTCAGCGCCTGATGGATGCGGCGTTGGTGCTGTTTTCCGACAAGGGTTATGCCAAGACATCGATCCGGGAGATTGCCCTGGCGGCGCACGCCAATGTCGCGGCCATCAGTTATTACTTTGGTGACAAGGCCGGTCTGTACCGTGCCGTGTACTTTGATCAGCGCACCAACCCCCAGTTGACCAATGACATTCTGGACGGCGCCGAGCGTGGTCTGGAGCCCGCGCTGCAAGGTATGTTGCGGGGGGTGATGGCACCCCTCAAACTGGGTGAGGCGATGCAGCGTTGTATGAAATTGCATTTCCGCGAAATGCTGGAACCCACCGGTTTGTGGGCCGAAGAGATCGAGACCGACTTCAAACCGACGCACGCGGCGCTGATGGCGGCACTGTGCCAGCACTTGGGTGTCGCCGAGGCGGATGACGACATTCATCGTCTCGTGTTCACGTTCATGGGTCTGGGCACCACGCCGCATGTGGCGGGCGACGTGGTGGCCGCCATCCGGCCCGCGCTGCTGGCCACACCACAGGCGATCGATGTGTATTGCGACCGCCTGGTCATCTATGGCATGGCCATGGTGGAGGCCGAGGCCAGGCGTCGCCAGGGTGCCACCGCTGCCTCACCCCCCATGTCATCAAGCTGCCAAGCCACTACGGCAGAGTCTGCCACCCGTCCATTGCCTCAGCCTGTTTCCCCCTCACCATGAATTTCAGAATCAAGCCTTTTGCCAGCCTGTCCCTCACCGTGCTGGCGCTGTCTGGCTGCGCCAACCTGATGCCACCGGCCCAGGTGCCGATGGTGGTGGCGCCTGCCTGGCAGGCACCGTTGCCGCACCAGGGCACCGTGTCCTCTTTGTCGAACTGGTGGCAGCAGCAGGGTGACCCGCTGCTGGTCGAGCTGATTGAAGCGGCACAAGCCGCCAGCCCGTCGGTGGCGCAGGCCGTGAGTCGTATTGCCACTACCCGCGCCAACCAGGCCACCGCCAATGCCGCGCTGATCCCGAACCTGAGCGCCCAGGCCAGTAGCAGCCGGGGTGTCAGCCAGCCCGATGTGCCGGTGGCCACCAGCTCGCAGCTTGGTGTGCAAGCCGCCTGGGAGCTGGACCTGATTGGCGCCAACCGCGCGGTCAGTCGCGCAGCCCAGGCGCAGATGGAAGGCAGCCAGGCCCAGTGGCACGACGCCCGGGTGTTGGTGGCCGCCGAGGTGGCCAACACCTATTACAGCTTTGCCAGTTGCACTCGCCAGCTGGGTGTGGCCGAGCGTGACGCGGCCTCGCGGCTGGAAACCGCGCGACTGACCACCATCAGCGCCCAGGCCGGGTTTGTCGCACCGTCGGTGGGGGCGCAAGCCCGCGCCAGCGCCGCCGAGGCCAACAGCCGCCTGACCCAGCAAACCCGCTTGTGTGAACTCGATGTCAAAGCCCTGGTGGCGCTGACAGCGGTGCCTGAGCCTGATTTGAGGCAAAAACTGGCTCTATCCCAGGTGAAACAAGGGCAGATAGCTATGTTTTCCGTATCGTCTTTGCCGATTCAGGTGGTGTCACAACGCCCCGATGTGTTTGCGGCCGAGCGTGATGTGGTGTTGGCCAGCGCCCAGGTGGGCAGCGCCAAAGCGCAGCAGTGGCCGCGTTTGAGCCTGAATGGCAGCATTGGCAACCTGCGTGTGCGCAGCGGCGCCGGCACCAGCGAGGTGTCGACCTGGTCGTTTGGCCCGCTGGCGTTGAGCCTGCCACTGTTTGACGGTGGCCAGCGCGCAGCCAATGTGCAGGCGGCCTACGCAGCCTACCAGTCGACCGTGGTCACCTACCAGGCCAAGGTGCGCCAAGCCGTGCGTGAGGTGGAAGAGGCCATGTTGACCCTGCGCAGTGTGCAGACCCGCCAGGGGGATGCCGAGGTGTCCACCCAAGGGTATGCCGAGGCACTGGCCGCCACCCAGCAGCGCTTTGACCAAGGCCTGGCCAGCCTGATGGAGTTGGAGGATGCCCGGCGCAGCGCGCTGGCCGCCGAATCCAGCGTCTTGACCCTGGCGCTGGAGCGCCAGCAGGCCTGGGTGGCCTTGTACCGCGCTGTGGGTGGCGGGTTCGAGCCCGACCGCTTGTCCACCCCCAGCCCAACACCAAGCCCCGCAACGACCCACACCGCCTTGTAAGCGGCGTTGTTCCGGTCACCGTCTTTTTGTATTTCAACGATTTTTGTCATGAAGCTCATCCAACTCAAACCCCTCACCCTGGGCCTGATGGCCGCTTGTCTGCTGGTTGCCGGTGGCCTGGTGCTGCTGGCCCTGCAGCCCGCTGCGGCCGATGCCGTCGCCCCCAGCGCCACCAGCAAACCCGCGCTCACGGTAACCCTGACCCAGGCGCGTGCGGGCACCCTGCCGATCAAACTCACGGCCAATGGCAACCTGGCGGCCTGGCAAGAGGCCAGCATTGGCGCCGAGGCCAGTGGCCTGCGGGTGCAAGAGCTGCTGGTGCAGGTGGGTGACCGTGTGCAACGCGGGCAGCTGCTGGCCAGGTTTGCGCCCGAGCCGGTACAAGCCGAGGTGGCGCTGGCGCGTGCTGCTTTGAGTGAAGCCACGGCCAATGCGGCAGAGGCCGCCGCCAATGCGGACCGCGCCCGCGCTGTGCAAGGCACAGGTGCCTTGAGCGCCCAGCAGATCAACGTTTACCTGACGCAGGAGCTCACCGCCAAGGCCCGCGTGGAATCGGCCAAAGCCCAGCTCGACACCCAGCTGCTGCGCCTGAGCTACACCCGGGTGCTGGCGCCTGATGCGGGCATCATCTCCAGCCGCAGCGCCACCGTGGGGGCGGTGCTGGGCGCGGGCACCGAGATGTTCCGTCTGATCCGCCAGGGTCGTCTGGAGTGGCGCGCCGAGCTGACCTCCAGCGAACTGAGTCAAGTGGCCGTGGGCACCCCGGTGCTGGTCACCGCCCCGGGCGGCGCCCAGACCCAGGGCCGGGTGCGCATGGTGGCACCCACGGTGGACGCCCAGACCCGCAATGGCCTGGTGTATGTGGACCTGGCGGCCCCCAAGGGAGGCAGCGCCGGAAATGCGGCGACAGGTGTGGCGGCCAGTTTCAAACCCGGCATGTTTGCCCGGGGCGAGTTTGCGCTGGGCAGCTCCAGCGCCATGACCCTGCCACACAGTGCGGTGCTGGTGCGTGACGGCTTCAGCTACGTGATGCGTGTGGGGGCCGACAACAAGATCAGCCAGCGCAAGGTGCAAACCGGCCGCAGGCTGGGTGAGCAGGTCGAGATCTTGGCTGGCGTTGCGGCGGAGGATCGGCTGGTGGCCAGTGGTGTGAGTTTCCTGACCGAGGGTGACCTGGTGCGCGTGGTGGATGCCAGCGCCACGCTTTCCAAAGAAAAAAGCACACCAGCCCAGGTAGCACCAGGGCAAGCAGCTAGCAATTAATGAGTATTCAAGATGAACGTCTCCGCCTGGTCCATCCGAAACCCGATCCCGGCAGCCATGTTGTTTGTGCTGCTGAGTGTTGCCGGTTTGTTGTCTTTCCGGTCCATGAAGGTGCAGCAAATGCCCGACCTGGACTTGCCCATGGTCATCGTCTCTGCCGCTTTGCCGGGGGCCGCACCGGTGCAGCTGGAGACCGAGGTTGCCCGCAAACTCGAGAACGCCGTGGCCCCGCTGCAGGGTGTCAAAAACATCTACACCAAAGTGAACGACGGCAGTGTGTCGATCACCGTTGAGTTCCATCTGGAAAAGCCCACGCAGGAAGCGGTGGACGATGTGCGCTCTGCGGTGCAAGGTGTCCGTGCCGACCTGCCCACCGAGGTCAACGACCCGGTGGTGCGCAAGATGGATCTGGCCAGCTCGCCGATTCTGGCGTTTGCGGTGCGGGTGCCCAGCATGGACGACGAGGCGCTGAGCTGGTTTGTCGACAACACCCTGACGCGCCGCCTGTTGTCGGTCAAAGGCGTGGGTGCCATCAGCCGGGTGGGTGGGGTCACGCGCCAGGTGACGGTGGCGCTGGACCCGATCAAGCTGCAGGCGCTGGGCGCCACGGCGGCCGAGATCTCGCGCCAGTTGCGCCAGACGCAGCAAGACACCGCCAGTGGCCGCGCCGACTTGGGTGGCGGCGAGCAACCGATGCGCACCGTGGTCAGTGTCAAAACAGCGGCTGAGCTGGCGCAGTTGCAGATCTCACTCAGTGACGGTCGGCGGCTGCGGCTCGATCAGGTGGCCGAGGTCAGCGACACCGTGGCCGAGCCACGCTCAGCTGCTTTGCTCAACGGTGTGCCGGTGGTCGGTTTCGAAGTCACCCGCAGCAAGGGCGCCAGCGAGGTGGAGGTGGGCGCGGCGATCCAGCTGGCGCTGCAAGAACTCAAGACCCAGCACCCCGACATGGAGCTGACCGAAGCGTTTGACTTTGTCACCCCGGTGTCCGAGGAGTTTGATGCCTCGATGGTGCTGTTGTACGAAGGCGCCATTCTGGCGGTGGTGGTGGTCTGGCTGTTTTTGCGCAACTGGCGCGCCACCGTGGTATCGGCAGTGGCGCTGCCTTTGTCGGTGCTGCCCGCGTTCATTGGCATGGCTTACCTGGGTTTTTCGGTGAACATCGTCACCCTGCTGGCACTTTCGCTGGTGATTGGGGTGCTGGTGGACGACGCGATTGTGGAGGTCGAGAACATCGAGCGCCACCTGCACATGGGCAAACCGCCGTACCAGGCGGCCATGGAAGCCGCTGATGAGATTGGTCTGGCGGTGATTGCCACCACTTTCACGCTGATCTCGGTGTTTTTACCCACCGCGTTCATGAGCGGGGTGGTGGGCAAGTTCTTCCGCCAGTTTGGCTGGACAGCGGCGCTGGCGGTGTTTGCCTCGCTGGTGGTGGCGCGTATGCTGACCCCGATGATGGCCGCCTACATCATGAAACCCAGCCCGCGTGCCCACAAAGACCCCTGGTGGATGGCGCGTTACCTGCGATGGAGCGCCTGGGCGCTGAATCACCGCTGGCTCACCATGGCGGCAGCGGGCGTCTTTTTTGTGGGCTCGCTGCTGCTGATTCCGCTCTTGCCCAAGGGCTTTATCCCGCCGGACGACAACTCACAGACCCAGGTCAGCCTGGAGCTGCCACCGGGCGCCACCCTGGCGCAGACCCGTGCGGCGGCAGAGACTGCGCGCTTGCTGCTGATGAAGGTGGAGCATGTGAAAAGTGTCTACACCACCATTGGCGGTGGGTCGGCCGGTGCCGACCCGTTCCAGGGTGGCAGCGCGGCGGAGGTACGCAAGGCCACACTCACCGTGTTGTTGACCGAGCGCGGCCACCGCCCGCTCAAACAGGGTATTGAGGACCACATCCGGACGGCCATGGCTGAGCTGCCTGGTGTGCGCAGCAAGGTCGGCCTGGGTGGCAGTGGCGAGAAGTTCCAGCTGGTGCTCAGCGGCGACGACCCGCAGGCGCTGGCGATAGCGGCTAACGCGGTCGAGAAAGACCTGCGCACCATTCCCGGCCTGGGGCAGATTGCCTCAAGTGCCAGCCTGGTGCGTGCCGAGGTGGTGGTGCGCCCCGACTTTGCCCGCGCTGCCGACCTGGGCGTCACCAGCAGCGCCATTGGTGAAACCCTGCGCATTGCCACGGCGGGCGACTACGACTCGGGCCTGGCCAAACTCAACCTGAGCCAGCGCCAGGTGCCGATTGTGGTCAAGCTCACCGATGCGGCACGGCAAGACCTGGCCCTGCTGGGCCGCCTGAGTGTGCCCGGCACCCATGGCCCGGTGATGCTGAGCCAGGTGGCCGCCCTGACGCTGTCCGACGGCCCGGCAGCGATTGACCGGCTCAACCGCTCGCGCAACATCAACTTCGACATCGAACTCTCGGGCGTGCCGCTGGGGGATGTGGCCGCTGCGGTGGACCAGCTGCCCTCGATCCGTGCCTTGCCACCGGGTGTCAAACAGCTGGCGCTGGGTGATGCCGAGGTGATGGGTGAGCTGTTCACCGGTTTTGGCCTGGCCATGCTGGCGGGGGTGTTGTGCATCTACATCGTGCTGGTGTTGCTGTTCAAGAACTTCCTGCACCCGTTCACCATCCTGACGGCGCTACCGCTCTCGCTGGGTGGTGCGTTTGTGATGCTGTTGGTGACGGGCAAGAGTTTTTCGATGCCCTCGCTGATTGGTCTGATCATGTTGATGGGTATTGCCACCAAAAATTCGATCCTGTTGGTGGAGTACGCCATCGTGGCGCGCCGTGGCCATGACGGCAGCGACGGCCACCCGGTGGTGGCGCCCATGAGCCGGGTGGACGCATTGCTGGACGCCTGCCACAAACGCGCCCGCCCGATTGTCATGACCACGCTGGCCATGGGTGCAGGCATGTTGCCGATTGCGGCGGGTTGGAGCAGTGCCGATGCCAGCTTTAGAAGCCCGATGGCGGTGGCGGTGATTGGTGGCCTGATGACCTCCACCGTGCTGAGCCTGCTGGTGATCCCGGCGGTGTTCACCGTGGTGGATGACTTTGGTGACTGGGTGAAACGGCTGTTTGGGCACGGCCGCCGCGCCGCACCCAACTAAGCGGGTGCCGTGCTGCGGCGCTGGCGCATCACCAGCACAAACACAATCGCCCCCAGATTCATCAGCAGCGCATAAACCACGCTGGGGGCGCTCATCGCGGGTGAGGCCAGCAATTGCAGGCAGACAAAAATGCCCAGCGCAGAGTTCTGCAAACCACATTCGGTGACGATGGCAATGCGGTCGGTATGTTGCAGCCGCGCCTGCGTGGCCAGCAGGTAGGCCGCGCCCAGAATCAGCGCGTTGAGCAGCAAGGTGGCCGGGCCCAGCGTGGGCAGGTGTTGCCACAACACGGCACGCTGGTCCCAGAAGGTGGCCAGCACAATCAGCAGGAACAAGCTGGTGGCCAACTTGGACGCCACCGGTTCCAGCCGCGCCACCAGCTTCGGAAATTGCCAGCGCAGCGCCATGCCCAGCAGCACAGGCAGGGTGGTCAGCAAGAAAATGCTGCGCACCATCGGGAACAGCGGCAATTGCGCTGTCAGGCTGCTGCCCATGAAAAAATGCAGCGCGGCGTTGATGATCAGCGGCAAGCTCAGCATCGAGGCCAGGCTGGTCACCGCAGTGAGTGAGATCGACAACGCGGTGTCACCCCGCGCTAGATGTGTCAGCAGGCCCGAGCTGACCCCACCCGGGCAGGCCACCAGCACCATCAGGCCCACGGCCATCACCGGGTCCAGCCCGGCAAAAGTGGCCACGGCAAAACCCGCCAGCGGCACCAGCAGCATCTGCCCGACCAGCCCCACCAGCAGCGCCCTGGGCCGCTGCGCCACCCGGCGGAAATCGGCCAGCACCAGGGTCAGGCCCAGGTAAAACATGATGAAGGCCAGCGCCAGTGGCAACAGGGTCTGCACCACCGCAGGGTTCACAAAAACACCCCCACCGATAGCAACAAGCCCAGCAACAGCCCCAGTTTGGCGGTGGCGCCCAGCAGCTGGTTCAGCTGCGCGCCCGATGCCTGGCGGCGTAGTTGGGGCAATAGTTTGAGCGCGTAGGGAATCGCCAGCCAGGCCAGCATGGCGCCGGTGTGCCCAGCCCAAGCCAAAGCCAGCACCAGCCCAAAAGGCAGCAGCACCATGACCGCATAAGCACGCGCTGCACCGGCATCACCCAGGCGCGTGGCCAGGGTCAAACGGCCCTGGCGCAGATCGGCCTCGTGGTCGCGGTAGTTGTTGACCAGCAGCACCGCCGCAGCGGGCAGGCCCACCACCGCGCCACCCAGCCAGGGCGCCAATGTGGTGCTCTCACTTTGCAACCAGTGGCTGCCCGCCACGGCCAGCAGGCCAAAAAACACCAGCACAAACAACTCACCAAGTGCGCTGTGTGAAATCGGGTACGGCCCGCCTGAGTAGGCCCAGCCCGCAATCAGCGAGCAGATGCCAATGGCCAGAATCGGCCAGCCCCCTTGCCACACCAGCAGCAGGCCCAGCAACAGTGCCAGCCCAAAACTCAAGGCCGCTGCCCGGCGCACACTCTGCGGTGTGGCCCAGCCTGCGGCGGTGACACGTAACGGCCCGATGCGGTCCGGCCGGTCGGCACCCCGCTCAAAGTCGGCCACATCGTTGTGCAGATTGGTGCCGATCTGGATCAGCAGCGCACACAGCAGCGTCACCACAAACACCGGCCACAGCGGCGCGGCGCCATCGGCCCAGGCCAAGGCCGAGCCCAGAAGCACCGGGGTGGCGGCCATGCTCAGGGTGCGCGGGCGAATCGCGGTCCACCAGACCAGCAGGCGAGAGGAGGGCACCCCCAGCATCTGTTCAGATTTCATTGAGGGCGGGTTCCATAGTGCAGGCAGGCGATGCCAAAGGACAGGTTGTTCCAGCGGATGTTTGTGAAACCCGCCTGGCGCATCAGATCGGCAAAACCCTGCTGGTTGGGAAAACGCCGGATCGACTCCACCAAGTACTGGTATGCAATCGGCGCGCGGGCCACCAGCGCACCCAGGCGCGGAATCACCAAAAAGGAATACAGGTTGTAAAACGGCGCTAACCAGAATGCGGGTTGCGAAAACTCCAGGCAAACAAACTGGCCACCGGGTTTGAGTACGCGGTGGATTTCGGCCAGCGCCTGCTCCAGGTGCGTCGCGTTGCGCAGCCCGAAGGACACGGTGAGCAAGTCCACACTGGTATCTGTCAGCGGCAGTTGTTCAGCCTCTCCCACCAGCCAGTGGATGCCGACCATGTCGGGGCGTTGCTGGCCGACCTGCATCATGGCTAGGCTGGGGTCACACACGGTGACTTGGCGCCCAGGTGCAAGCAGCAGCCTGGCCACGTCGCCAGTGCCACCAGCCAGATCAATCACCTGGCCCTGAACATCTCGCACCGAGCGGGCTAATCTGCGTTTCCACAGGCGGTGGATGCCCATACTCATCAGGTCGTTCATGAGGTCGTAACGCGGGGCCACGGCGGTGAACACCGTGCGGATACGGTCGCGGCGCTCAGTGGGGTTGACCGATTCGCGGCCAAAGCTGTGGTTGATCTCGTGTTCTTGGCGCATCAGGTCGGTGGTCTGGCAAAAGTCTGGCCTTAGCAGCTGGCAGGTGGCCCAAGCACCTGCGACACGGTTGGCGCCGCAGGTGAGAAACTGTCAATTTTAGTTGACGAATGTCGAACGCCCGGCCGGACACGGCCGTCGCGGCTCACAACAGGTCGTGCAGGCTGCGGGCGATGACCTTGGTGGCGCGGCGCAGGTCGTCCAGCACCAGGTGTTCGTCAGCGCGTTTGGCGTTGGACTCGCGCACGGTGCGTGGCCCGGCGCCGTAGATCACACCGGGGATGCCGCGCTCGACAAACAGACGCACATCGGTGTAGAGCGGTGTGCCCAGCGCGGGAATCGGTTCACCAAACACTTCTTGGCCATGTTTCTGGATCGCGTCCACCAATGGCTGGTTGCCCGGCAGTGGTTTCATCGACTGGGCCAGCAAAATGCGCCGCACGTCGACCGTGACACCGGGTGAGGCTGCAGCGGTGTCGGCAATCAACTGGCGCAGAGCTGCTTCGACTTGTGTAGCATCTTCCTCAGGAATCATGCGGCGATCAAGCTTAAAAGTCACCTTGCCGGGGATCACATTGGTGTTGGTGCCGCCCGAGATCAGGCCCACGTTCAGATAGGGGTGGGTGATGCCCGCCACCTGCGAGGTGATCGTGGCGCGGTAGAGGTCGTTTTGTGCGTAGAGCACGTTGAGGATCTTCACCGCGGCCTGCAAAGCGTCCACGCCCGACTCGGGAATCGCGGCGTGCGCCATCTGGCCGTGCACCGTCACTTCCAACTGCAGGCAGCCGTTGTGTGCGGTGATCACCTGGTAGCTGAAACCAGCGGCAATCATCAGGTCCGGGTGTGTCAGCCCCTGAGAGAGCAACCAGGCGGGGCCGACCTCACCGCCAAATTCCTCGTCGTAGGTCAGCAGCAGGTCGATCTGGCCCTGGGTTGGTTTGGCCACCGCCTCCAGCGCGCGGATGGCAAAGGCGTAGGTGGCAAAGTCGCATTTGCTCACGGCGGCGGCGCGGCCATAGATCTTGCCGTCGACAATTTCGCCACCATAGGGGTCATGTGTCCAGCCTTCACCGGGCGGCACCACGTCGCCATGCGCGTTGAGCGCAATGGTTTTGCCACCGTCGCCATAGTTGCGGCGCACGATCAGATTGGTGATGCTCTGCAGCCCGGCCGCCTGCACGTCCGAGGCGGGCACCGGGTGTTTGTCAGTCTTCAGACCCATGGCCTCAAACAAATCAGCGGCACGTTCAGCGTGAGGCGCGTTGTTGCCGGGTGGTGTGTCGGTGGGCACCTGGATGAGCTGCTGCAAAAACGCCACCTGTTCGTCAAAGTGGGCGTCAATCCAGGCGTCGAGTTGGTTTTCAGTGGTCATGGGTATCTCGGGGTGGGTTCAATGTTCTAGGGCGGTGTGATGTGGGTCGCGTCACGTTTTTGCGCACGCTGTCTGGCGGTTTAAGGGGGCATGTTCGCCGGAGTTTCTGGTCCGCGCTGCGCAGCAGCGGGTGGGGGCGTCCGCCTCATACTGGGGTACCAGAAATCGGCGGCCACCCCCACCGGCTGCTGCGCCGAAACTGTGGGTGGTTCTACTTGGGTTGTGGATACCGAAAGTCAATTCAAAAAGTTGGCTGGTGACCAGTTCGATCTGAGTGACCTTGGTTGTCCGAATCACCTGGGCTGCGAGCGAGGTGGGGCCTGTGGGTGGCTGACGATTTCTGGTACCCCGGTATGAGGAAGCTGCCCACAGGCCCCGCCTCGCGGGGTGTGCCAAAAACGCTGGATCAAGGCTGTCTTCACAGCCTGCGCTGTGTTCGGCCAAGTCAGACAAAGGCCAAAGTTTCAAACTACCTGCTCCAGCAGCTGCATAAACGCCTCCACCGCCAACTGCATGTCATCACTGGTGGTGGACTCCAGCGGGTTGTGGCTGATGCCGGCGTTTTGGCCGCGCACAAACAACATGGCTTGGGGCATCAGCTCGTGCAATTTCATCGCGTCATGCCCGGCGCCGCTGGGCAGGTGGTGGACGGGCAGGCCCAGTGCCGCCACGGCAGCCTCCCAGCGTTGTTGCCAGAGGGCGTCACTCGGGGCGGCGCTGGCACGCATGGTTTCCTGCAGCGAGAACTGCAGCCCCCGGCGTTGGCAGATCTGCGCCAGGGTGGCGCGCACATCCGCGTCCAGCGCATCACGCTGGCGGTCACTCGGTGCGCGTAAATCCAGGCTGAAGCAACAACGCCCCGGCACCACATTGATGCTGCCACTGGGCACGTTGAGCTGGCCCATGGTGGCCACCGAGTCGCCGTCCTGCGCGGCGCGTTGCTCCAGGTAGAGCGCCAGTTCGGCCACCGCACAGGCGGCGTCACAGCGCTGGTTCATCGGGGTGGTGCCGGCGTGGCTGGCCACACCGGTGACCTCGCCGAGGTAACGCACACTGGCGTTGATCGCGGTGACGATACCCAGCGGCAGGTTTAACGTGTTAAGCACCGGGCCTTGTTCGATGTGCACCTCGACAAAACCCAGGTACTGCGCCGGGTCGCGTTTGAGCGCGTTGATGGCTTGCAGAGCGGCGCTTTTGTCCGCACCACCGAGCCCAGCCTGTTGCAAAACCGCCAGCATCGACACGCCATCGGCATCCAACTGGTCCAGCCAGGCGGCATCAAAACTGCCGGTGAGCGCGCTGGAGCCCAGGAACGTGGCTTTAAACCGCTGGCCTTCTTCCTCTGCAAACGCGACCACCTCAATCGCAAAGGGCAGGCGCCGCCCGGCGCGGTGTAACTCACGCACACAGGCCATCGGCACAACAATGCCCAGGCGGCCATCGTATTTGCCGCCATTGCGCACGGTGTCATAGTGGCTGCCAGTTAACAGTGTTTTGGGGCTATGGTCCTTATGGGATAAGGGCGAGCTGCTACTGTTTTTTTCAAGCGCCTCATACCGCCCGATCACATTGCCTACCGCGTCGATGTGCACAGCATCGAACCCACTTTCCAGCATCCAGCCCTGGATGTGTTCGGCGCAGGCGCGGTGGGCATCCGTCAGGTAGGTCACGGTGAGCTGGCCGTTTTCTTTGTAACCGGGTTCCGAAAACTCGGCGAGTTGTTCCTGCTGGTCCCACACCGCGTTGCCCAGTGTGGGGGTGAGACCAAGCTTGTCGTTGAGGCGAATCTCGGCAATGCGGTGGATGTTGCGCAGGCATTCCTGCAGCTCAAAGTCCGGGTGGCTGTGCAGACGGCGCTCAAAGGTGGCGATGATCTCGGTCCGGCTCAAACCGGTGCCACGTGGCCCGCGCACCGCCAGGATAAAGGGCCAGCCAAATTGGCTGTTGTAGTCGGCATTGAGCTGCTGCAGCTTGGCAAATTCGGCCGGGCTGCAGTTCGTCAGGCCCGCTTTGGCTTGTTCGTTGGTGGACTCGGCAGTGAGGTTCTGGCTGACCATGGCTTTGCCCGCGAGTTCAGGGTGGGCGCGGATCAGGTTCAGCTGGGCCTCGCGCGGTGCCTGGGTGACCACCTCGGCCAGCAAGGCTTTGAGCTGGGCCAACGACTGGAAGGGCCGCTGCTGCAGTGCCGCCTCGGCGATCCAGGGGCTGTGTTCGTACAGGCCGTCGAGCAGCTGCAAGGCCTCTTGTTGGGTGGCGGTGTTGAGTTGGTCCAGGGTGAGTGGCATGGTTTGGGTTCTTTAAGGCAGCGGCAGATGCAGTCCAAACGCTACATCCATCAGAGCACTAAATCCAGGTGGTATCAGGGCCAGAGGCCAAAAAACACCTTTCAGTCAGGCAGGTATGGAGGCAAGCAAATCTCAGGCCACCACCGCCGCGTCATACGGGTGCACCGAGCGCCAATGCCGCGCAATGTCCAGCCTGCGGCACACCCACACATGCTCGTGTTGGCCGATGTGGTCCAAGAAACGTTGCAACGCGGTGATGCGCCCGGGGCGGCCGAGCAGGCGGCAGTGCATGCCCACACTCATCATCTTGGGGGCGTTCAGGCCATTGGGGTCACCCTCGGCGTAGAGCGCATCAAACGTGTCCTTGAGGTACTGGAAGAACGGGTCGGCGTGGCTGTAGCCTTGGGGCAGGGCAAAACGCATGTCGTTGCAGTCCAGGGTGTAGGGCACGATCAGCTGTTGCGCCAGGCTGCCGTCGGTTTTTTTCACGTCCATCCAGAACGGCAGGTCGTCGCCGTAGTAGTCAGCGTCATAGGCAAAACCACCAAAGTCGGCCACCAGGCGGCGGGTGTTGGGGCTGTCGCGCCCGGTGTACCAGCCTTGCGGGCGCACACCCATGAGTTTGGTCAGGATCTCCATGCCACGTGCCATGTGTTCACGCTCCACCGCCTCGGGGACGTTCTGGTAGTGGATCCAGCGCAAACCGTGGCAGGCGATCTCGTGGCCCAGGCTCTGGCAGGCCTGCACCAGCTCGGGGTAACGCTCCAGCGCCATGCTGACGCCAAACACGGTCAGTGGCAGGCCACGTTTCTCGAACTCGCGCAGGATGCGCCAAACGCCCGCGCGTGAGCCGTATTCGTAGATGCCCTCCATGCTGATGTGGCGCTCGGGGTAACTGGCCGGGTTGAACATTTCTGAGAGGAATTGCTCGCTGCCTGCGTCACCGTGCAACACGCAGTTTTCGCCACCCTCTTCGTAGTTCAGCACAAACTGCACCGCAATACGCGCCTGGTTGGGCCATTGGGCGTGGGGTGGTTGGGGGCCGTAGCCTTTCAAATCGCGTGGGTAGGGTAGGGTGCTGTTGTAGTGGCTCATGGTGTGAAATCAGCGTCAGACAGGGTTGGCTGGCATGATAGCTGCGTCGTTCAGGACCCATACACTTTGACCTTATTTTGAGGAAACATCCATGGGATTGAGTACACATGTGTTGGACACCATGCACGGCACACCAGCGGCAGGCATGTCGGTGGCGCTGTGGGCCACCGGTGCCGGTGCGGCGCGCCTGATCAAACAGCTGGTGCTGAACGCCGATGGCCGCAACCCCGACGGCCTGCTGCTCGACGCCAGCAGCCTGCAGCGCGGCACCTACCGGCTGGTGTTTGAGGTGGCGGCGTATTTCAAGGCGCGGGGTGTGGTGTTGCCCGAGCCCAACTTTCTGGACCAGGTGAACCTGGACTTTGGGGTGGCGGATGCGGCTGCGCACTACCACGTGCCGCTGCTGGTGAGCCCCTGGAGTTACTCCACTTACCGAGGCTCCTAACGTGAAAATAGCGCCGCGACTGTTCTCACCCTCTCCCGCAGCGGGAGAGGGCCGGGGTGAGGGAGGTGGGCATTGCTCGCAAACGCGTTGACCTCAATACTGCCCTTCGGTCAGGGTGTCGAGCTGGAAGGTGCCACTTTTGTGCCACAGCCAGGTGTCGGTGTAGGTGACCCGGCCCATGCGCACCGGCACCGGGTAGGGCGCGGCGGCGCGCACCGTGTGTTCGATCTCGGCAATCACCTCGGGCGCGTGCTTGGGCGCGCGCATCCAGCTGGTGCCGGTGACGCGGCCTTTGTTGTCCACCTCGACCTGCAGCACACCAATCGCATACAGCAGCGGCGGCATCTTGCCGCGGTAGATGCGGTCGGCGTTTTTGGCGTACAGATGCTGGGCTGCGTCACGCCGGTAGGCGCGTGGGGTCACAGCCTGCGACACCAGGGCCGGTGCGGCGGCGGGCGGCGGTGGGACAACCACCGGCGCGGCGGGTGGTGCAGGCGGCGCCTTGGGTGGGCTACTGCAGCCACTCAGCAAGGCCGCCAGCGCCGAGGTCAGCGCCAGGCCCCAGCTGGCTTGGCGTGTGTGTTGCGGGGTGAACAGGTTCATGGTGTCTCTTTTGGGCAGGATGTGCAGGTGCGCTACTGTGCCGCAAAAACGCCGTGTTTGACAGGCTTTATGGCCCTCATTGGGTAAGGATTTGTGACAGTGTTGGCAGCTTTTATTCAGAGTCTGGCCACCCAGGAGGCGGTGCTGGTCACGGTGCAGACCTCGCGCGGCTCGGTGCCCCGTGAGGCCGGTGCCTGGATGGCCGTGTTTGCCGGGCACGCCCTGGGCACGGTGGGCGGTGGCCAGCTGGAGTGGCAGGCCATGCAGGACGCCCGGGCACAGTTTTTGTCTGGCGAGCACAGACAACTGCGTCGCTATCCGCTGGGGCCAGCTTTGGGCCAGTGTTGTGGTGGTGAGATGACGCTGTTATTTGAGCGCGTGGGTGCCAAGGACGTGCCCTCCCTGACCCAGCGTTTGACGGCGCAGCAAGCCAGCTGGCCGCTGGTGGCGCTGTTTGGGGGGGGCCATGTCGGGCGGGCTCTGGTGGCGGTGTTGCAAACCCTGCCACTGCGCCTGCACTGGATCGACAGCCGGGACGAAATTTTCCCGGCCGAGTTGCCGACCCAGGTGCTGTGTGAACATTCACAACCGGTGCAGGCCGCAGTGGCAGACTTGCCACCCGGTGCGCTGGTGCTGATCATGAGTTTCAGCCATGCCGAGGACCTGGACGTGGTCGCAGCCTGTTTGTTACGCCAGCGCCAGCAGGCCGATCTGCCGTTTGTCGGCCTGATTGGCAGCCGAACCAAATGGGCCAGCTTCAACCACCGCCTGCTGGCGCGTGGTTTCTCGGCTGAGGAGCTGGCCCAGGTGACTTGCCCGATTGGTGTGCCGGGCATTGTGGGCAAGCAGCCAGAGGTGATTGCGGTGGCGGTGGCGGCACAACTCTTGCAAGTTGTCGGACAGACGTCGTCTGGACATTAAAAAGGGATAGTGGATGGAAAGTTATTACCTCGATTGGGCCAACCTGCTGCTGCGCTGGGTGCATGTGATCACCGCGATTGCCTGGATTGGTTCCTCGTTTTATTTTGTGTTTCTGGACAGCAGCCTGACCCCGCCCGAGGACGAAGACCTCAAAAAACAAGGCGTCAGTGGTGAGTTGTGGGCGGTGCACGGCGGCGGTTTTTACCACCCGGTGAAGTTTGCGGTGCGCCCGCCGCAGCTGCCCAAACACCTGCACTGGTTTTATTGGGAGAGTTACACCACCTGGCTGACCGGCTTTTCGCTGTTCACCGTGTCCTACCTGTGGAGCGCCACCACCTACCTGATCGACAAGTCCAAGATGGACTGGTTGCCCTGGCAGGCGATCACGGTGGCGATTTTTTTTCTGGTGATTTTCTGGCTGCTGTACGACCTGATCTGCCGCCTGTTTGGCCAGCGCAAAAACGGTGACGCCATCGTGGGCGCGCTGGTGTTGGTGCTGGTGTGTGTGGCCAGCTGGCTGGCATGCCACTGGTTTGCCGGGCGCGCTGCCTTTTTGCTGGTGGGCGCCATGATGGCCACCACCATGAGTGCAAATGTGGCGCACTGGATCATTCCGGGCCAGCGCAAGGTGATCGCCGCCATCAAGGCCGGTGAACCGGTGGACCCGATCCACGGCAAACGCGGCAAACAGCGCAGTGTGCACAACACCTATTTCACGCTGCCGGTGCTGTTTGCGATGCTCAGCGGGCATTACAGCTTCACCTACACCCACCCGCAAAACTGGCTGGTGCTGATTGCGATGATGTTTGCGGGTGCCGCCATCCGTCAGTTTTTTGTGCTGCGCCACGGCTTCAAGCTGGGTCGCAATGGCAATCCGCTGCCCTACGCGCTGCTGGGTGTGGTGGTGATTGCCATGATGATCGTCTGGCTCAAACCTGCGCCAGAGTCCAACACCCCGCAAGCTGCTGCGTCTTCCATAGCGGGTAGCCCAGGTAATACCGGGGCTAGCGGCCAAATCTCTTACAAAACCCTGCAAACCGTGCTGGAGCAGCGTTGTTACCTGTGCCATGGTGAAGCGGTGCAGTCCAAGGGCTTGCGTTTTGACAGCCCGCAGATGGTCCAACAAAACGCGGCCAACATCTACCAGCAGGTGGTGGTGAGCAAACTCATGCCCATGAGCAACACCACCCACATCACCGCAGCTGAGCGGCAGATCATTGCGCAGTGGTACTTGTCCGGGGCCGGTGTGGATGACTAGGCGCCTGCGCCTGGCCACCTGTGTGCTGACGGGTGCAGCTGGGCTGCTGGCCAGCCCTGTCGCTGTGTTGGCGCAGTCCGCCAGCACTGGCAGTGGTGTGCCACTGGTGATCCAGCAGCGGGGTCAGCAACAAGAGCAGCTGATCCAGGGCCAGGCCGCCACCCAGTTGAGTCGGCGTCAGGCCAACGCGGTGGTGCAGGCGCCGCAACCCGCCGTGGCGCCGGTTGTCAGCCCTGTCTCATCACCCAAACCTGTGACGCAGGCCGATGTGCTGTTGGCCAAAGAGGCGCGTATCCGCCGCCTCAACGCCGCCAAGGTCGAGCCAGCGGCCCAACCTTGATCTCGCCCCGTGCGGGCGTTTAGTCCACCTTGGCGCCGGAGGACTTGACCATGGACTCGTATTTGCGGCGCTCGCTGTTCATTAGCGCACCAAACGCCTCGGGGGTGCTGGGCACCGGCTCGGCCAGCAGGGCCGCAAAGCGGGTTTTGGTCTCAGGCGCGTTGAGCGCGGCCACAAACGCGGTGTTGAGTTTGGTGATCACGTCCTTGGGTGTGCCCGCAGGTGCCACCAGGCCCCACCAGGTGTCGACCGCAAAACCTTTGAGGGTGTCGGCCACCGGTGGCACACCGGGCAGTGCGCTCGACGCGGTCAGGGTGGTCACCGCCAGCGCCTTGAGTTTGCCGGCCTTGATGTTGGGCGCGGCGGTGGACAGGTTGTCAAAGTTGTAATCCACCTGGCCGCTGAGCAGGCCCAGCTGCGCCGGGTTGCCACCGTTGTAGGGGATGTGCACCGCAAAAATGCCGGCCTCTTTTTTGAACAACTCACCAGCCAGGTGCCCGGCGCTGCCATTGCCACCACTGCCGTAATTGAGCTTGGCCGGGTTGGCCTTGGCGTAGGCAATCAGGTCTTTCACACTGTTGATCTTCAGGCGTGTCGCGGTGTCGGCATTCATCACCAGCACATTGGGCACCCGCACCATCTGGGTGATCGGGGCAAAGTCGGTGGCGGCGTTGAATGGCATCTTGCTGTACAGCCAGGGGTTGACCGCATGGGTGGCGGTGGCGGCAATACCAATGGTCAGGCCGTCCGGCGCCGCCTTGGCGACCGCGCTGGCGCCGATGTTGCCACCAGCACCGGGTTTGTTGTCAATGATCACCGTGCCCAGGCTGTCCTTGACCCGTTCGGCCAGGGCGCGTGCGGTGATGTCCAGCGGGCCACCGGCGGCGTAGGGCACGATCAGGCGGATCGGTTTGTCTTGCGCCTGCGCCAGCGGCATCAGGGTGGCGGCGGCCAGCGCCAGGGTACTCAGCAGGAATGATCGGGTGTGCATGACAGGTCCTTGTCTTGGTTTAAACAGCGGCGCCGTCCGCTGCCTTGTCGGCCTCGGAGGTGAATGAATCGGCATAAAACTCGTCGACCGGTAGCCCGGCCTGGAGGTAGTCGCGCTGGGCAGACGCCACCACAATCGGCGCACCACAGGCATACACCTGGTAGGCCGACAGATCGGGGGTGTCTTGCAGCACCGCCTGGTGCACAAAACCGGTGCGGCCCGTCCAGCCGTCCTCGGGCAAGGCGTCGGACACCACCGGCACATAGCGCAGGTTCGGCATCTCGGCCAGCTTGGCCTGCACCCAGTCCGCCATGTACAGGTCAGCAGGCCTGCGCCCACCCCAGTACAGCGTGACCGGGCGGCTGATTTTGGCAAACTGCATGTATTCGATCAGCGCTTTGAGCGGGGCAAACCCGGTGCCCGAGGCCAGCAAGATGATCGGTTTGCTGCTGCCTTCGCGCAGGTAGAAGCTGCCAAACGGCCCCTCGATGCGCAGGATGTCGCGCTCTTTCATCGTGCCAAACACCTGGTCGGTGAACTTGCCGCCGGGCATATGGCGGATGTGCAGTTCGATGCCTTCGCCCGCCGCCAGGGTGTGGGGTGCGTTGGCCATTGAATAACTACGGCGCAGGCCACCGGGCAGCAGAAAGTCGATGTATTGCCCGGCGTGGTATTGAAAAGCTTCGTTGGCGGGCAGCTGCAGTTGCAGGCGCATCACGTCGTCTGACTTCTTTTCCATCAGCTTGAGGCGGGTCGGCATTTTCTTGATCGGGAACGCGCCCTCGGCCGTGACCTGGCGCGACTCCAGCACCACATCGCTGGTGGCGGTGGCGCAGCAGGTCAGCACAAAACCCTGAGCCTGTTCGTCCTCACTCAGAGCCTTGGCCTGGTAGCTGCCGTGTTCCACACTGCCGCTGAGTTTTTTGCATTTGCAGGAGCCACAGGCGCCGTCTTTGCAGCCATAAGGCAGGTTGACCCCTTGGCGGATGCCACCGGCCAGCAGGGTCTCGCCAGGGTCGACGCTGAACGTGCGCTGGCTGGGCACCATGGTGACCTGAAAAGTGGCGGGGGAGGTGGCGGCAGAGCTCATGTTGTCGTTATCCTAGGCGCTGAAATCAAAACTGGAAGGATCACATTTTGCCCGCATTAACAAGCACGTCTCCCCTTTTGTACGCCACCCGCCCTGGCGCCTTGCCCGCCCGTTTCCGGCGTGAACGTGTGCTGCTGGTGGGCTGTGGTGATGTTGGCCTGCGCGTGGCGGCCCTGATGCACCGCCAAGTGCGCCTGCTCGCGCTGACCTCCAGCGCCACCCGCCTGGCTGAGCTGCGCGCCCTAGGCATCACACCGCTGCTGGGCAACCTGGATGAACCGGCCAGTCTGCGCCGCCTGGCCGGTCTGGCGACCCGTGTGGTGCATCTGGCGCCGCCGCTGGAGAGTGTGCCGGGCGACCCGCGCACCCGTGCGCTGACACGTGTGCTGCGCAGGCGCAGCCAGCCCGAGTCGCTGGTGTACGGCTCCACCAGCGGTGTGTATGGCGACTGCGAAGGTGCAGTAGCTACAGAAACAAGAGCTGCTAGCCCTTTTACATCAAGGGCCAAGAGGCGAATTTGTGCTGAAAGCCTGGTGCGCCACTATGGCCGCGCCACGGGTGTGCCCAGCACCGTGCTGCGCATCCCCGGCATTTACGCCCCCAACCGCGTGGGCGGCACACCGCGTGAACGCCTGTTGCGCGGCACACCCATGCTGCGCGCCGAGGACGACGTCTACACCAACCACATCCACGCCGACGACCTGGCGCGCGCCTGTGTGGCCGCCCTGTGGCGCGGCGCCCCGCAACGGGTCTATAACACCAACGACGACACCTGCCTGAAGATGGGTGAGTACTTCGAGCTGGCCGCCGACCTGTACGGCCTGCCCCGGCCCGAACGCCTGTCGCGCGCCGAGGCACAACAACGCCTGCCATTGGCCCTGCTGAGTTTCATGAGTGAGTCCCGGCGCATGGACAACACCCGGCTCAAAAAAGAGCTGCGCCTGCGGCTGAACTACCCGACGGTCGTGCAGGGGCTGGCGGGGTCGTGAGCGGTGAGAGGGCAGACACCCTCTTTGGCACTAAACGCGTGTGCCCCAATCGTCCGAAGCCGTGATGCCGCCGTCGTTCCACGTCCAGACAATCTTTTGGTACGTGAAGGCGATTTCTTCATACTCGGTGTACCTTGCCAAGTCCGGGTTCTTGTTGTTGGGCATCCGGAAGTCGATGGAGGCGATGTTCGCATTGACGAGTTTGACGGAATGGCTCTGCACCTCATGCCCGCTACCCGCTGTCGCCGTCAGGGTTGGCGTCCAGAACTGAAGTTCCCAGTCCAGGATGTTTTCGTTGGTCACCAGCATGTTGTAGAGCAGCGGCGACGACTTGTCGGACTCTTTTGTGATCACAAACGGCTTGTGTTGGCGCTGGCCGGTGGGCAAGCCCGACTGGATGTCACGCGGCGACACGATGCTGTGCGACACCGCAATGACCATGATCTTTCCCTCTCGCCCTTTTTGTGTGACCGAGCCTTTGACATCACCTGTCTTTTGCCCCTTGAGTCGCAAATACGCGTTCAGTGCCATGGTGTTCCCCTGCTATGAGATTGGACGATGGAGATTGCTCTGTCAGCCTGGACTGGCTGAGGAATGCACCTTGTGTGCAAAAAAATTATGTCTCAACGCCCATCAAACGTCCAACTGCCCCGAGCCCTGGTCAACCGATGTGTGCGCCTCCGGTGATGTCTGGCAAACCCGCATCAATACCACTTTGCGTGCCTCGCTGCAGCTGGCGGGTAAGTCAGGTTAAATGAAAGTGGCCTCTAGACCTTGATTTGTAAGGGCTGGTAGCTATAACTTCAGGAATGGTATCGCGATGTGTCTGGTGCCATCGCAGGCCTGGAGGCGATGCAAGCTCATCAACGCCCACAGGATGAACTGGCCTACGTCATTTGGCCAGAGCCGGTCGACACCGCTGCAGTGGTCCCAGGGTACGATGGCGTCGTCCACTCAAGCCACCTTAAACGGGTGTCTGCCATCAGTGGTCTGCGCAGCAACCTAGATCAGCCCCGACGCCAGGGTCTGACCTCGTTGCTTGCCAGCGGCTGGAATACCTCGGCGACAACAATGCAGACATTCTTCGGAGGGCACCCGCATGGCTTCGAATGACGAGCTCAACTCAACCCAGTGGATCGCGCTGATCGCTTTTTTACTGTGTCTGCTGGTGCCACTGGCTGTTGGTTTGGCGGTTTGGATCAAGCGCCGCTACGCCAGGGCCGTGGTTGACCTGCAGGCCAAAACAGCGGTGAGCCACATCGTGCTCCCGACCGAGTCGCGTGGCGCCCCAACAACCGACAGGCCGCTGGTGACAGCTGACTTGCAGCAATCCTGGTGCGCGGCAGATGCCTTCCAGCCAGCAGGGGCTGATGACCCCACCCGGCCTGCGCGTCGTCTTCGCGCATGGGTGCTGTGGGTCCAGTTTGTCAGTGGCCTGCTGTATTGGTGGCTTCTGATCGTCATTTTTTTTCTGGGTCTTGCGGTTTTTGCGGCCGCAACTGGTCAAGAGTTCGGTGACAGTGCACATCCAGTCACCTGGCGCGTTCATCTGATGTTGTGGCCGATGCTTGTGTTGCCTGCAGCGCTGCCTTGGGCGTTCCAGGCGGGCGTCAGAGAGTTCCGCGTTTGGACGGTGTTTGTCTTGGTTTTGCTGTGTTTTGGTGTTGGCCTGGTTTTTGATGGGAAGGGCTGGTTAACCAGCGGTGTTTTCATCCTTTGCGCTGGGTTGTTGGCGTTGACCCTGGTCACATTCATGCGTCCGGCGGTGCGCGGTGCTGGCCCGCCTTTGGTCGCTGCATTCACCGTGGGCCTGCTGGTGTTTTGTGCCCTGGTTTGGGTGCTCGTTCTGTTTGACGACTCACCAGATACAGAGCCAACGCTTCAGGACTGGTTGCTTGCGGGGGGGACCTCTGTGGTGTTGCTGGGCATCGCGGCGTACTGCTCATGGCGCATGCTGATGCGCCTGGCGCGTCGGTACACCGAACGCAAGTTCAGCGAGCAGCAATTGGCCTTGGGCGCCTACTGGGCTTTGGTCACGTCCTATGTGGCTGCGGCAGTGTTGATGCTGTCGTTCGAGCAGCGCACCCAACACAGCATGGAGTGGCTGGGGACTGCCATTTTGGTGTCTTGGTTGTTATGGCGCGTTGCGCAGCGTGTGGCCCTGCGCTGGACCGTTCGACGCGCGCCCCAACCCTTGGGTGCTTTGTTGCTGCTGAGGGTGTTCAAACCCTCAGAGCGCTCAGAGGCCTTCACCGACCGCTTTCTGGCGCGCTGGCGTTTTGCTGGCCCGGTGTGGATGATTGCAGGCCCCGACCTGGCGGGCGCCTACCTGGAGCCTGATGAGTTTTTTGCCTATCTTCAGCGCAGTTTGCACCAGCGCTTCATCACCGACGCAGACACGCTCAAGCAGGCACTGTTGACCCTGGATCAGACGCGTGACCCCGACGGCCGCTGTCGTGTCCATGAGTTGTTCTGTGCGAACACCAGCTGGCAGGCCACGGTCTTGTCCTTGATCGACCAGGCGGCCGTGGTGATGCTTGACCTGCGTGAGTACAACGACCAGCGCGCTGGCACCCGGTTTGAGCTGGAGGCCTTGTTACGCCGCGCACCTCTTGAGAAAGTGCTGGTGGTGGTCGGCAAAGACGATGACAGCCAACACATCGGGCAGGAGATCGCCGCCATCTGGCAAGACATGGCTGGCCAGCGTCAGGAGACCAACACACCAAATAGCTTGCAAGTGCTTAGCGTGGGCGAGGGCACGGACGCGGAAATGCGGGGCCTATTTTGTGCCGCAGCCCAGGCCGCTCGCGGCCAGGGTGTTTGAAAGAAGCCATTGCTCCCAGCCCTGGCGGTTGTCTGCTTGGTCTAGCGTCAATTCGCAGCTTGTCCAGATCATTCATCTGCCAGCTAGACCACATGCTGAAGTCCCTCAATAGAACTTGCCACAGCGCTGAGACAACAAAAAACCCGCTACGCTGGTACAACGTGCGGGTTCGACAATTTACGAAACAGAATTCTGGTGCCCGGGGCCGGAATCGAACCGGCACTCCTTTCGGAGGGGGATTTTGAGTCCCCTGCGTCTACCAATTTCACCACCCGGGCTATGGGAGAGAGGCCGAATTATGGCACAGTGTGAGGTATGAAATATCCAACTATTGAAGATTTGATTGGCAAAACACCGTTGGTGCGTTTGCAGAGGCTGGCGGCTGATGTCAATCAGCTCAACGGCAACGTGATTTTGGGCAAGTTGGAGGGCAACAACCCGGCCGGTTCGGTCAAGGACCGGGCCGCGTTTTCGATGATTGTGCGGGCGCAAGAGCGCGGTGAGATCAAACCGGGTGACACGCTGATCGAGGCCACCTCGGGTAACACCGGCATTGCGCTGGCCATGGCGGCGGCCGTCAAGGGTTACAAGATGATCCTGATCATGCCCGAGGACCTGTCGATTGAGCGCGCGCAGACCATGAAGGCTTTTGGTGCCGAGCTGATCCTCACTCCCAAGAGTGGTGGCATGGAGTACTCACGTGACCTGGCCGAGCAGATGCAACGTGAAGGCAAGGGCCGCATGCTTGATCAGTTTGCCAACCAGGACAACCCGCGTATCCATGTGGAGACCACCGGCCCCGAAATCTGGGCCGACACCAAGGGCAAGATCACCCATTTTGTCAGTGCCATGGGCACCACCGGCACCATCACCGGTGTGTCGCAATACCTCAAAAAGAAGAACCCCGCGATCAAGATCATCGGGGTGCAGCCGCATGAGGGCTCACGCATTCCGGGCATCCGCAAATGGCCCGAGGCTTATCTGCCCAAGATTTATGACCCAACCCATGTCGATGAGCTGATGTACGTGAGCCAGGAAGATGCCGAGGCCATGTGCCGCACACTGGCGCGTGAGGAAGGCATTTTTGCCGGTATTTCAGCGGCGGGCGCGTGCTGGGTGGCGCAAGAGATTGCCAAAACCGCGCGCCACGCGACAATTGTCTTCGTTGTCTGCGACCGGGGCGACCGGTATCTGTCCACCGGTGTGTTCCCGGCGTGAGTCCAGACCCCCAATTTATCAGGAAACAGCCATGCACATTGACAAAGAGATCGACACCAGCGGCCTGAACTGCCCGCTGCCCATCCTGCACGCCAAAAAGGCCTTGAGCACCATGGAAAGCGGCCAGACGCTGCAGGTAATTGCCACCGACGTGGGCTCGATGCGCGACTTCAAGGCCTTTGCCCGGCAGACCGGCAACGAGTTGCTGGACCAGCAAACCGTGCACGACACCTACATCCACGTGCTGCGCCGCCGTTGACCCTGGCGGGGGCAAGGGGCGGCCGTGGTTGCCCCTCTGCCCCCAGAGTTTCAGTCATGGCCGCAGCGTGGCGGCCCCCATTCACATCAGCCCAGGCGTGCCAGCTGGTCTTTGACCTTGGCCACCGTGGCTTCAAAGTCAGCCAGACGTTTGCGTTCCTGATCAATCACCGCAGCCGGGGCCCGCGCCACAAAGGACTCGTTACCGAGTTTGCCGTTGGCTTTGGCGATTTCGCCTTCAAGCCGCGCCAGCTCCTTGCCCAGGCGGGCTTTCTCAGCGGCCACGTCGATTTCCATAAAGAGGCAGATTCGTGCTTCGCCCACCACCGCCACAGGTGCAGCTTGTGCGGCAGCGGCCCAGGTCGCTTCGTCGCTGAACACACGAACTTCATTGAGTTTGGCCAGCGCCTGCAACACCGGTGCGGCCTCGGTCATGAAAGCGGCTTCGGCAGGGGAGCCTGCCAACACAAACAGCGGCAGCCGGGTGGCGGGTGACACATTCATCTCGCCACGCAGGTTGCGGCAGGCGTCGACCAAGGTTTTGAGCTTGGCCACGTGGGCGATGGCAGCGGGGTCGATGCGCTCGGGTTGGCTCACTGGGTAGGCCGCAATCGCCACTGAGGCGCCAGCGCGGCCCGAAGGTTCGGAGGTTGCGGGGGCTAGCCGCCCCGCAACTGGCGCCACCTTTTGCCAGAGTTCTTCGGTGACAAACGGAATGATCGGGTGCGCCAGCCGCAAAATGACTTCGAGCGTGCGGATCAGGGTGCGGCGGGTGGCGCGTTTTTGCGCCTCGTCGCCGGTCTGGATCTGCACCTTGGCGATTTCCAGGTACCAGTCGCAGAACTCGTTCCAGACAAAGTCGTAAATTGTGCTGGCGACGTTGTCGAGCCGGTAGTCGGCAAAACCTTGGGTGACATCCGCCTCGGCTTTTTGCAGCAGCGAGACGATCCAGCGATCCGCCTGGCTGAACTTCAGGTAGTCGCCTGTGGCGCATTCGGCTGGGCTGTGCTCGTTCAAGCCACAGTCCTGGCCTTCGCAGTTCATCAGCACAAAACGGCTGGCGTTCCAGAGTTTGTTACAGAAGTTGCGGTAGCCCTCGCAGCGTTTCGCATCAAAGTTGATGCTGCGGCCCAGCGAGGCCAGTGAGGCAAAGGTGAAGCGCAGTGCATCGGCACCAAAGGCGGGAATGCCGTTGGGGAACTCTTTCTCGGTGTTTTTGCGCACCTGGGGAGCGGTTTCGGGCTTGCGCAGACCTTCGGCGCGTTTGACCAGCAGCTCGGGCAGGGCAATGCCGTCGATCAGGTCGACCGGGTCGAGCACATTGCCTTCAGACTTGCTCATCTTGTGGCCCTGTGCGTCGCGCACCAGGCCGTGGATGTAGACGTGTTTGAACGGCACCTTACCGGTGAAATGCGTGGTCATCATGATCATCCGGGCGACCCAGAAAAAGATGATGTCGTAACCCGTGACCAGCACGCTGCTGGGCAGGTAGAGGTCGTAGTCGGGTGTTTTTTCTGGCCAGCCCATGGTGCTGAACGGCACCAGCGCGCTGGAGTACCAGGTGTCGAGCACGTCGTCGTCACGCTTGAGGGTGCCGGTATAACCAGCTTTTTGGGCTTGAGCCCTGGCGTCTTCTTCGTTACGCGCTACAAAAACCGTACCGTCCTCGGCATACCAGGCAGGGATCTGATGGCCCCACCAGAGCTGGCGGCTGATGCACCAGTCCTGGATGTTGTTCATCCACTGGTTGTAGGTGTTGACCCAGTTCTCAGGCACAAACTTCACTTCGCCAGACTGCACCGCGTCGATGGCTTTTTGGGTGATGGACTTGCCAGTGGGGTCTTGCTCAGACACCTTCGACATCGCCACAAACCATTGGTCGGTCAGCATCGGCTCAATCACCTGGCCGGTGCGGGCGCAACGCGGCACCATCAGTTTGTGTTTTTTGATCTCGACCATCAGCTCTAAAGCCTGCAGGTCTTTAACGATTTGTTTTCGGGCTGCAAAGCGGTCCAGGCCCACATAGGCACTGGGTGCATTGCTATCAATTTTTGCATCGAGCGTGAGCACACAGATCATCGGCAACTTGTGGCGCTGGCCGACTTGGTAGTCGTTTTGGTCATGCGCTGGCGTCACCTTGACGACACCGGTGCCAAAAGCCTTGTCCACATAGTCATCGGCAATGATCGGGATGGTCCGATTGCACAAGGGCAGGGTGACGTGTTTGCCGATCAGGTGGGCGTAACGTTCGTCCTCGGGGTGCACCATGGCGGCCACGTCGCCCAGCATGGTCTCAGGCCGGGTGGTGGCCACGACCAGGCCGGGCGCCATCTCGCCGTTGACCAGCTGCGGGCCGTCGGCAAACGGGTACATGATGTGCCACAGGCTGCCGTCTTCTTCTTCAGATTCCACTTCCAGGTCACTTACGGCGCTCATCAGCACCGGGTCCCAGTTGACCAGGCGTTTGCCACGGTAGATCAGGCCTTGCTCGTACAGGCGCACAAAGGTTTCGGTCACGGTTTTGGACAGCTTGGGGTCCATCGTGAAGTACTCGCGGCTCCAGTCCACCGTGTCGCCCATACGGCGCATCTGGGTGGTGATGGTGTTGCCACTCTTTTCCTTCCACTCCCAGACCTTGCTCACGAAGTTCTTGCGGGCTTCCGCCGGTGTCGGGCCCATGTCGTGGCGGCTGATGCCTTGGGCTTGCAACTGGCGCTCGACCACGATCTGGGTGGCAATACCGGCGTGGTCGGTGCCCGGAATCCAGGCGGTGTTAAAGCCCGCCATGCGGTGGTAACGCGTCAGGCTGTCCATGATGGTCTGGTTGAACGCGTGGCCCATGTGCAGCGTGCCGGTCACATTCGGTGGCGGCAGCTGGATGCAGAAGTTGTCACCGCGCGCAGCGGCCTCGGCATCAGGCTGGCCGGTGCCCCGGGCACCCGCTGTGCCATAACCACGCTTTTCCCACTCCGGGCCCCAGTGGGCTTCCAGGGCGGCGGGCTCAAAGGATTTGGACAGGCTGTTCAAGCCAGGTTGCTGCGGTGCGTCGGTCATGGGAGTGGGTCAATCAATGACGAACGGCACCTGGTTCCATTTCAAAATCCTCCGTGTCGTTGTTGCTTCGCCTTGCCGTGCTAGTGCACTGTCAGCGGCTTTGCGCCTAGACACAAATGATTTTGAAATGGAACCTTGGGCGCCGCTCAATGTAATAAAAGAGAGGACTGGCCCGATTTTACCGAGCCAACCTGGGTAACAGCCGCTGTCTATCATGAACCATAACCTGCGGCCATGCCATCTGCGTATCGGCGCACGTCAAAGCCTTCCGAAGTTGATTCTGCAACCGGGTAGACTGGGAAATGTAGGGGAGGGATCTCATGAATGAAGTTGACACTGTAGTTTTCTGTCTTTTGCCGCTTTCAAAACGAGGCGGCAAGAGGTAGTGCGACGTATGAAGTCCTCCCTTCTATATCCGATAGCTCAGTTAGTTGTGTCGTCTGGCTTTGGTTTGCAAGGACAGGCGCTCGGCTAGATTACGCTGGGCGTTTAAGCAGCATCAGTTCTAAGGAGGAGAAAACATGAATCAGCCAGTTAAGGCCGTTGATGAGAAATTTTGTAGCGAGTGCGGCGCTGTTATAAAAGCCAAAGCAGAAATCTGTCCCAAATGCGGGGTTAGGCAAATGAACCCACCAGCGGCAATAAACCTTGGCCCCGTCGCGTCAAATGGCAAAAGCCGAATTGCTGCTGCACTTTTTGCCTTTTTTCTGGGCGGCTTCGGTGGTCACAAGTTCTATCTCGGTCAAGTTGGGCTAGGCATCGTGTACCTGCTTTTTTGCTGGACATTCATTCCTGCCATCATTGCGTTCGTGGAGTTCATCTTGTTCCTCACCATGAGCGATGAAAAATTCAATCAAAAGTATGGGCAGGCCTAACTGAGTCAGTTGAGAGGGCGACTTTGCGGCGTGGCCGCTTGCGCTCTTGCTTCCATTGGTCGTGCAGCACTGAGATTAGTGCTGACGCGTAGCCCGTATGCCGGGCCAAGCCACATCAACAACTCTTGCGGTTGTTGATGTGGCCTGTTTTGCTGTCGCTTCAGGCGGGCAGGCGCATCAGGTAGTCAAACGCGCTCAGGGCCGCCTTGGCGCCGTCACCTGTGGCGATGATGATCTGTTTGTAGGGCACGGTGGTGGCGTCCCCTGCGGCAAACACACCGGGCAGCGAGGTCTGGCCTTTGGCGTCGACCACAATCTCGCCGTGTTTGGAGAGTTCGAGTGTGCCTTTGAGCCATTCGGTGTTGGGCACCAGGCCAATCTGCACAAACACACCTTCGAGTTCCACATGGTGCACAACCTCGGTGGCGCGGTCTTTGTAGCTCAGGCCGTTGACCTTCTGGCCGTCGCCGGTGATCTCGGTGGTCTGCGCGTTCACCAAGATGGTCACATTGGGCAGGCTCTTGAGTTTGTTGACCAGCACCGCGTCGGCACGTAACTTGGTGTCGAACTCGATCAGCGTCACATGCGCCACCACACCGGCCAGGTCAATCGCGGCTTCGACGCCGGAGTTGCCGCCACCAATCACCGACACACGTTTGCCCTTGAACAGCGGGCCGTCGCAGTGCGGGCAATAGGCCACACCCTTGGTTTTGTACTGTTCTTCACCGGGCACATTGACATTGCGCCAGCGCGCGCCGGTGGACAGGATGACCGTCTTGCTCTTGAGTGAGCCGCCGTTGGCGAGCTGGATCTCGATCAGGCCACCCGGCTCGGTGGCTGGGATCAGCTTGTCGGCGCGTTGCAGGTTCATGATGTTCACGTCATAAGCGCGGGCATGGGCTTCGAGTGCGGCGGCAAATTTGGGGCCGTCGGTCTCCAGTACCGAGACAAAGTTCTCGATGGCCAAGGTGTCGTTGACCTGGCCGCCAAAACGCTCGGCGGCAATACCGGTGCGGATGCCTTTGCGGGCGGCGTAGACACTGGCAGCGGCACCGGCTGGGCCACCACCGACGATCAGCACTTCATAAGGGTCTTGTGCGCTGAGTTTGGCGGCGTCACGGGCGGCAGCGCCAGTGTCGAGCTTGGCGACAATTTCCTCGACCGTCATACGGCCTGAGCCAAACATCTGGCCATTGAGGAACACCATCGGCACGGCCATGATCTCGCGGTCATTGACTTCGGCCTGGAAGGCGCCGCCTTCGATCACCACGGTCTTGACCTTGGGGTTGAAGATCGCCATCAGGCTCAGCGCCTGCACCACGTCCGGGCAGTTGTGGCAGGTCAAGGACATGTAGACCTCGAAGTTGAAGTCACCGTCCAGGGCGCGGATGCTGTCTAGCACATCGGCCTCGACCTTGGGCGGGTGGCCGCCGGTCCACAGCAAGGCCAGCACCAGCGAGGTGAACTCGTGGCCCAGCGGCAGGCCGGCAAAACGCAGGCTGTTGTTGGCACCGACGCGTTGCACGGTGAACGACGGCTTGCGCATGTCGTTGCCGTCGGTTTTGAGCGTGATCTTGTCGCTGCGCAGGCTCTGGATGGTCTGCAGCAGGTCGAGCATTTCGCGCGAGGTGTCCGAGTCATTGAGGCTGGCCACCATCTCGAACGGTTGTGTCACGCGCTGCAGGTAGGCGGCTAATTGTGTTTTGATGTCTTGGTCGAGCATGGTGGATTCCTTAGGTGCTACTTCTTAAATAGCTGTTTGTGCCCGTTTTAAAAGGGCTGGAGGCAAATTTTGTTCGAAAAAAAACCGGAGGGCAAGCTGCGCGGGGCAGCTTGTCCCAGTCCGGCTTGGGGCACACCGGTGAAGGTGTGCCGATCAGGTCACCGGGGACTTAGATCTTGCCGACCAATTCCAGCGACGGAGCGATGGTCTTGGCGCCTTCGTTCCACTTGGCGGGGCACACTTCACCGGGGTGCGAAGCGGTGTACTGGGCTGCCTTGAGCTTGCGCAGGGTTTCTTTCACATCGCGGGCGATTTCGTTGGAGTGGATTTCCAGGGTCTTGATCACGCCGTCCGGGTTGATCACGAAGGTACCGCGGTAAGCCAGGCCGTCTGCGTCGATATGCACGTCAAAAGCACGGGTCAGTTGGTGGGTTGGGTCACCCACCAGCGGGAACTTGGCCTTGCCCACAGCGGGAGAGGTTTCGTGCCACACCTTGTGCGAGAAGTGGGTGTCGGTGGTGACGATGTAGACCTCGGTGTTGGCCTTCTGGAATTCAGCGTAGTTGTCAGCAGCGTCTTCCACTTCGGTCGGGCAATTGAAGGTGAAGGCGGCGGGCATGAAGATCACGACCGACCATTTGCCTTTGAGGCTGGCTTCGGTCACGTCGATGAACTGGCCATTGTGGAAAGCTTTGGCTTTGAAAGGTTGAACTTGGGTATTGATCAAGGACATGGAAGGACTCCTGGTTGGTTGATGAGAAAGCAAGAAAAATTCGGTGTTGTGTGTGTTTCACCGATGGGTCAAATCATAGTGGTGATCTATCGTTTTCACGATACATTGTTTATAAGCTATTCATAGCCTTTCTTTATCACGCGGTCACAATAATGAAAACCTGACAGGTCTGTAGTTTGCGACCCAACCCTTATCCCTTGCCACCATGCTGCTTTTACTCTCCCCCGCCAAAGCCCTCGACTACGACACTCCCGCTGGTGATGTGCCGCACACCCAGCCACAGTTTGTGGCCCAGTCCACTGAGCTGATCGAGATCCTGCGCCAGAAGTCGCCGCAGGACATCGCCCAGCTGATGCACCTGAGTGACACCTTAAGCGGCCTGAACGTGGCGCGTTACCAAGCCTGGACGCCCAAGTTCACCGCCAAAAACGCCAAACAGGCGGTGCTGGCCTTCAACGGCGATGTTTATGGTGGCCTGGACGCCAAAACCCTGGATGCCAAGGCGCTGGCCTGGCTGCAGGAGCATGTGGGCATTTTGAGTGGCCTCTACGGTGTGCTGCGCCCGCTGGACTACATGCAACCTTACCGGTTGGAGATGGGCACCCAGCTGGCCAATGCCCGTGGCAAAAACCTGTACGAGTTCTGGGGCAGCCAGCTCGCCGAGCACCTGAACATCTGTCTGAAAAAGGACGCAGTGCCAGTCATCGTTAACCTGGCCTCGGTTGAGTATTTCAAGGCGGTGGACCGCACGGCCCTGAAGGCGCGGGTGGTGGAGTGTGTTTTTGAGGAATACAAGGGCGGCAAATACAAGATCGTGAGTTTTCACGCCAAACGTGCACGCGGCCTGATGGCGCGGTTTGCGGCTACACACGCGCTCAAAAAGCCCGAGCAACTGGCCGGTTTTGATGCCGAAGGCTACGCCTATGACGCAGGCGCATCCACACCTGAGCGGCTGGTGTTCCGGCGCCGTGGTGTTGAGTGAGCAAAGGCGCCCTTCATGCCAAAAAAGTTGTCTACGATTCCTTGGTGTATGGGCTGAAAACGCGGTCTACAACCCCGCTTTCAATTGTGGCGAATTTGCCTTAATTAGAAGCTAGGCTGATTTAAATAGCAGCAAGATCAGCGTCAAAGAGTGGGCGAACAAGTATCAGACATCGGTTTCTACGCCACAGTCGTTGGGTATAGCGGGACCTATGCCCCCAGAGATATTGCGTTCAAATTCGGAATGTGGACCGGCACCGAGTTCAAGATAGATGAACACAAACAGCTGAACAGCTCGCTGGTCAGAGGAAAATACCCCGATGACGATGTACTGCAAGATGGAGATGAGTCGCGCGGTCAATTCAAAGAAGTGCGCTGCATCGCATCCACAACGCTGCAAGGCAAACGCGATCAGTTGCAGCACAAACTATGTTTTTACGATTCATTGGGAGTTAATTTGATTTCTTCCGAGAGAACGACAGAGGGTTCACCATGGTGAAACATGTGACAAATTCAAACCAGCTGTCGCGGCTGGTTTTGAAAGGATATAAATCCATCGCATCTTGCGATCTGCCATTGGGGTCCATCAATGTCCTCATTGGTGCCAACGGCGCAGGCAAGTCCAACTTCATCGGCTTTTTTAAGCTTATTGGCCGCATTCTGGACAAGCAACTGCAGGTCTATGTGGGAGATGTTGGGGGTCCTGATGCTGTCTTGCATTTCGGACGCAAGAAAACCGAGTCCCTGGGTGCGGAGCTTTACTTTGGCAACAACGGCTACCGTTTCAAACTCAAACCGACGCAAGACAACCGAATGATGTTTGCGCATGAGGCGCTTTGGTGGAACATGAGGGGGGAGTGGCATCCCACTGCCGGCCATTTTGAGACTAAATTTAAAGAAAAAGGACCACATGGCGCCACTTGGGATTACACCGTGCCTGCCATGCGTAGCTGGCGGGTTTACCACTTCCATGACACCAGTACCAGTGCCACGGTTAAGCAAGTCCATGGCCTCAACGACAACGAATACTTGCGTGAAGATGCTCGCAATCTTGCCGCCTTCCTTAGTCGGCTGAAAGAACAACACACAGCGCATTACCAGCGCATCGTCAAGTCTATTCAGATGGTGGCCCCTTTCTTTGGGGATTTTCTGTTTCGCCCCTATGCTGGAAATGTGGAAAAAATTCAATTGGAATGGACAGAAGCAGGCCAAGACACTCCCTTCACCGCGAGCGCCTTGTCTGACGGAACCTTGCGTTTCATCTGCCTGACCACCGTGCTACTGCAGCCTGAAAACTTCATGCCGGCGACGATTCTGATTGATGAGCCTGAGTTGGGGCTACACCCCTTTGCCATCACTATGCTAGGGGCGATGATGAAGTCCACTTCTCAGCAACATCAGATCATTGTGTCCACGCAATCGGTAGAGTTGGTCAATGAGTTCGATGTGGAAGATCTCATTGTGGTGGATAAGAAGGGGGGAGCTTCGGACTTCAAGCGTCCTGACCCAGCAGCGTTGCGCGAATGGCTCCAGGATTACAGCTTGGGCGACTTGTGGAAGAAAAACATCTTGGGTGGGAGACCGCAACGATGAGCCGCCTCTATGTCCTGGTTGAAGGTCAGACCGAAGAGGCTTTTGTACGTGAGTTGCTGGTGCCGCACTATGCGGGTTTGGGGCGGTTTTTGACCCCCATCATCGTCAGCACCAGCCCAGGCTACAAAGGGGGGGTAGTGAGCTATGCCAAAGTCAAGCCTCAAATCGTGCGGCTATGCAGGCAAGACCCCGATGCCCACGTGACCACCATGTTCGACCTGTATGCCTTGCCTGCAGACTTTCCGGGTAAAGCTGTACCAGCTTATGCCGCCAACGCAACGGGTCACCAGAAAGCCTTGTTTCTCGAGGCTCAGCTTACACAGGACATCAATCAACCCAATTTTCTGGCCAACTTGATGGTGCATGAGTACGAAGCCCTGTTGTTCACACAGCCGGATTTGTTTTCGCAATGGTCTGATGACGCAGCATTGGTGAGTGCCTTGAAGCAGGCTTTGGCTGCGGCAGGTACGCCAGAAGACATCAACGATGGCCCGCAGACCGCGCCATCTAAACGGATTCTTGCCGCTATGCCTGGCTATCAGAAGACCTTCCACGGCCCACTTATCGCTTGTGACATTGGCTTGGATGCGATACGGCAAGCTTGCCCTCATTTCCATGGGTGGTTGCAGGCTATTGAGGCACTTCTTTGAAGCTGTCCCCTTCTGTGTAAAGAGCTTTTTTTGCTATAAAAGCAAAGTATCCATGAACCCCATAGCTCATTCCCCTTTAGGCCAGGCCACGCAGTATGTGGACCAGTACGACGCCAGCCTGCTGTTCCCGATCCCGCGTGTCGCGCAGCGCGAGAAGTTGGGTATCAGCCAGCGGCTGCCGTTTCTCGGCGCGGATTTGTGGACCGCGTTTGAGCTGAGTTGGCTCAACACACGTGGCAAGCCGCAGCTGGCGCTGGCCCACATCACGGTGCCGTGTGAGTCGGCCAACATCATCGAGAGCAAGTCGTTCAAGCTGTACCTGGGCAGTTTCAGCAACACCCGGTTTGCCGACGCAGCGGAGGTGCAGGCACGTTTGCGCGCCGATTTGACCGAGGCCGCCTGGCGTGGCGCGGTGGTGTTAAGCAGTGTGGGTGTGAAGCTGATCGCGGCCGAGTTGTTTGACCAGGAACCCATCCATGAACTCGACGGCTTGAGCCTGGACCGGCTTGACCTGGACTGTGACCGTTACACCCCCGCGCCCGAGTTCCTGAGCTCGGCCACTGAGGAATCGCCAGTATCCGAGGTGTTGACCAGCAACCTGCTCAAAAGCAATTGTCCGGTGACAGGCCAGCCCGACTGGGGCAGTGTGCAGATCAGCTACTTTGGTCCGCAGATCGACCAGGCCGGATTACTGCGTTACATCGTGAGTTTTCGCAACCACAACGGTTTCCATGAAGACTGTGTTGAGCGCATCTTCATGGACATCCAGGCCCGCTGTTTGCCACACAAGCTCAGTGTCTACGCGCGTTACACCCGCCGTGGCGGGCTGGATATCAACCCGTTTCGCTCGAGTTTTCCGCAAGCGCTGCCCAGCAACGTGCGCAGCGCGCGGCAATAGCCGTATTGGCTTCTGTCCCTTATGGAATAAGGGCCTGGTGCTATTTATTTGTTGGCCAGTTCCTTTTTCACTGCCTCCACCAACTGGGGTGCTTCGGCGGTGGTGGCGGGGGCAAAACGGCGCACCACTTCACCCTTGCGGTTGATCAGGAACTTCTCAAAGTTCCACACCACCTCGGGTGCGCTGGTGGGGTCGATCTTGTGGCCACGCAGCATGGTCTCCACACCGGCACGTTCTTCGGTGACCGGCTGGGCGGCGGTGAGCCACTGGTAGAGCGGGTGTTTGTTGTCACCGGTCACCACAATCTTGCTGAACACCGGGAACTGCACACCGTAGTTCAGGCTGCAAAAGCTGGCGATTTCGGCATCGGTGCCGGGCTCTTGGCCGGCAAAGTCGTTGGCCGGGAAACCCAGCACCGTCAGACCCTGGTCGCGGTAGGTCTCAAACAGTTTTTCCAGGCCTTCGTACTGCGGTGTCAGGCCACATTTGGAAGCCACGTTGACGATCAGCAGCACCTGGCCTTTGTAATCGGCCAGCGTGGTGTCAGAGCCGTTGGCTTGGCGCAGGGTGATGTCGTACAGCGATGTGGTCATGGTGGTGTCCTTGGTGGATGGGGTGGGGGAAAAGAAGGCCGGTGTGAACCGTGACCTGGTTGAAAAAAGCACCGGCGGATTACAGCAAAAGCGCCATTCTTGTGACGCCAGAGGGGCTATGCGGGCCACCGCTGTTAATCAAACAGCTGCGGCTCAGAGACTATGGATTTGGAAGCTTTCTGCCCTTGATTCATAAGGGCTGGAGGCTGATGTGATGCCATCTCTGCGGCGTCCTGCAGGCGTATCAGCGAGGCCACCCGCACCCCCAGCAGGCGCAGGCGCCGGTTCAATGGCACCCGTTTGAGGCAGTGCCCCGCGATCCGGCGGATGGTTGGGGCGTCACCCACATACACCTCCACCGTCTGGTCGCGCGTGACACTTTTGAAATCGTCAAAACGCAGCTTGATGCCAATGGTTTTGCCGACATAGCCCTTGTTGGCCAGGTCGGCCGCCACCTGCTCACACAGCTTGGTGAAGATGGCGCCTAACTCGGCCTTGTCGCGCACCGCATGCAGGTCGCGCTCAAAGGTGGTTTCGCGGCTGATCGATACCGGCTCACTCTCCAGCTCCACCGGGCGGTCATCCTGGCCGTGGGAGGCGGCATACAACCAGGCCCCGGTTTTCTGGCCAAAGTGGTCGATCAGCCAGTCCAGCTCCTGTTGCGCTAGTTGGCCAATGGTGGTGATGCCCAGACCCTGCAGCTTTTCATCGGCCTTGGGGCCGATGCCGTTGATCTTGCGGCAGGCCAGCGGCCAGATCTTGCTTTCCAGATCCTCCTCAAACACGATGGCGATGCCGTTGGGTTTGTTGAACTCGCTGGCCATCTTGGCCAGCAGTTTGTTGGGCGCGACACCGATCGAGCAGGTCAGGCCGGTCTGCTGAAAAATCGTCTTCTGGATCAGGCGCGCCAAGACTCGCCCACCGTCGCGCTGGCCACCGGGCACCTCGGTGAAGTCGATGTAGACCTCGTCCACCCCCCGGTCTTCCATCAGCGGGGCGATGTCCAGGATGATGTCTTTGAACGCGCGCGAAAAACGCCGGATCTCGGTGAAGTCCACCGGCAGCAAAATCGCTTCTGGGCACAGCTTGGCCGCTTTCATCAGGCCCATGGCCGAACCCACACCCGACTGGCGCGCCGCGTAGGTGGCGGTGGTGATCACACCGCGCCCGGTGTAACCGGCCAGCCGTGGAAAGTCCGCCACCGGGATCTTGTTCAGCGGCACATCGGCATGGGCCAACAACAAGGCGTCATCGGCCGAGCGCCGCCCACCGCCAATCACCACCGGCAGGCCCTTGAGCTGCGGGTAACGCAGCAGCTCCACCGAGGCGTAAAACGCGTCCATGTCCAGGTGGGCAATACGACGGATCAGGCGGGGTGGCATATCGGGTGGGGCAACACAGGCATGTTGGCAAGGATACCGCGCCAGGCGGTGCTTTTTGCCCACCCATACCGGCACTTGCCCTGCTGTCTAGATGACAAATTCCAGAGCTTTTTGGGCGGGGACAGGTTAAGCTTGACGGGGTTTATCAAACGTCAGTGGGTTGTTTATGGACAAGCATTTTTTGACATCGCTGTTTTCCCCGGGCTCCATTGCCGTTTTTGCCGGCCAGGCCAGCGATCCCGAATCGCAAACGCCGCAAGCGCGCGCCTTGCACCGCGCCCTTACCACCCAGCAATACGCGGGCAAGCTGGTGTTTTTGGACACCCATGCCAGTGGCACCTTGGCAGATCTGGCCAGTGTGCATGCCGATCTGGCCATCATTGCGCTGCCCCCCAGCGAAGTAGCCGCTGCGCTGGAGCTGGCCGGGCGCATCAAATGCCGCTCGGCGCTGGTGATCTCCAGTGGCATCGACGCCGCCCAGGCCGCCGAACTGCACAAAATGGCCTCGCGCGACGGCATCTACCTGCTCGGGCCCAATTGCCTGGGTTTCCAGCGGCCTCATTTACAGCTCAACGCCAGTGTCGCCGGGCCGCTGGGCACACCCGGCCCGCTGGCGCTGGTGTCGCAGTCAGGCGCGCTCACCTCGTCAATCCTGGACTGGGCGCGCAAAAACGCGGTGGGGTTCTCCACCGTGGTGTCGCTCGGCCCGAATACGGCGGTCGACATGGCGCAGGTGCTGGACTATCTGGCGTCTGATGCCAAAACCCACAGCATCGTGGTCTACCTGGAAGGCATCACCAACGCCCGGCGTTTCATGAGCGCCCTGCGTGCGGCGGCCAATGCCAAACCGGTGGTGGTGCTCAAGGCGGGCCGCAAACCGGCCAGCAACCACGCCGCATTGACCCACTCGGGCGCGATTGTGGGCAGTGACGAGGTGTTTGATGCCGCCCTGCGCCGCGCTGGTGCGGTGCGGGTGCGCTCCTTTGTGCAACTGTTCTCGGCGGCCAAATGCCTAGCCTCGCGCTACAAACCGGTGGGCCGACGCCTGGCCATCATCACCAACGGCGGTGGGCCAGGTGTGCTGGCGGCTGACTGGGTCAGTGAGATCAACCTGGAACTCGGGCGCCTGAGCCCGCAGGCGATCGAGGCGCTCAAACCTGCGTTGTCGCCCCTGGCCACGCTCAGCGATCTGGTCGATGTCTCGGAAGAGGCTGGCCCCGAACACTACCGTGCTGCCATCGAGGCGGCCAGCCAGGCCAGCCAGATCGACGGCATTCTGGTGATTTATTCACCCAAGGTCGACATGGATGGGGATGCCATCGCCAGCGCCATTGCCGGCTTTAATCGCCAGGTCAACAAGCCTTTGCTGACCTGCTGGATGGGCGACGCCTCGGTGGGCGACGCGCGCAAGATCCTCAACGACGCGGCCATCCCCACCTTTCGCACCCCTGAGGCGGCGGTGGGCGCCTTTGGCAACATCGCGTCCTTCTACCAGAACCAGCTGTTGCTGCAGCAAACACCACCGCCCTTGAGCGAGTTATCCCGCCCCGATGTGGAAGGTGCGCGCCTGCTGATCGAGAGTGTGCTGGCCGAGCGGCGCAAGGTGCTGACCGAGATGGAATCCAAGGCCTTGCTGGCGGCGTTCCACATCCCGGTCACCAAAACCATCCTGGCGCGCAGCCCCAATGAGGCCATGATGATCGCCACCCAGCTGGGTTTCCCGGTGGCGCTCAAGATCGACTCGCCCGATGTCAGCCACAAGTCGGACGTGCAGGGTGTGGCCCTGAATGTGATGAACGCCATGGGTGTGCGTGATGTGTATCTGGAGATGATCCAGAACGTCAAACGCCTGCAGCCCGATGCCAAGATCAACGGTGTCACGGTGCAGAACATGTCGAACCAGACACGTGGCCGCGAGGTCTGTGTGGGCCTGGTCACCGACGACCCGTTTGGCCCGGTGATCACCTTTGGTGCGGGTGGCACCATGATCGAGCTGATCAACGACCGCGCGATGGAGTTACCACCGCTGAACCAGTTCCTGGCGCGTCGGCTGATCGAACGTTCACGCGTGGCCGACACCTTGGGTGCCTGGCGCGGTGCCAGAGCCGCCGATGTGGAGTCGCTCGAGCAGATTCTGTTGCGGGTGTCTGAAATGGTGTGTGAGCTGCCGCAGTTGCGCGAGATGGACATCAACCCCATCATCGTCGACGAGTCGGGTGCGCTGGCGGTGGACGCCCGCATCATCATCGACAACGCAGCGCCTTCGGTGCGCCACTACAACCACCTGGCAATCCTGCCTTACCCCTCGCAACATGAGCAGGTGTTCCCGATGGCCGGTGGCGGGGAGTACGTGGTGCGCCCGATCCACCCCGACGACGCCCTGATGCTGCAGGCCTTTGTGCGCGGCCTGTCACCCGAGAGCCGTTATTTCCGCTTTGTGTCGAGCATGCAGGAATTGCCCGCCACGATGTTGTCGCGCTTCACCCTGATCGACTACGACCGCGAGATGGCGCTGGTGGCCTTGCATGCCTCCACCAGCCTGGACGAACACGGTCAGTCACAACAGACCACACGGGTGGTCGGTGTGTCGCGCTACATCACCAACCCGGACCGCGCCAGCTGCGAGTTCTCGCTGGTGGTGGCCGACGACTTCAAGGGTCAGGGCCTGGGCTCGCGCCTGATGCTCTCGATCATGGACTTTGCCCGTGAAAAAGGGCTGACCGAGATCGAAGGCCTGGTGCTGGCCAACAACGCCAACATGCTCAAACTCATGCGTGGCCTGGGCTTCCAGGTGAAAGCCTTCCCGGAAGACCCGGACTTCAAGTTGGTGACACACCAGTTGCAGCTGTCCTGATCTTCGCCCTGACAAGCTCAATGAACGGACGCAACACCGGCGACGGGTTGTGTTGTGCATAGGCCAGCGCGATACCCATCGACAGCTTGTTGTCCCCTTCTTTCAAGGCCCTGAAGCTCACGCCTTGGCGTTTGACTTTTTGCAGTGACGCAGGCAAGAGCCCAAAACCTTGTCCTTGTGCAATCAAGCCAAGCAGGATGTGGTGGTCCGGTGGTTCCGGGACCACGTTGGGCTTGAAATCGATCCGGTTAAAAAATGCCTGGCAGTGGTCGTAAAAGCCGGGATTCAAGCGGCGTTCAAACCAGAACAAGGCTTCGTTGCGAAGGTCGTCGAAGCCGAGCCTGCGTTTTTTGGCGAGTGGATGGGCGGTCGGCAAGGCCACCACAAGCGGTTCCTCCAGGACAGTCTCCACCGTCAAGCCCTCGGTATGGGTGTGCAAACCAATGAAGGCGGCGTCCATGTTGCCGTTTTGGATGTCCCGGACAAGACGTGTCGAGTGCCTGCCTTTGGAGATGATCCGCCACTCAGGGAAACGCTGCTGCAGGCTGTCAACAACGTCGGGGATGGCGCTGCGGTCAAACACCGTGGTGTAGCCCAGCACAAACTGGCCTCCTTCAGTACCTGTTGCCGCTCTGGCCACCGTAATCGCCTTGTCCACCTGCCGCAGGCTTAGCCGCACTTCCGGCAGGAATGCGAGCCCAGCTTCTGTCAGCGTGACGCCTGACTTGCCCCGCAGGAACAGCGCCACGCCCAGTTGCTCTTCCAACTGCTGGATCTGCCTGCTCAAAGGGGGTTGTGAGATGTGCAATCGCACCGCCGCACGTCCAAAGTTGAGTTCTTCACCCACCGCCAGAAAGTAGCGCAGCTGTCGCAGGTCAATCGAATCATTCATACCGAAAAGGTATCACAGAAATGGTATTGGACGCGTCACAGATCGGTACATACAGTGCGCTCACTTATCAACACCAAGGAACTCACATGAACAGCGAACGGTATGTACGGGGCTTGGCCAAGCTCAAAGAGATCGATGGCCAGGCCGGTGAAAACGTGATCAACAGTCTGAGCGACATCGCACCCGACTTTGCGCGGCTACTCATTGAATTTCCCTTTGGCGACATCTACTCGCGGCCCGGTCTGGATCTCAAAACGCGTGAACTTGCCGTGGTGGCGGCACTCACCGCGCTGGGCAACGCCGCGCCTCAACTCAAGGTGCACATCCAGGGCGCGAGGAACGTGGGTTGCTCCGAGCAGGAAATTGTCGAAGTCATCATCCAGATGGCGGTTTATGCCGGGTTTCCTGCCGCATTAAACGGCCTGTTCGCGGCCAAAGAAGTTTTTGCGCAACACCCCACACCACCCAGCCACTGAAGGGCGCCAAAGCGCAGCTCAGCAGGGCATGGGCTGGCGGATGACTTCAGGCCGGAGACACACCCGCGGCACCTGCCCCGAAATACTGCGGGTGGCAGGTCGGGCCACAGGGGTGGATTTCTACCGTGATGTGCACCAGCTCCTCGTGGATGCTCAGCTGGTTTTTGAAGTACTCGGCGGTGGTTGGCTCGGAGGTGGCCAGTGACAGGATGCAGGCGTATTTGCCTTTGCCGACACGCCACACGTGCAGGTCGGTGATGGTCGCCGGGATCGGGCTGGCCGCAATCACCTCGCGAATTTCTTCACTGACCGGCGCGTCCATCTCGGCGTCCAGCAGCACACGCCCGCTGTCACGCAACAAACCGTAGGCCCACACACCCACCAGTGCGGCACCGGCGATGCCCATCAGCGGGTCGAGCCAGTCCGCGCCCCAAAGTTTGCCACCCATCAGCGCCAGGATGGCCAGCACCGAGGTGGCGGCATCAGCCACCACATGGATGTAGGCCGAGCGCAGGTTCAGGTCCTCGTGGTGGGCATGCCCATGGGAATGTCCGTGGTGGTGATCGTGTCCATGTCCATGTCCATGTCCATGTCCATGGTCGTGCCCGTGCTCATGATGGTCCCGCAGCAGCCAGGCGCAGGCCAGGTTGACCAGCAGGCCAACCAGTGCAATCGCGATGGCCTGGTCGTACTGGATCGGCGTGGGTGAAATCAGCCGCTCGACCGACTGGTACAACATCAGCACCGCAATGCCCACCAGAAAAGTGGCGCTGGTGTAGCCGCCCAGCACCTCGATCTTCCAAGTGCCAAAGGCAAAACGGCTGTCCTTGGCTAAACGCCGCGCCGCGCCATAGGCCATGACCGACAGGCCCAGCGCCAGCGCGTGTGAGCTCATGTGCCAGCCGTCGGCCAGCAGCGCCATCGAGTTGTAGTACCAGCCGCCAGCGATTTCGGCCACCATCATGCCGGCGGTGAGCATCACTGCCCAGCGGGTGTTCCGCTCAGCCAGCGGGTTGCCTTCGTCAAACACGTGGCTGTGGTCCAGCGGGGCGGCGGTAAGGGTGGGCTGCATGGTGGTACGCTTCCTGTTCTGACGGGGTGTCTATATACTATACCCCAGTATACTTTTATCGACAGAAAGAGACCGACCGTGCCGCATACGATCAAAAGCAAGAAGCAGTTGTTGACCCGCGTCCGCCGCATCAAGGGCCAGGCCGATGCGTTGGAACGCGCGCTGGAGCAAGAGACCGACTGCTCAGCCGTGCTGCAGCAGATTGCCGCCATCCGCGGTGCGGTGAATGGGCTGATGGCCGAGGTGTTGGAGGGCCACTTGCGTGAACACCTGGACGCGCACGACCTGCCGCTGGAACAGCGTCGTAACGACCTGGAGCAGGTGGTGAAAACGCTGCGCTCTTACCTCAAATAAACGCAGGTCACTGGGGCAGGGCAAGCCCGCCCCAGGCTTTACACCGGGTAGGTTCCGGGCAGCAAGATGCCCTTGTCCACGTTGTCGATCTGGGTGTGGCCACAAAAGGCCATGGTCAGGTCGAGCTCCTTGTGGATGATCTCCAGCGCCTTGGTCACACCTTCTTCACCCATCGCACCCAGGCCGTACAAAAAGGCGCGGCCAATGTAGGTGCCGCGGGCGCCCAGGGCGCGGGCTTTGAGCACGTCCTGGCCGCTGCGGATGCCGCCGTCCATGTGCACCTCAATGTCTTTGCCCACGGCGTCGACGATGGCGGGCAGCGCGCTGATGGAGCTGGGTGCGCCGTCCAGCTGGCGCCCGCCGTGGTTGCTGACAATCATCGCGTCGGCGCCTGAGTTGACCGCCAGGCGGGCGTCTTCCACGTCCTGAATGCCTTTGATGATGAGTTTGCCGCCCCAGCGGTTTTTGATCCACTCGACATCGTCCCAGCTCAGGGCCGGGTCAAATTGTTTGGCGGTCCATTCACTCAAACTGCCCATGTTCTCCACACCCTTGACATGGCCCACGATATTGCCAAAACCACGCCGTTGGGTGCCGAGCATGCCCAAGCCCCAGCGCACCTTGGTGGCCATGTTGACGATGTTGGGGATGGTCAGCTTGGGCGGCGCGGACAAGCCGTTTTTGATGTCCTTGTGGCGCTGGCCCAGGATTTGTAAATCCAGCGTGATCATCAGCGCCGAGCAGTGCGCCGCCTTGGCGCGGTCGATCAGGCGTGCGATGAAGTCGCGGTCACGCATCACATACAGCTGAAACCAGAATGGGTGGCCGCCGGTTTCTTTGGCCACGTCTTCGATCGAGCAGATGCTCATGGTCGAGAGCGTGAACGGGATGCCGAACTTCTTGGCCGCATTGGCCGCCTTGATTTCGCCGTCGGCACTCTGCATGCCGGTCAGTCCCGTGGGCGCTATCGCCACCGGCATCGCCACCTTCTGGCCGATCATGGTGCTGGCTGTACTGCGGTTTTCCATGTTGATGGCCACGCGCTGGCGCAGTTTGATCGCCTGAAAGTCCGCCGAGTTGGCACGATAGGTGCTCTCAGTCCAACTGCCGGAGTCGGCATAGTCGTAGAACATGCGCGGCACCCGCGCTTTGGCCAGAATGCGCAGGTCTTCAATGTTGGTGATCACGGGCATAACAGGGGCTCCTTTGAATGCCCTGCATGTTACGGGGCCAAACTGGCATGCCATTTGAAAAGTGCTGAAGCGCTTGTGAAATTTGTTGACGGCGCCCCCTGTGCGCCATTTTTTGAGAAGGTGAACACATGCAGAAAACAGATGTCTTGATCGTGGGTGCGGGCATGGCGGGTGCCTCTGCCGCCTATTTTTTGGCGCCGCACCGGCAGGTGACGCTGCTGGAGTGGGAGTCGCAGCCGGGTTACCACGCCACCGGGCGCTCGGCCGCGCTGTATTCGGAAACCTATGGCAATGCCACGGTGCGTGCCATCACCACCGCAGCCAAGGTGTTTTACTTTTCACCGCCCGAGGGGTTTTCGCCGTACCCGCTGGTCACACCGCGTGGCACCCTGATAGTGGGCACAGCGGACGACCACGACGCACTGCGTGAGCGGTTTGAGGCGATGCAAACGCTGATCCCCAATGTGCAGTGGTGGACACAAGCCCAGATGCTGCAGACGGTGCCGGTGCTGCAGCCCGAGTTTGCCGCGTTTGGCATCTTTGAGCCCGATGCCATGGACATGGATGTGCACGGCATCCACCAGGGTTTTTTGCGCGGTGCCAAAGCCGCTGGCGCCAAGCTGGTGTGTGACGCCCAGGCGCAGGCCGTGGTGCGCGAAGACGGTGGCTGGCGCGTGGACACCCCGGCAGGCAGCTTCTGGGCGCCGGTGCTGGTCAACGCGGCGGGCGCCTGGTGTGACGAGCTGGCCCAACTGGCCGGTGTGGCCCCGGTGGGCTTGCAACCCAAACGTCGCACCGCCTTCACCTGCGAGCCACCTGCTGGCAGTGACAGCGCCCATTGGCCCATGGTGATTGACCTGCAGGAAACCTTCTACATCAAACCCGATGCGGGCCTGCTGCTGGTGTCGCCCGCCAACGAAGACCTGGTGCACCCGCAAGACGTGCAACCCGAAGAGCTGGACGTGGCGATTGCGGTGGACCGGGTCGAGACCGTGACCACGCTGCAGATCCGCAAAATCAAACGCGCCTGGGCCGGTTTGCGTTCCTTTGTGGCCGACAAAACCCCGGTGGTGGGTTTTGCGCCCGATGCACCGGGCTTTTTCTGGCTGGCCGGGCAGGGCGGCTACGGCATCCAGACCGCACCGGCCATGGGTGAGCTGACGGCGGCGCTGGTGCAGGGCCTGCCGGTGCCTGCGGCATTGGCCGCCGTGGGTGTGCGGGCTGAGGATGTGTCGCCCCTGCGTCCTGGCTTGGGTGCAACAGCCTGAGGGTTGATAAGGAAAATTGGCCTCTAGCCCTTTTGGAATAAGGGCTGGTAGCTATGAAGTTTGAGTACCTGCAAGCAGCAGGCTGTTGTGGCTTGGTGTTGTTAGCGGGCTGTGTTTGTCCTCTTCTCCGCTGGACTCACGGCAAACGTCGTGGCAGAGACGCTTTTCTGGCAGCCTCAACGTTCAAGCTCAGTCGCCGCTGGCGCGAGAGGTCATAACGACCCCTATTCGCCAAAAGGTGAGACCTCCGCTCAAGGTCGCCCACGCTACCGGGACCCAAAGCCCATGGAAGAGCCAGTAGATGGACGCCACGATCCCTAAGGCGTAAGCGACAAAAGCAACTTTCTTCCGTAATGCCGGGGCTACCAACGTGGGGAGTAGGACAACGAGAGAACCACACATCAAAGAGCCAACCGCCAAAGCCAAGTCCGAAACGAAGGACGACCATGGGGCGTTGCACATGCCCGAGACTAGGTACTTCGAGGGGCACAGCCACTCGTTTACTTTGTAGGTGAGCACGGCCGCAAAAACGCCAAGGTAGAAGCCGACCAAGGCGGCAGGTACTGTGAGAATCCAACGGAGGGTGCGCATGGTTCTAACGATTGAAAGGCGCTTCACCGTCCCTAGCCAGGCGCGACCCGTGAGGGTGGCGGTGAACGGCAACTAAGTGCCACGATGGAGAGGCCAAACTGTTGGCGCGCCGCAATGTTGTTGTCATCAACTTGTCCGAGAGGGGAAGTTGTGAGCATCGTAACGGTTGGAATCGATCTGGCAAAAAAACGTCTTTGCCGTTCCTGGTGTTGATGCCAAAGGCAAGCCTGCGCGAGTGCGGCCCTGTCCGATGCAGGACTGCTGTGGTGTCACCCGCCAAAGAAGACCCGGTGCCCCCGGCTTTTCTGGCTGACCGGCAGGGTCGCTACGGCATCCAGACCGCACCCGCCATGGGTGAGCAAACGGCGGCGCTGGTGCAGGGCCTGCCAGTGCCTGCAGCCCTGGCGGCGGTGGGTGTGCGGGCTGAGGATGTGTCGCCGCTGCGGCCCGGTTTGGGGGCAACAGCCTGAGGGTTTATAAATAAAATTGGCCTCTAGCCCTTTTGAAATAAGGGCTGGTAGCTATGAAGTTTGAGTATCCGCAAGCAGCAGGCTGTTGTGGGTTGGTGTTGGTTGTTGGCCGTGTTTGTGCTCTTATTCACTGGATTCATTGCTACGTCGTGGCAGAGGCCCTTTTCTGACAGCATCAACGCTTGAATGCCTACTTAGGCGTCACGGCGCGTTCTTCCCAGAGTAGAGCGGGCTTCGTTCCTTGTTTTCTCGGAGCCATTCCATATAACCGTCGACTTCTGGTCCTCCAATGTTGATAGCAAGTTCCAGTCCAAACAGGGCGAAGATGAAGTACCACTCTTGCTTTTCCGTTACGAGGTAGTCGAACTCGTGCACCGTCTGGTATGAATGGCCGTCCAAGTCCAGCAGTTCTCGATCGGCGTCATAGATGCGTCGAGCGTGATGTGGCCATTCTTGAGGCTGACCACGGCGGGCAAAGTTGCGAAGCGGATCCAGTTGAGGCTCATCTATGAGATACGAAATGCCATCTGGCTGTTCAAGTAGGCGTAGAGCCATTGCCTCGATAGCCATTTTTGCCAAAAAGCGGGAAACGGTTCGGCTTGCAGGTGGTTTTGCATTGATGGGGAGGAGAAGGGTGCCCTTCTTGTTGTTTGCTATATGTTTGAGAGCCTCAGGTGATGTCTGAAGCGAAAGGGTGTATGGGGTTGAAGCCTCGCGATACGCGACGACAGGGAATCCTGGCAAGAGGATGGCTTCACTTGGGGGCACACGCCCTCTTTTGTTGGGGATTACCTGAGTGAACCGCAGGCGAGAAATTGCTTGTGAATCAAGGAACGGCTTTTCGACTTTTCGAGCGAAGTAGTTATTGCAAGAATCACAGACGACTCCCCTCGGAAGAATATGCTGCGTGTTCCACAGGCTCTCTGGAACAACGTGCTCCACGCTTTTTGACCCACTGGAGTCTTGCTTACAAAAGAGGCAGCGCATATTACTAGGGGGCACCTAACGAATGAAAGTTACTTCCCCGCCCCAAGCAAACCGCAGCCCTAAATGTTTGCGCTTACCAGCAACCAATGGCCACGATGGCGAGGTCAAACTTGTCATCCACTTTTTCTGGAGGGGGAATGTTGACCATCGTAACGGGTGCATTCGCCCCGTCAAAGAAGGTTTTTGCCGTTCATGGTGCCGACGCAACAGGTTAGCCTGTGCGACGGCAGCCCAGCGTGCTACGCGCCAAGCTGGCTACACACCCAAGCTCTGCAACGTAACCGGGCCTTTGGGCGTGTTCAGGGTGACGGTGATGTTGGCCGGGCCATCGTCTACCGTGACACCGCTCAGCCCAATCGCTTCATACGCTGCCAACAATTTGGCCGCAGTCGGGTGGCTCACGGCCACACTTTGCAGCGTGACGCCCGAGCGGGGCAGGCTGTTGCGGGGGTGCAGGCGCAGTGGCTCGGCGGCGTCAGGTTTGCCCCACTGGATCAGGCTCGGCAGGGCGCCGTCAAACAGGCGCTGGCCGTCGTCGCGCACGGTGATCTGCCATTGCAGCAGGCCTTTGCGCGAGTGGCGACTGGTTTGTAGGGCCGGGCCACGGTCGATGCCCAGGGCTTTGAGCGCAGTGCGCCCGGCCTGCAATTCATCGGTCTGCGCCACAAAATGCACCAGTTGCGGCGCCATGGCCACAGCGGCCTGCAGAGCCGCTTCATCCATGTCAAACCAGCGCTTAGTCCTTGTATCACCTGGGCTTTTAGCTTCTGGATTGATAGCGATGATCTCCAGATAGGCCAAGGGGAACTTGGGTGTGGCGATTTTGATCAGGCGGTTGTGGGTGCCAAACTGCGGGTGTTCACCGCCCGGGCCGGGCGTGACACCCAGCGTGGCTTCACACCAGGCCACACCCTGGTCCAGGGTCTGGGCAAGAATCACCAGATGGTCAATTTGGCTTTTCATCCTTAACCTGCCAAACCAACGTAGACGTTTTGCACATCGTCATTGGCGTCGATGGCGGCCAGAAAAGCCTCCACCTCTTCGAGCTGCTCAGCGCTCAGGCTGGCCGGGTCGACCGGGTTCTTGGGTTTGTAACCGAGCTTGGCCGACAACACGGTGAAGCCTTGGGCGGGCAGGGCACGGCTGACCAGGTCCAGATCGGTCGGGTCGGTCAGGAACAGGGTGGTGCCTTCTTCGTCACCGGGCTCCAGGTCTTGTGCGCCGGCTTCAATAGCGGCTACCTCAGCATCTGCGCCGGGTACAGCCGGTTCGGCCTCGATCATGCCCAGGTGGTCAAAGTCCCACGCCACCGAGCCCGAGGTGCCGAGCTGGCCTTTGCGGAACAACACGCGCATTTCGGGCGCGGTGCGGTTCAGGTTGTCGGTCAGGCACTCCACCATCAGCGGCACGCGGTGCGGGGCAAACCCTTCGTAGATCACATGTTCAAAGTTGACGGCTTCACCGGTCAGGCCGGCGCCTTTTTTGATGGCGCGGTCGAGTGTGTCCTTGGGCATGGAGGCCTTGCGGGCCTGCTCCACCAGCAGGCGCAGGCGCGAGTTGGCGGCGGGGTCGGCGCCGCTGCGTGCGGCCAGCATGATGTCCTTGGACAGTTTGCCAAACACCCGGCCCTTGGCGTTGGCGGCCAATTCCTTGCCCTTTGCTTTCCACTGCGCACCCATGACTGTTCTTCCTTGCGTTGTTTGCGCCCTAGGGGCGCGGTTCAAATATGAGAGGGGGTTGAGCGTAACACCGGTAGGAGCCTGGGCGGCAGAAGAAGTCGAAGCGAAACGGTTGGGAAAAGAGGCCAGTTTGTGCCCACTTTTGAGGGCGGTAGCCGTAGCTACCGCCGGAAAAATGGGCGCGAAGTGGGACTTTTCTCCAGCCGTTGCAGCCGACGCCCTTCTGCCGCCCAGGTTCCTAGGGTCGGTGAAAGCCCTTTTTGCCACATGCTGCGCTGACACGGCCCGGATGAAAGATTTATTAAAATCAAAACGTCTGTTCTCAAACAGCGGCGCCAAAAGCGTTTGCGGATGGGTCCGCCAGGCCTGTGCTCAGCTTGTTTTGCCCGCCTGGGCAGCGGGTTTTTCACTGTCTATCGTCTCTTTTTCCCCCCTACAAAGGTATTTCCATGAACATCACAAAGATCGTTGGTTTGGCGTTGACTTCCGTGGCCCTGTGCACACCGGTGATTGGCTCGGCGCAAAACAAGGAGCTGGTGGTGGCCTCCAGCGCCACCTACCGCCCGTTTGCTTATGAAACCCCCAGCAAGGAAATCGTGGGTTACGACATCGACATGATCAAGGCCGTGGCACACAAGGCTGGCTTGCAGATCAAGATCGTCAACACCCCCTGGACCGGCATTTTTGCTGCGCTCAACAACGGTGATGTGGATCTGGTGATCTCTGGCGTCACCATCAACGACAAGCGCAAACAGTCTTACGACTTCACCGCCCCCTACTTTGAAGCGCGCCAGCTCATTGCGGTGCCCAGCAACAGCACCGCCAAAGGCCTGAAAGACCTGGCTGGCAAGAAGATTGGTGTGGTCACCGGCAGCACCGCTGACGACATGAGCTCGCGCGAGTTTGGCAAAACCAACCCTGACATCCGCCGTTTTGAGAGCACCCCGGTGGTCATCAGCGAGCTGGTCAACAACGGCCTGGACGCCGCCATGGGTGACAACGGTGTGATCGCCTTCCGCGTGCAAGAGCACAAGGGCCTCAAAACCGTGGCTGACGCCAGCTTCCCCAAGGAATACTTCGGTATTGTGGTGAAACAGGGCAACAAGGCTTTGCTCGACAAGCTCAACGCCGGTCTGGCCGCTGTGAAGGCCGATGGCAGCTACGCCCAGATCTACAAGAAGTGGTTCCAGGCTGAAGCACCTGCGCTGCCCGCGCAATAAACACTGATTCATCCGGTTTATGGATCAAGTTTTATGGTTCGGCTGGTTCCGCGCCGACATCATTGCGGAGTACGCCGAGCTGTTCTGGCATGGCCTGCAGATGACCGTGCTGGTCACGGTGATCTGCATCATCCAGGGCACAGCCCTGGGGCTGGCGATTGGGCTGGCGCGGGTGGCCGATGCGCGCCACGCGCCGCTGCGCCAGCTGTGCCGTTTTGCGCTGCGCTGGCCGTCTACGGTGTACGTGAGTTTCTTCCGTGGCACACCGCTGTTTGTGCAGATTCTGCTGATGCATTTTGCGGTGCTGCCGCTGTTCATCAACCCGGTGGACGGCATCCTGATCGACGGTGATCTGGCCAGAAACCTCAAGCAGAACTACGGTGCGTTCCTGTCCGGTGTGGCGGCTTTGACGCTCAATGCCGGTGCCTACATCTCCGAGATTTTCCGCGCCGGTATCCAGTCCATCGACAAGGGCCAGGTGGAGGCCTCGCGTTCACTGGGCATGAGTTATGGCCGCACGATGTACCACGTGGTGCTGCCGCAGGCGTTTCGGCGCATGTTGCCGCCGCTGGGCAACAACGCGATTTCGCTGCTGAAAGACTCGTCGCTGATCTCGGCGATTGGCCTGGCCGAACTGGCCTACGCTGCCCGCACGGTGGCGGGTGCTTACTCCCGCTACTGGGAGCCGTATCTGACGATTTCTCTGATGTATTGGGTGTTGACCCTGGGCCTGGCCTATGTGGTGAAGAGACTGGAGGCCCGTTATGGACGAGGTGATTCGCGTTAAACAACTGAGCAAAACCTTTGGCAGCCTGGCGGTGTTGCGCGGCATCGACTGCGCCATCCAGGCCAAAGAGGTGGTGTGTGTGATCGGCCCCTCGGGCTCTGGCAAAAGCACGTTTTTGCGCTGCCTCAACGGCCTGGAAGACGCCAGTGGTGGTGAGGTCTGGGTCAATAACGTGGCGGTGCACGAGCCCAAAACCGACATCGACGCCCTGCGCTCCGACATCGGCATGGTGTTCCAGCGCTTTAACCTGTTCCCGCACAAAACGGTGCTGCAAAACATCACGCTGGCGCCGTCCAAGGTGCGCGGCTTGAGTGAGGCCGACGCCAAGGCCCGTGCCGTCGCCCTGCTGGACAAGGTGGGCCTGATCGACAAGATCGACGCCTACCCCAACCAGCTCTCGGGTGGCCAGCAGCAGCGTGTGGCGATTGCCAGGGCGCTGGCGATGCAGCCGCGCATCATGCTGTTTGATGAACCCACCTCGGCACTGGACCCCGAAATGGTGGGTGAAGTACTGGCGGTGATGCAGGCCCTGGCGGACGAGGGCATGACCATGGTGGTGGTCACCCACGAAATGGGTTTTGCGCGCCAGGTGGCAGACCGCGTGATCTTCATCGACGAAGGTGTGATCGTGGAACAGGGCGCGCCTGCCGAGCTGTTTGACCGCCCGGCCGAGGAACGCACCCGCCGTTTCCTGAGCAAGGTGTTGTGATCAAACCCTGGCCGCTGCGGCGGCCAGGCGGCTGTGTTCACAGCGGGGGCGCTGTGGGGGCTTAAGAGTTTGTTAATTTAAGAAACCCACAATGGCCTTTTCGTTTGACGAGCAGACCATGACCCCTACAACCACCACCCATTACGACCCGCTGAGCCGGGCTTTCCACTGGCTTACCGCCATCGCGGTGACCATTGCCTTTGTGCTGGCGCCAGAAGGTTTTGGCCGCCTGATGCGCAACGGTGTTGACCCCGCCACCCTCAGCGGCATCGTCTGGCACGAAACCCTGGGCATGGTGGTGTTTGGTTTGACCGTGCTGCGCCTGTTGTGGGTGGCTGTGCGGCCCGCCGCACCCCAGATCAGCATGGCCAGCTGGATGCATCTGGCGTCCAAAGCGGCGCATCTGGCGCTGTGGGCGCTGATGCTGGCCCTGCCCATCTCTGCCGTGCTGGCGCTGGGCAGCGAAGGCCATCCGCTGACCCTGCTGGGTGGCTTGCGGGTTGATCAAATGCCCCTGATTGCCAACTCGGCTCTGGCCGATCTGGCCGACTGGGGTGAAGTGCATGAAACCCTGGGCGACGCCATCATGTGGCTGGCCGGTATCCATGCCGTGGCGGCGATTTACCACCACGTGATCCTCAAGGACGGCGTGCTCAAAAGCATGTTGCCCCAGCGGGCAGTGCGTTAAACGCGTCCTCAAGTTGCTGAATTAGACGGAGAGGGAGGTGCTTAAACACCCCCCGACCCCTCGCCGCTGTCTGGCTTGGCCACTTCGCGACTGCTGCTGATTGTCAAGGTGGTTTGTGTCAGTGGGTTGACAGTGGATCCAACGAAGCCCGTCTCCGCAGCGTTTCATACAAACCCGAGTGGTTCAGCAACACATCCAGAATGCCGCGCAGCACAATCGGCGAGTTCAGCGCCTGGGTGCTCATGATGGTGTGTGCGTCATACGACTCAATGATGGCGTTTTGCACCTCGGTGTGCAGGTCAGGTGAGTTGGCAAACTGTTCTTTCGAGTTGTTGGCCGCTTGCTGTTGCAGCGTTTTGGACTCGCTGACCTTGCCCAGCAGGGTGCCATTCACATAACGCAGTTGGTCCTGCTCGCTGGTGTCGTTGCCAAACAGGTCATTGAGCTTGCTGATCAGCTCGGCCATGTAGACCTTTTGCTGCTCCTGCACACTGCCGCTACCCGCCTCGGTGATGGGCGCCAACTTGGGTGTTTCGCCCTGCGACAAGGGCAGGGCGCGGCTGCCCTGATCTTTGAGGTGATGGTGCGTCAGCACCACCTTGGACAGGTCGATGCCTTCACGTTCACGGCCAAACTCCAGTAGCGGCAGCAGACGTTTGAAGAAGATAGCGCGTTTCTCAATCCCGGTGTTGCCGTAATCAAAAATCTGCGACAAGAAGGTGTAGAGCCGCAGATACGCCCCCATATCGCCCTTGAACAGCACCAGCGCATCCAGTTCGTCCTGGGCCGCCTTGGTGGCGCTGGCATCGGCATGGGTTTTGGCCGCCGCCAGTGCAGCCTGCGCTGCCTTGTAGCGTTTCATCAGCCGGTCTTGCACCGGCTCCAGCGCCTTGATCAGATCACTCTGTTTGGCGTTGGGGTTCAGTTCCACCGCCACCACACGGTCCACCTCAAAGTCGTCGTAGTGCCCCGCGCCATCCAGCTTGGCGCGCAGGTTAAAGACCAGGTTCGGGTCGGTGGTGGCGCTGAGTTCTGCGGTGGTGTGGTAGGTCTTGAAGGCGGCCAGCACCTCGTCCGGGTCGTTGACAAAGTCCAGCACATAGGTGGTGTCTTTGCCCGGGTGCGCGCGGTTCAGGCGGCTCAGCGTTTGCACCGCCTGGATGCCCGCCAGGCGCTTGTCCACATACATGCCACACAGCAGCGGTTGGTCAAACCCGGTCTGGAATTTGTTGGCCACCAGCAGGATCTGGTACTCATGGCCCTTGAACGCTTCGCGGATGTCGCGGCCCAACAGACGCGGGTTCAGCAGCTTGCTGTTTTCGGTGAAGGGTTCTTCACCAGCGGTTTTGTCATTCACCTCGCCTGAGAACGCCACCAGCGTGCCAATGGCGTAGCCGCGCTCCTTGACGTACTTGCTCACCGCCAGTTGCCAGCGCACCGCCTCCAGGCGGCTGCCCACCACCACCATGGCTTTGGCCTTGCCCTGCAGCAAGGGGGACACAAATTCGCGGAAGTGTTCCACCACCACTTCGACCTTCTGGGCGATGTTGTACGGGTGCAGCCGCACCCAGCCCATGATGCCTTTTAACGCGGCGTTGCGCTCCACCTCGCGCTCGTCCATCTCTTGGCCGTTGTGGGCCAGTTTGAACGCCAGTTTGTAGGGTGTGTAGTTCTGCAACACGTCCAGAATAAAACCTTCCTCAATCGCCTGGCGCATGGAGTACACATGAAACGGCAGCGGCAGGTTGTCGGGCGCCGGTTTGCGGCTGGGGTCGGGCCGGGTGCCAAACAGCTCCAGCGTTTTGTTCTTGGGTGTGGCGGTGAAGGCCACAAAGGTGATGCCACCGTCCTCCGCACGGTTGGCCATCTGGCTGGCCAAAACGGCCTCAAAGCTGACCTCGCCACCGTCGTTGATCTCTTGCAGTTCTTCGGGGCTCAGCACCGCTTTGAGTTTGCTGGCGGCTTCACCGGTTTGGGAGCTGTGCGCCTCGTCGGCAATCACGACAAACCGTTTGCCTTGGGTGGCGGCCAGCTTGCGCACCGCCTCCAGCGCAAACGGAAAGGTCTGGATCGTGCAGACCACAATTTTCTTGTCACCCGACAGCGCCTCGGCCAGCTTGCCACTTTTGCTGCCGTCCTGGTTGGTGATGGTGGCCACCACACCGCTGATGCGCTGAAAGTCAAACAGCGCTTCCTGCAGCTGCGCGTCAATCACATTGCGGTCTGACACCACCAGCACGGTGTCAAACACCTTCTTCTTGGCCGCGTTATGCAACTCGGCCAGAAAGTGCGCGGTCCAGGCAATCGAATTGGTCTTGCCCGAGCCCGCGCTGTGCTGGATCAGATATTTGCTGCCCGGCCCATCGTTGAGCACCGCCGCCTGCAGCTTGCGCGTCACGTCCAGCTGGTGGTAGCGCGGGAAGATGATGGCCTCAATCTGCTTTTTCTTGTCGCGCCGGGCGATCAGGTAGCGGCCCAAAATCTCCAGCCAGCTCTCACGCGCCCAGACCTGTTCCCACAGGTAGGCGGTGCGGTGGCCACCAGCTGGGTTCACCGGGTTACCGGCGGCACCGTCATCCCCCAGGTTAAACGGCAGGAACACCGTGGCCGGGCCAGCCAGCTTGGTGACCATCGCCACCTCTTGGTTGCTCACCGCAAAGTGGATCAAGGCGCCTGAAGGGAATAACAACAAGGGCTCCGCCGCCTGACCCTTGGGCCGCGGCTGGCGGTCAAAGCGGTACTGGTCAATGGCGTCGTTGATGCTCTGGGTGAAGTCGGTTTTGAGTTCCACCGTGGCCACCGGCAGGCCGTTCAAAAACAGCACCAGGTCGATGCTGTTTTCACAGAATAGCGAGTAACGCACCTGGCGCACTACACGCAGCCGGTTGGCCGCATAGCGCGCCAGGATGTCGGGGTTGATGGCCAGCGCCGGTTTGAATTGGGCCAGGGTCAACGGCGCTTTGAGGCCCAGCAACTCCACACCGTGGCGCAGCACATCCAGCGTGCCACGCTGGTCCAGCTGGTCACGCAGGCGGGTGAGCAAGGTGTCTTCGGCCTTGGCGCCGTGGTTTTTGACCAGGGTGTCCCAGGCTTTGGGCTGTGTGGTTTGCACCCAGGCCAGCACATCGGCGGGGAAGAGGGCGCGGTTGCGGTCATAAGCTGCGGCGTCACCCTCAGCGTAGAGCCAGCCGTGGCTGCCCAGGTGTTGGCAAATTTCCGTCTCGAAGCTGATCTCTTTGTGCAGGCTCATAACCGTCCCTGGGTTTGTTTTTATAGGCCAAATCAGCCTCTAGCCCTTTTGATATAAGGGCAAGTAGCTATCAAAATGAATGTTTTTAATACACCGCATCATGGTCGCCCACGTTCACCGGGATGATCTGGCTGTCTTGAATCAACAGCTCCAGCGTGATCCGGTACGACAAGTTGATGGACACCGAATGCAGACCGTCCAGCTTGCCACGCAAAGGGTGCAGCCGCAGCGACGGGTGGGCCGGGTTGGCCTCCAGCACTTGCAGGGTTTTGAGGTATTGCTGGCGCAGGTCGGGGTGGCGTTTTAAGAAACGTGCCGCCCGGCGGTTGTAGTGTTCGGTGAAGACCAGTGCAAAAGGCATCTTGGGCACCGCAGCCGGGTTCACATCGCGTCCAGCCGCGCCAGGTGCGCTTCGGGCGACTCTTGCACCGCGCGCCCTGCCGCCAGGTCGGCGCGCGTCTGGGCCAGCGCGGCGTCCAGCTCACATTCACGCAGGTAGTGGTAATGCGCCATGTCCATCACCACAAACTTGTCTTTGCCACGCACCGACACAATCGCCTCAGGCGCCGTGCTCAGGGCCAGTTCAATGGCTGAAATACCTTTGGTTTTGAGGTCGTTGGCGCTGATGTGGGGCATGGCACGCTCCTAACATGTTGTAAAACGGCCGATAAATCATACGATTGATCACACGGTAAGTCCAATGTTGAAACGTGTCTGGCTGACAAATTTTGAGGAAATTGGCTTCTGGCCCTTATTCAATGAGGGCATACAGCTACATATTACATAGTGACTACACGGCGCTTCGCACATCGATCTGGCCGGTGACGGCGGCGGAGATCAACGCGGTGCGGCGCTCTTGCAGCAGGTCGATGGCGTGTTGGGCTTCGGTGGTGAGAGTGTCGAACTGCGTCGCAGTTTTTTCAATCTCGACCACGATTGCGGCTTGCTCTGCTTTGGTCGGAACGCAGACGGTGAAGTTCATGAACATTGGGCGACGCAAGGAGTCAACAGTAGATTTGGCTCCACCTTCAAGTGCCACTTTGTAAAAGTTTTCGCGGAAGAAGTGGAACAGGTAAGGACCTGAAACATTCTTGAAGTTATTCATCATGTAGACGCGTTGGTGGAAGTCAAATGGGCCGTTGTGATAGTGAAAGACCTTCCCAACGCCAACGCCATCACCCGCAGTGAGGATCGCTTCGCAATCGAAAGACATTGAATTAATTCGTTCGACCGTTTGGGAACGGACGAAGAACGGATATATACCGTTATCCACTGCATTCTCAGTATCTTTATCGCCCGTCTGAATCTCACAAAGAAACTTGAGTTTTAGCACCTCCCAATGCTCCGGCACATCCCCCAGCCATTCGATGCCGGACGGCTTCATTGGGGCTTCGGGGTTGAGGCCTCGGGTGACGGCGTGGGAGATGACGGCCTGACGCTTTTCTTTCAGTAGCTCCATCAACCGCCGCTGCTCTGTCACCAGCGCATCAATCTTCGCGGTTTCGCGGTCCAGGAAGGCGGCGATTTGGCTTTGTTCGGACAGGGGCGGGCGGGTAATGAGAAAGCTGCGGAAGTCCTCTTGCGATAGGTTTTGCATGCTTGAGCTTGTGCCAGCACAGACAACTTGAACTTGCGCACGATAGGACGGTGTCCGGGTCCAATAGTGGACATATCGGGGGTCTGAGTCTCGAAAGTGGACTTGCCACAACCTATCCGGCAAGAATAGATGTGGCTGGCTCAGGCGAACCAAACCAGCTGCACCGACCAGATCGGGCGTGTTCATTCGGCTAACAATCAGCGTGTTAGCGGTCACGGGACAAGCCAGTCGGTCGTACTCATTCTGCACAACGGCCTTGTTCTCTGAGGCGTCAAAATCGCCGTGATAAACACAACTTGTCTTGAGAACACCTGATTCATCTGCTGTGGCAGGTGTATCAACTGCGTTGACACTCACGCCGGATTCAATTTGGTCAATGATCGTTTTCAAAGGAACAGATGCCCAATGCCCCGGCACCTCCCCCAACCATTCCACACCACTGTCCTTGTAGGCCGGATACCGCGGAAAACTCATAAGTCCTCTCCGGCATCGGCTGCGTCGCCCGCATCCTGCAGGTAAAACTCATGTAATTTGCTTTGCAGCAGGGCCTTGTCGGGCAGTTGCGTGGCGTAGGCGGCAATGAGTGCGGGTGATGCGGTGCGGCTTAGGGCGTATTCGACGACCTCGTCGTCTTTGCTGGCGCACAGCAGCACACCGATGGCCGGGTTTTCATGCGGCTTTTTGGCGTCGCGGTCCAAGGCCTCCAGATAAAACGATAACTTGCCAAGGTATTCGGGCTCAAAACGCCCCACCTTGAGTTCAATCGCCACCAGGCAGTTCAGACCACGGTGAAAGAACAGCAGGTCCAGCGCAAAATCACGCCCACCCACTTGCACCGGGAACTCCGAGCCGACAAAACAAAAGTCGCGGCCCAGTTCGATCAAGAAGCCCTTGAGTTTGGCCAGCAAACCCTGGTGCAGGTCGCGTTCGCTGTGGCCCTCGGGTAGGCCCAGAAATTCGACCATGTAAGCGTCTTTGAAGACTTGCAGCGCCTGCGGATGGCTTTGTCTCACCACTGGTGAGACTTTTGCGGGGCTGAGCACCACGCGTTCAAACAAAGCGGCTTTGAGCTGACGCTCCAGTTCGCGCTTGCTCCAGTTTTCCTGCAAGGCCATGCGCAGGTAAAACTCACGTTCTTCTGGGCGTTTGCTCTGGCTGAGGATGATGAGGTTGTGCGTCCACGGTAGTTGTCTCAGCAGCGCCGAGATTTTTGTTTCGCCCTGGTAGGTCTCAAAAAACTGCCGCATGCGGAACAGGTTGGGGCGGGTGAAGCCGCGCAGTCCGGGCTGGGTGTGGGCGATATAGGCCGCCAACTGGTCCACCACGCCGTCGCCCCACTCGGCGGCGGCGATCTTGCGGCTGATGTGTTCACCAATCTGCCAGTACAGGTCAATCAGTGTGGTGTTGACGGCCTGGTAGGCCCGCCCGCGGGCAGCCTGGATCAGCGCGATGACGGGCGCAAAACCGTCTTCGGGTGTTGTGCTGGGCAGATTGTTCATGCGCTGAGTCCTTGGATCATGCTCAGGATGCGGTCAGTCACCCCTTTTAACTCCGCATCAATCTCGGCCAACGGGCGTGGTGGTTTGAACACGTAAAAGTGCCGGTTGAACGGGATCTCGTAACCCACCTTGGTTTTGTCGGTGTCGATCCAGGCGTCTGGCGCGTGTGGCAAGACCTCGCGCTTGAAATACTCACCAATGTCCTGGCTCAGCGGCACGTTTTCGGTGTCGCGCAGGCTGGCATCCGCCACCGGTTTGCCTTTGTTTTTGCCTTTGCTGCCCAGCACCACTTGGCCCTGTGCATCACGCTCGGGCCGCTCGACGGTGATGGTGTGGTAACCAAAGGCGTCGTTGTCAAAAATGCGGCTGATCGGCACCGGGCTGCCGTCCACCGTGCGGCTGACTTCCTGGAAGTCACCAAACAGGCGGGTGATGTCCTCGATGTGTTCGGGGCTGAGTTCTTTGCGTTTGGAGCCCAGGCTTTTGCGCATCTTCTGCCAGAAGCTGCTGGCGTCTATCAGCTGCACCTTGCCTTTGCGTGCGGCGGGTTTGCGGTTGCTGACGATCCAGACATAGGTGCTGATGCCGGTGTTGTAGAACATGTCGGTGGGCAGGGCGATGATGGCCTCCACCAGGTCGCTCTCCAGCACGTAGCGGCGGATTTCACTCTCGCCACTGCCGGCGCCGCCGGTGAACAGCGGCGAGCCGTTGAGCACAATGCCAAAACGGCTGCCACCGTCTTTGGCGGGGCGCATCTTGGCGATCAGGTGCAGCAAAAACAGGAGCGAGCCGTCGCTCACACGCGGCAGGCCGGGGCCAAAACGGCCGTGGTCACCCATGGTTTCGGCTTCTTTGCGGATCAGCACCTCGATTTTTTTCCACTCGACACCAAAAGGCGGGTTGCTCAGGGCGTAGTCAAAGACCTTGCCGGGCAGGCCGTCGTTGGACAAGGTGTTGCCAAAGATGATGTTGGCAATGTCCTGGCCTTTGATCAGCATGTCGGCCTTGCAGATGGCGTAAGACTCGGGGTTGAGTTCCTGGCCGTACATCACCAAGCGTGCATCGGGGTTGAGTTGGCCCAAGTGTTCACCGGCTACGCTGAGCATGCCGCCGGTGCCCGCCGTGGGGTCGTACAGGCTGCGCACCACGCCGGGTTTGGTCAGGGCCTGGTCGTCTTCGATGAACAGCAGGTTGACCATCAGGCGGATGACCTCACGCGGGGTGAAGTGTTCACCGGCGGTCTCGTTGGAGAGTTCGGCAAACTTGCGGATCAGTTCCTCAAACACCGCGCCCATTTCGGCATTGCTGACGTTGTTGGGGTGCAGGTCGATGGTGGCGAATTTCTCGGTGACCATGTAGAGCAGGCCAGACTTGGCCAGCTTGTCGATCTGCGTGTGGAACTCAAAACTCTCAAAAATGTCACGCACCGCCGGGCTGAAGGCCTGCAGGTAGGCGCGCAGGTTTTCACCAATGTGGTCGGGGTCCCCCATGAGCTTTTTGAGGTCAAGGTCCGAGGTGTTGTAGAAGTAGGTGTTTGTCACCCGCAGCAAAAACGGCTCGGGGTTCAGGCCCGCTTTTTCGCGCCGTGCTTTCTCAGTCAGGACATCGGCCTTGGTGGGGTCCAGCACACAGTCCAGGCGGCGCAACACGGTGAAAGGCAGGATGACCTTGCCGTATTCGGATTGTTTGTAATCACCACGCAGCAGGTCGGCAACCGACCAGATGAAGGAAGACAGGTTGGTGTTCTGGGTGGCCATGGTGCGAGTGTTGCCTTCTATCCGGTTGACCTTGAGCTCATCGTTGCAGCATCAGTGAGAGTGTCAGCCAAAAAAAATCCGCTACGGGTGAGGTAGCGGATTTTTTGATTTGTATGGTGCCGGAGAGATGCGTTTGTGCATCAAACTGGTTCACCTAAGTTGTTGATTTGTAAGGTCCTGCCGCTGAGTCAGGGGTTGAAATTACCACAGACTTTACCACGGGCATAGGGCGCTTTCTGGCCTGAGCATTCCCTCGATTCAAGGGCGTGACCTCAGAACACCCCTTCCGTGGTCAATGTACGCGCCGGGGCACTGTCCCCTGCCTGTAGGGTGAAGGTCTTTCCAGATGCATCGAAAGTGGCAAGGCGGTACTGATGCTGGCAGGCAATTTCATTCATTGAAGCGTCAGGCCCAACAAGCAGCAATTGGCAATGTCCCGTCAGTTCTACAGGGCGTGAGTGCCTATACAAATTGAGTTGACGCACCAGATTGCCCACTGTCGGCCATGCTCCCTTGACCTCAATGAGTGCGTGGCGCTGCACCACATTGCGCCTCCAAGAGTACTCCCCCCTTGTCGTTGCATACAACTCAGGCCATTTGACAAGCTGATAGGAAATGCCGATGTCACAGAATCCGATGATTCGTGATGACCGCTCGGAGGCCCACAGCATGGGAACCTCCAACTGTTTCGATGACATACGGACCGGAGATGCTCTTTCCCATGTGGGGGTTATCCCGGTCTTTTCGACCGCTGCGTCGTAACTGATGACCTTAAATAGGCCTTGATCCGAGAACACGTTAAATTCAGACTCTGTAGTGAATGGGGAAAGTTTTTCCAAACCATGCAACTCCTCCAGCAACCTGAGCAATGTCCCATCATCACCAAAGAGTGTCGTTAGGATTCTGTCGTGGTCTGGTTTGTCAACCTCAAGGTCGAACATGTCCCGTATCTGTGGGTCGATTTTCTGCCGTGCGCTCCCCGCCATGGTCAAACTCCCTAAGTAGTCATCAAGTGGTGCCTCGGGCTTGAGTCTAGGCCAATATTTGGCGCAAATTTGTCTCAGGTCATCCAATGAACACAGGCGCGGTCTTCCCCCCGTGCCGGGTGCCTTCCTGCCATCAGCCGGGCACCTTGCGGGCTGCCTTGGTTGGGCCATGGTTGCTGCCCGGCGGAGGGCTGTCCGGGCCGCTGAACTGTGCAGGCTGTCCACACCTTGGAAGCTCCCCGTTTTTGTAGGCTTGAACGGGCGGGACATTGCTATTGATAGCGCAGCAACGACACGTTACCACAGCTTGTCCATTGGGGTTTTTTGTGCTGGTGTGCCCCCTGTTTTCAGGGCATAGTTCGGGCCTTCTAAATCACTCAAGGACCACCTGATGAACACCATTCAACGCACCTTTGCCTCTATCCCTTACAGCATCGCTTCCCGGTTGGATGCATGGGCTGTGTGGGCTGCAAAGCACCTGCCGATTGATGGTGCGGGTGTTGTCTATTGGCGTGATGGGCCATGGGGTGTTCGGTTCGGGAAGCAGGGCACCAGCAGGTTCCTTCAGGTGGGCGGCTATGAGGTCTGTATTGACTTCAGGACACCGGGCAAGGCGCTGGTGTCAGCCAGCTAGAACGATGGCATGGCGGGCTGCTGGTGACCTCTCAGGACCATGCTTGCAGCACCGCTGCCATTTTCACAGGGTCATCCTTGATACGGTAGACCGTGGCCCGTGGGATGTGCAACTCCTTGGATATAGCCGAGGGGGTCCGCCCCATGGAAAGCATCTCTTCTGCCTGTTTGAACTGCTCTTCTGTGAATGTCGGCTTCCTGCCCCGGTACTTGGTGGCAGCGTCCTTGCTCTCAAGGGCTGACTTGATGCCAGCCTTCTGGGCCTCCTTCGTGGCTTCTGCTTGAGCCTGTGCAGTTGCTGCCATGAACCCTATCAAAGCGTCCCGCACTGCCTTCTGTATTGGGTCTGTGGTGCTGCCGTCAAAGGTCATGCCATTGATGATGGTACGAACCACCACACCGCGCCCCATCAGCGTTCTAATGGTCTCGGTAACGTCCTCATAGTTGCGCCCCAGTCGGTCCACCCAGCGGACCACCAGCGTGTCACCCTTGCGTAACTTGTTCAGCAGCAAGCTTCCGCCCTTGCGGTCCTGTAAGCGGGTACTGACACCAGACACCCCATCATCGTGTATGACTTCATCAAATACATAGCCAGCGGCTTCTGCCTGGGCTTGCTGGTGAATGATGTTTTGGTCTGTGGTACTGACGCGGGCATATAGAAAGGTTTGCATGGAATGTGTCCTTAGAGGTTATGTCCGCATGATAAGTGTCCGCAGATAGAAAAACAAGCCCTGTGGACGCTTTTTCGCTGGCTTGTTGTCTGTTCGCACAGGTATACCCTGAGGACACCCTCAGTTTTCACATTCGCCCCCGGCATGAACCTCCGCGCTGTCACCAAGGACAACGAGCCATGGTTTGTTGCCGTGGACATCTGCCGCGCTCTCGACATGGACACAGCTAAGGGCACAACCCGCTGGCTTGCGGGCCTCGACGCTGACGAAAAGCAGACCCTCAGAAATTCTGAGGGGGGCCGGGTGGCTCCGTACATGGCCTATGTCAATGAGTCGGGCCTCTACTCGCTCATCCTCAAGTCCCGCAAGCCCGAAGCCAAGGCGTGCAAGAAGTGGGTCACCAGTGTGGTCCTTCCTGCTATCCGCCCCCTCCACCACCGGCCCCCTGACGATGACCAGCCGGGACATCGCTGAGTACACAGGCAAGGACCACAAGCACGTCCTGGCCGACATTCGCAACATGCTTGATCAGCTCGGCCTGACATCGGCCGACTTTTCGGCCAATCTTCCAGACACCTATGGCCGACCCCAGCCGGGCTTCCGCCTCCCCAAGGACCTGACCATCACCCTTGTGTCTGGCTACTCGGTGCCCATGCGGCACGCCATCGTGACCCGGTGGCAGGAACTGGAGGCCCAGCAGGCCCCGGCCCGTTGGTCTCAGGTGTGGATGTCAAATCAGATAGCAGCCTTGCAAGCACCCAATGGGGTCTGGGGCTGATTCTGTCGTTGAAATTGGGTTGATTTTGGGCGTTTTATGCGCCTAGTCCCCGACCATCGGTAAGAGGAACATTTTTCCCGCTGATTCTGCGCAGCCATCACACCTGAATCGCTCAGTAAGTGCTTGATTTGCAAAAGGAAGCACACCCCCGCCGGGCAATTCTGCGGTCTAAACCCTGACCATCGCTACCACAGCCCCCCCCCAACCCTTAAGTTGTCCTGGCATTGGCCTTGTGGTGGCTGTCCCTCGCTCAGTTCTGAGCCGTCTCAATCAAACCCACTCAAGGAAGAACCCCGCCATGTCTCGCATTTCACTTGCTGCTGACCGTATCAAGCTCGAAGCCCTCCAGGGGTTAACTGGCAGGGCACCCGCTAGGGCTGCTGGGCTGAGTGTCTTCAATGGTCACCACTGCACCGCTCGTGGTCATGGTCGTGTTCGGACGATGGCCGGGAGCCACTGCCTTGACTGTGTTGAAGCAGCCGACAGCATCAAGAAGAAGGCACAAGCAGAGGGCCGGGAAGCTGCCCTCAAGGAAGCCCTGGCCGAACTGGCACGGGAACAGAAGGCAGCAGAGAAGGCCCGACTCAAGGAAGAAGCCGCAGCCCTCAAGGCCCAGCAGAAGGCCGACAGACTAAAGGAAGCAAAGGCCATAAAGCGGGCCGCAGCGCGTGCAGAACGACAGGCAACCCAAGCCCCTCAAGTTGCACCTGTCGAGCCAGTGGGGACCATCCTGTGCGTTCCTGAAGATGAGGACGAGGGTCTGTTGCCATGGGAGTGACACCCTCAGCGCCAGCCGTTCGCCTCTCGCGTGAAGAGGTGGCAGCCAAGTACGGGCCGAAGGTAGACCAGAACTGGACACCGGAGATAGAAGAGGCGTTCTTTCAGTCCTTGCCTACGACACCACCCCCGGTGAGGATGTCACCCGCCAAGCGGCATTTGCTCAGGGAGTTTGCCTGTGCCACCTTGGGAGCCAAACGAGTATCTGAGAAGTACCTTGACACTTTGGGGTCAGTCCTGCATTCCTTCGCAGTGGCGGACAGGGCCGGGGGCGAGGTGGTGCTGTCGCAGAGGTCAGCCCAGCATGGGGAACCCCAAACCATCCGGACCATACAGGGCCAGATGGTTGACGCTGGGTTATTGGTCAAAGAGGTACGCAGCCAAGGGCATGGCTTTGTTGGTTCTGTGTTTGTGTATTCACCCCGTAGGCACAGCAAGGCCACTTGGGATGACCTCAACGCGGCCTGTAGGGCTGCTGAACAGGACGGCGTGAGCCTGTGGCCGCTCCCTGCGAACATCAGGCCAGGGGATGTGCCCTATTGAGGGTTCCTTAGTAACTCACTTATAGGGTGCACCTTAAGGGGGCCTCGTTATGTTGTTGTGCTGGTCCTGTGACCGCTGGACAACCATGGGGAACACGTAAGGCCAGATTCAAGGCGACCCGCTGCACACCACTGATTCAGGGGGAGGTCAGCGAGTTGTCTTGAAGACTCCCTTACCGAACCTTGAGCAGTACAACAACAGAGATGAAACCCCAAGGCAAAGAGGTCTACCACCGCTGGCACAGCCCTACTCAGTGGCAGCAGGGGCACCGACTGGGCTACTGTTCAAAATGAACAGCACAGTGAACAGATGAAGGGTTCGACCCCCTGCAAACCCGCGTGAATCCTCACTTCTTGACCCGCTGGGGTGAGGTTGCCCCCTAAATGGGGTCGAGGGTGGATTATTCCTGTGCGTGGGTCGGAGCATCTGTTTTTTCGCTGTGCTGCAATGCTTTGGTCAACCATTCAGACCAAACTGGAAAATGCTTCCAGTCTCCATAGCCGTCCCCCGTGTCCTTGGTGCCGTGACCTGTGATTTCATCACTGATGTCCTTGGGGCACTGTACGGCCCTAAGCAAGTCCTTCATTGTGTGGCGCAGTTCGTGGCAGGTATGGGGCAGGGGCAAGCGCTTGAGCCAGCCATTCAAGGCACCCGATGCGCTGGTCGCCCGGCATTCAGTGCCGTTCGTGTATTGCGGGAAGGCGAACGCTTGACCATTCACAGCTGCCCCTTTGATGCGCTGGGCTGCCCACAATGCAACGCCAATCAAGGGAACGGTTCTGTCTTTCTTCCCCCGGATACCGTTGGCGCCCTTGATGTCTCGCCACGGGTGCACCTGAAAGACGACATGGGGGTATACATGGTCAAGGTGAATGTCTTCCAAGGGCAGGCCCACCACTTCAGCCAGTCGCGCACCAGTCCCCAGCAGCAGCGCCAGTATCCAGCGCATGGGGTCATCCTGTGCCCTACAGGCTATCTCAAGGGTCGCCAGTTCGGGGCGCGTGAAGGAGTGCCTCCTTATGGCATCGTGTCCCTCTCTGGGGATTGGCAGCTCAGCGAACGGGTTTGGTGTAGCGAGGTCGTTCTCTTTGATGTACGTGGCGAACACTGCGGACATTGCCCCCATGAGGCGTCGAACTGTGGTTGTTTTCGCAGTGAGTAAGGCCGCGTTCATGTAGGCCCGAGCATCGGCCCGCTTGAACTCGCTTATTGGCTTGTCACCAGTGACAGCCACCAACGCAGCAAAGGCCCGGCGCTGATAGGTCACAAATTTGGCGTTGTCCAGCTTGGGGTGTATCTTCAGATGAAGTTCAAGGGCATCAGTCAGGGTGTCCCGCTGCTTGCCTGTCAGGGCCTTGAAGGCTGCGGCTTCCACAGGTGGCAGGAAGTCGGAAAGCTCGGCGTTTTCGTACTTGTCTTCATCATTCCCGGAGTGCCGCCAGCGCTTGTTTTCCACGCTGTCAAAGAAGGCCTCTGATGCTGGTGAATCTGTGTCGCCGGGGGTGAGTCCCCATTCCTTCAAGAAGGCCGCTGTGTGGACCTTAAGGGCCTGTGGGGACGACTCAGGGGCAGCACGTAGGCCAGCCCATTCAGCTTCATAGTGCCTGTTCCACGCCTCAACCATCGGGGCAGCTTTGGCGATGTCGGAGGTCTTCAGGTCGTGATGGTGCGTCTTGCTGTGGTAGCGGTCCCGCAAGTCGCTGGGAACTCCCCGCTGATAGACGATGCTGCTATTGGGGTCTTTGGGGTCACGGCGGTGGGCGTGTTTCAATTTCACTAGAAGGGGTCCGAAGGTCATCCGCATGGGCGTTTACCACAGTTTTTACCACAACTGGGGACCTTAGGATGCCCGCAAACCCACTGTTTATGCGGGTTGCGGGACTTTTAGATGGTGCCGGAGAGATGAATCGAACACCCGACCTTCTCATTACGAATGAGCTGCTCTACCGACTGAGCTACACCGGCTTGGTAAGCCAGCGATTATAACCAGCCGCTCAGGCCTCGGCGTGGTAGCTGATCAGGCGGTTGATCTCGTTTTTGGAGCCCATGAACACCGCCACACGCTGATGCAGCGCGGTGGCGGGGATGTCCAGAATGCGGCGTTGGCCGTCGGTGGCAACACCACCGGCCTGTTCGATCAGCCAGCTCATCGGGTTGGCCTCGTACATCAGGCGCAGCTTGCCCGGCTTCTCGGGTTCACGTTTGTCCCAGGGGTACAAAAAGACGCCGCCACGGGTCAGGATGCGGTGCACATCGGCCACCATGCTGCCCACCCAGCGCATGTTGAAGTCTTTGCCGCGTGGGCCGTCCACACCTTGCAGGCACTCGTCGATGTAACGTGTGACCGGTGGCGCCCAGTGGCGCTGGTTGCTCATGTTGACGGCAAATTCCTTGGTGTCTTCGGGGATGCGCAGGTCTTCCTGCGTCAGCAAGAAGGAGCCTTGTTCGCGGTCCAGCGTGAACAGCGCCACACCGTCACCCACGGTCAGCACCAGGGTGGTTTGGGGGCCGTAGACGCAGTAACCGGCGGCCACCTGTTGGGTGCCGCCTTGCAAAAAGTCCTGCTCGGACACGGCCGCACCATCGCGTTTTTTGAGCACGCTGAAGATGGTGCCGATGCTCACGTTCACATCGATGTTGCTGGAGCCGTCCAGCGGGTCAAACAGCAGCAGGTATTCACCCTGCGGGTAACGGTTGGGCACCACGTGGATGCCTTCCATTTCCTCGCTGGCCATGGCCGCCAGGTGGCCACCCCATTCGTTGGCCTCGATCAGCACCTCGTTGGCGATGATGTCGAGCTTCTTCTGGATTTCACCCTGCACATTGGCGCTGTCGGCGCTGCCCATCACATCACCGAGGGCGCCCTTGTTGACCGCCTGGCTGATGCGCTTGCAGGCGCGCGCCACCACCTCCAGCAGGAGCCGCAGCTCGGGCGAGATGTGGCCGTTGAGGCGCTGTTTCTCCACCAGATAACGCGTGAGGTAGGTTTTTTTGGTCATGAAGGGCTCCCGGGGTGGATCAATCGGCCAGGGCGCGTGAGATCACCTCGCGCACGTCGTTGCTCAGGTCCGCCTTGGCAGCCACCCGTTTCAGGGCTTCGTGGGCGGCGGTCTTGAAGGGCTCGGCCAGCTTTTTCCAGCGGTCCAGCGCACGCGCCAGGCGGGCGGCGACCTGTGGGTTGATGGTGTCCAACTCCAGCACCTGTTCACTCCAGAACACGTAACCCGCTGCATCACCGCGGTGGAAGGCGCCGGGGTTGGCGCTGCAGTAGCTGAAGATCACGCTGCGCGCGCGGTTCGGGTTTTTGAGGTTGAAGTCGGCGTGTTTCATGAGCGCGCGCACCGCAGGCAGCACCTGGCCACCGCGGTCACAGCAACCGGCTTGCAGCGCAAACCATTTGTCCAGCACCAGCTCCTCACCCTTGAACAGGCTGTGGAAGCGTGCCAGCGCGGGTTTGGCCAGCTCGTGGCCGCTGTGCACCAGGGCAGACAAGGCATTGAGCCGGTCGGTCATGTTGTCAGCGTCCTTGAAGCGCTGGTAGGCCTTGCCGGGCCAGACCGTGTCTTCCGAGCTGCGTGCGGCCAGGCACAGGTAGTTGAGCGCCAGGCCCGCCAGCGCGCGGCGGCCGCTTGACAGCGTGTCGGGGCGGTAGCTGCCGTTGGCCTTGTGGGTCTCAAACGCCCATTCCCAGTCTGCCAACAGTTCGCGCGCCAGTTGCTCGCGCATGGCTTCACGCACCGCGTGTACACGCTGCGGGTCGACCACGTCGAGCTGTTCGGCGATGTAGGTCTCAGAGGGCAGGGTCAGCACCAGTTCCTTGAACGCGGCGTCCAGTGTCGGGTGGCGCAGCACGGCGCGCATGGCCTCGACATAAGCATGATTCAGGCCTTTAGCCCTTATTCCGTCTGGGCTGTCCACTATGGATTGAATAGCGCTGCGCAGGGCAAGGCGTTGGCCGGCTTCCCAGCGGTTGAACGGGTCGTGGTCGTGCGCCAGCAGGGTCAGCAACTGGGCGTCGGTGTAGTCAAAGTCCAGGATCACCGGTGCGCTGAAACCGCGCAGGATCGAGGGCACCGGCTCTTCGTTGACGTTCTCAAAGGTGATCGACTCGCTGGCCTGGGTCAGCACCAGCAGGTGGCTGTCACCCACACTGGCCAGGTCGCTCTGGATGTGCAGGGGCAGAGCGGCGCCACTGGCACCCACCAGGCCCAGTTGGACCGGGATCACAAACGGCTCTTTGTTGTCCTGGCCCGGCGTGGCTGGGCAGCTTTGGCTAAAACTCAGGGTGTAGGTGCGCTCAGCCGCGTTGTAGTCGCCACGCGCTTGCAGGCGCGGTGTGCCCGCCTGGCTGTACCAGCGCTTGAACTGCGGCAACAGTTTGGCCAGAGCTGAGTCGGGGTTGGCGTCGGCCACAGCCTGGGCGAAGTCGTCACAGGTGACGGCCTGGCCGTCAAAACGCTCGAAGTACAGCGCCATGCCTTTGGCAAAACCGCTTCTTCCCACCAGGGTTTGCATCATGCGCACCACCTCGGCACCTTTTTCGTAGATGGTGACGGTGTAGAAGTTGTTGATCTCGATGTAGCTGTCAGGCCGCACCGGGTGGGCCATCGGGCCCGCATCTTCGGGGAACTGCGCGGTGCGCAACACGCGCACGTCCTCGATGCGTTTGACCGCGCGGGCAGACGGCTCGGCACACAGGTCCATGCTGAATTCCTGGTCGCGGAACACGGTCAGACCTTCTTTCAGGCTCAGTTGGAACCAATCGCGGCAGGTGATGCGGTTGCCGGTCCAGTTGTGGAAGTACTCGTGGCCAACGACCGACTCGATGTTGGCAAAGTCGACATCGGTAGCGGTGGCCTGGTTGGCCAACACGTACTTGGTGTTGAAGATGTTGAGGCCCTTGTTCTCCATCGCGCCCATGTTGAAGTCGCTGGTGGCGACGATCATGAAACGCTCCAGATCCAGCGGCAGGCCAAAGCGGGCTTCGTCCCAGATCACCGAGTTGATCAGCGATTGCATCGCGTGTTCGGTCTTGTCCATGTCGCCGGGGCGCACATAGACCTGCAGCAAATGCTCTTTGCCGTTGCGTGCCACGATGCGTTGTTCACGCGCCACCAGCTTGCCTGCCACCAGGGCGAACAGGTAGCAGGGTTTTTTGTGCGGGTCGACCCAGCGCGCGAAATGGCGGCCGTCTTCCAGATCACCTTGCTCGACCAGGTTGCCGTTGGACAGCAGCACCGGGTATTTGGCCTTGTCAGCGCGCAGCGTCACGCTGTAGCTGGCCATCACGTCCGGGCGGTCCATGAAGTAGGTGATGCGCCGGAAACCCTCGGCCTCACACTGGGTGAAGAACGAGTCGTTGCTGACGTACAGGCCCATCAGCTTGGTGTTTTTGATGGGGGCGCAGGTGGTGAAGATCTCCAGCTCAAACGCGCCTTCTTGTGGCAGGTTCTCCAGCACCAGCTGGTTGCCGTCCATCTTGAACGAGCAACCGGCGCCGTTGATCAGCACGCGCGCCAGGTTCAGCTCGTCACCGTCCAGGCGCAAGGCTTGTGCGGGCACCTCGGGGTTGCGGCGCAGCGTCATCTTGTTGAGGACGCGGGTCTTGGCCGGGTCCAAATCAAAGGTCAGCGCCACGGTGTCGATCCAGAACGCCGGGGCCGAGTAGTCGGCGCGGCGCACGGTGGTGGCCGCCCCCGATGCTTCAAGCAGTTGCAACATGTAATGTCTCCAGGAAATGTGAGTCGATCAGTTCAAGGTAATTCTTGGCGGACGCAATCACATGCGGCCCGGCCAGTTCGTCGGCGCTGTGGCCGCTGCAGATCGCCACAGCACGCATGCCAGCGCGGCGCGCGGCCTCAATGCCCAGTGGCGCATCTTCAAAGACAATACAGTCTTCAGGCCTGATACCCATTCGCCTGGCAGCTTCTAAAAATATAGCGGGTTGCGGTTTGCCTGGCAAGCCCTCGTCACCGCCCACCATCGCGTGGGGTGGCACTGGCAGCTGCAGGCGCTGCATTGCAAAAGCGATGTTGTGGCGATCACCGGCGGTGCCCACACCCAATTTGAGGCCGTGATGCAGGGCCAGCGCGGCAAACTGTGTGAAGCCAGGAATTTCCTCAAATACCGGGCCAAACAGGTCGCGGTAGAGCTGCTCTTTGATGGCGATGTAGGCCCAGGCCTCGTCGTCGGACATCTCGCGCTGGAACAGCTCACGCATACATTCGGCACCGGTGCGCCCGGTGGTGCGGCGCATCAGGTCGGCCAGATCGATCTGGATATCGTGGCGGCGGCAGAACTCGACCCAGCTCTGGGCATGGCTGGGCATCGAGTTGATCATCGTGCCGTCCATGTCGAAGATCAAGCCAGAAACCACGCCAGCCCTTTTGGATATTGGGCTGGCAGCTTCGCAAGTCATAGCGTCCTGCATCACACGCCTTGCTTCAAAGAGGCTTCGATGAAGGGGTCCAGGTCACCGTCGAGCACCTTCTGGGTGGCCGAGGTCTCAAAGTTGGTGCGCAGGTCCTTGATGCGGCTGTTGTCCAGCACATAAGAACGGATCTGGTGGCCCCAGCCCACGTCGGTCTTGGTGTCTTCGAGCTTTTGCTGGGCTTCCTGCTGTTTGCGCAGCTCAAAGTCATACAGGCGGCTACGCAGGCGTTTCCAGGCCACGTCGCGGTTGCTGTGCTGGCTGCGCCCGTCCTGGCACTGCACCACGATGCCGGTCGGGATGTGCGTCAGGCGCACCGCCGAGTCGGTCTTGTTGATGTGCTGACCACCGGCGCCGCTGGCGCGGAAGGTGTCCACGCGCACGTCGCTCGGATTGATCTCGATCTCGATCGAGTCGTCGATCTCGGGGTAAACAAACACGCTGGCAAAGCTGGTGTGGCGGCCACCTGAGGAGTCAAACGGGCTCTTGCGCACCAGGCGGTGCACACCGGTTTCGGTGCGCAGCAGGCCAAAGGCGTATTCCCCCTCAACCTTGAACGAGGCGCCCTTGATGCCTGCGGTGTCGCCTGCGGTTTCGTCTTCGATCTCGGTCTTGAAGCCCTTGCGTTCGCAATAACGCAGGTACTGGCGCAGCAACATGCTGGCCCAGTCGCAGGCTTCGGTGCCACCGGCGCCGGCCTGGATGTCGACAAAACAGTTCAGCGGGTCGGCCGGGTTGTTGAACATACGGCGGAATTCCAGACCCTTGACGATCTCTTCCAGGCGCGCTGCGTCTTCTTCGATGGTGATCAGACCGGCTTCGTCGTTGTCGTCGCGGCTCATCTCGAACAACTCAGTGTTGTCGGCCAGGTTGCTTTGCAGGTCGGTCAGGGTGACGACCACACCGTCGAGCAGTTTTTTCTCTTTGCCCAGCTCCTGGGCGCGTTTGGGGTCATTCCAGACCGTGGGGTCTTCCAGGCTGGCGTTGACGGTTCTCAGACGTTCGAATTTGGCATCGAAGTCAAAGATACCCCCGTAAATCAAGGGCACGGGCGCTGAGGTCAGCGAGGAGGTTGCCAATGGCGTTGATGCGTTCTGCTTCCATGATTGAGGTGTCCTGTGTGTGTCTGTTCGGCGAATAACCCGCTATTTTCTCACGCCGGGCTACCTGAGGAACGCTTCGATCAAAGCGGCCACCGCTTGGGGCTGGTCATGGTGCAGCATGTGGCCACAGTCGGGCAACACCTGCACGCGGATGTCGGGCACGGCTTGCAGGCGCTGGCGGTGCTCGGCCAGGGTGAATTTGCCCTTCCAGAACAGGGCAATGCCATCGTCCTCGGCCTCGACCATCAGGGTGGGCGCCGTGATCTGGCGGTGCACGCTGGCCACCTCGTCCACCCGGTAGAGCTGCGGGTTGGTCAGCTTGTGGGCGGCCTCGGCCAGGATTTGCCAGTGGCCCGGCGTGGCCTCCACCGACCAGTGGCCAGCCAGCCACTGCGCCTTGTCGGGGCTCAGGCGCGGGTTGTTTTTGATCAGGCGGGCCGCCACAGCGTCCAGCGAGGGGTAGGTCTTGAGCTGTGTGGCGTGCGGTACCTTGAGCTGGTCCAGCCACTGGGTGAAACGTTCGGTGGCCTGCTCCGGCTGGGTGGCAGGCAGGCCAAAACCCTCCAGATTGACCAGGCGGCGCACCCGCGCCGGGCGAATGCCGGCGTACAACATCGCAATGTTGGCGCCCATGCTGTGGCCCACCAGATGCACCGGGTCGTTGGGCGAAAAGTGATCCAGCAGCGCGTCCAGATCGGCCAGGTAGTCGGGGTACCAGAAGCTGTCGGCACCGTTGGAGGCGGTCAGCCCAAAACCACGCCAGTCGGGCGCGATGATGAAGTGGTCCTGCGCCAGCGCGTCCACCACAAACTGGAAACTCGCGCCTACGTCCATCCAGCCGTGTAACAACACCAGCGGCGTCTGGCCAGGCTGTGGCTGGCCCCACAGACGCACGTGATAGCTCAGGGTGCGGATCGGGACAAAGTGGCTTCGGGGGATGTTCTGGATAGCGTACATGGGGTGGATGATAGGGAGTCAGGTCGGTTCTTTTGGGCGTCAACAACCCGATGACCGGTGTGTGCCATGGCTTGAGCTTACACTTTTCGTTTTGGCTCTCTACCCTCTGTGTTACCTATGAAATCTGTGCAACTTGGCTCTAGCGACCTGTCTGTCTCGCCCATCTGTCTGGGCACCATGACCTTTGGTGAACAGGTCGATCAAGCTACCGCTTTTGCCATCCTGGACCGCGCGCTTGAGCTGGGCATCAACTTCATCGACACCGCCGAGATGTACGCGGTGCCCGCGCGTGCCGAAACCTACACCGCGACCGAAACAATCATTGGCCACTGGCTCAGCCAGCGCCCCGGTGTGCGCCAACGGCTGGTGCTGGCGACCAAGGTGGCCGGGCCCAGCCGCTCCATGCCCTGGGTGCGTGGTGGCAGCGCTGACCTGACCGGTGCCGACATCATTGCCGCCTGCGACGCCAGCCTCAAGCGCTTGCAGACCGATGTGATCGACCTCTACCAGATCCATTGGCCGGTGCGCAGTGTGCCCATGTTTGGTGGCCTGTATTTCAACCCGAGCGAGAACGAGGGTACGTCCATCCACGCCCAGCTGGAGGCGCTGGGCACCTTGGTGAAAGCGGGCAAGGTGCGTGCGGTGGGCTTGTCCAACGAAACACCGTATGGCGTGCACGAGTTTGTGCGCCTGGCCGAACAACACGGCCTGCCGCGCATTGCCACCGTGCAAAATGCCTACCACCTGCTCAACCGCAGTGTGGAAAACGCGCTGGACGAAACCCTTTACCGCCTGAATGTCTCGCTGCTGGCCTACTCGCCGCTGTCGTTTGGTCTGCTCACTGGCAAATACGACACCACCGGCCTGACCGGCCCGGGTGCCCCGGCAGAAGCGCGTCTGACCAAGTTTGAGTCCATGCGCAAACAGCGCTGGGGCCGGGCCGCAGCACAGGCTGCAGCCCTGCGTTACAACGCGCTGGCGCGTGAACACGGCCTGACACCCACCCAGCTGGCGCTGGCCTTCTGTTACAAGCAGTGGCGAGTGGCCAGCACCATTCTGGGGGTGACCTCGGTGGCCCAACTGGAGGAAAACGTGGCCGTCTGGGGCACGCAGCTGTCGGAGACCGTGTTGCGCCAGGTGGACGATATCCGCTGGGAGATGCGCGACCCGGCCATGTGAACACACAACGATTTTTGTATGGCCAAAAAAGACCACGTTTCTGAAACCCCTGCCACCCAGCTGCTCAAAGCCAGCAAGGTGGCCTTCACCGAGCACGCGTATGACTACCTGGAGCATGGCGGTGCCCTGCACAGCGCGTCTGAGCTGGGCTGGGACCCCTATGCGGTGGTCAAAACCCTGATCATGCAAGACCAGGACGCCAAACCCCTGGTGGTGCTGATGCATGGCAACCGCAAGGTCTCGACCAAAAACCTGGCGCGTCAGATTGGCGCCAAGACGGTGGAGCCCTGTGCACCCGAGGTGGCCAACCGCCACAGCGGTTACCTGGTGGGTGGCACCTCGCCGTTTGGCACACGCAAACAGATGCCGGTGTTCATCGAGTCGACCATCCTGGCGCTGCCCAAGATCCTGATCAACGGAGGCCGACGGGGTTATCTGGTGGGCCTGTCACCCCAGGTGTGTGTGGACCTGCTGGGTGCCAAACCGGTGTTGTGTGCACTGGCCGAGGTGCTGGGCTGAGCTGCGCTGCGTGGCCAGAGCCCGGCGCTGGCTGGCAAAATAGCTGATTTACACCCGCACCCGCGGGCAGCAGGAGTGTTTTTTGGAATCCATGCAAAGCTTTTTGCCAGTTTTGGCTGTGGTGGCTGCCTACTTGGTGGGCTCGTTGTCGTTTGCGGTGATTGTCAGCCGGGTCATGGGCCTGAGTGACCCGCGCACTTTTGGCAGCAAAAACCCGGGCGCCACCAATGTGCTGCGCTCTGGCTCCAAGGCAGCAGCAGTGATCACCCTGCTGCTCGATGCTGCCAAGGGCTGGCTGCCGGTGTTCCTGGTGGGCATTTACGGCCCCCAGTATGGCCTGCGCGATGGCACCCTGGCCATGGTCGGGCTGGCGGCTTTTCTGGGGCATCTGTACCCGGTGTTCTTCAAGTTTGTGGGGGGCAAGGGTGTGGCCACCGCACTGGGTGTGTTGCTTGGCGTGAGTGGCTGGTTGGGCCTGGCCACCTTGCTGATCTGGGTGCTGATGGCGCTGGGGTTCCGGTATTCGTCGCTGGCCTCGCTCACCGCTGCGGTGCTGGCGCCGGTGGTGTATGTGTTGGCCGGTGACACCTTCTGGATCAAGAACACCAGCGTGACCGTGGGCATCACGGTGATGGCATTGTTCCTGCTCTATCGCCATGCTGAAAACATCAACCGGCTGATCAAGGGCACCGAGTCGAAGCTGGGCAAAAAAGCCGCGCCACCTGCCGCTGTGCCAGACCACGGTGCCCACCGCGGCCACCCGCATCACCGGCATGGATCATCGGCCAAACACACCGGAAAACACTGAGTATGAAACTCTGCATCCTCGACAACGACACCCTCGACCCGGCGGTTGAGCCGACCTACAAAAGTTATGGCGCGATGACCGAGCGCCTGCTGCGCGACGCCGGTGCCACGGGCCAGATCGACCTGTTCAACACCATGCAGGGGCACTACCCCGCGTCGTTTGATGCTTATGACGCGGTGCTGCTGACAGGCAGCAAGGCCGACTCGTTCTCACAAGAGCCCTGGGTGCTGGCGCTGCGCCAGAAGGTCGAGCAGCTGCTGCAGGCCAAGAAAAAACTCATTGGCATCTGTTTTGGCCACCAACTGATTGCGCTGTGCCTGGGTGCCCGTGTGGGTCGGGCGCCGCAGGGCTGGGGTGCCGGGCGCATGGATTACCAGTGGCTGGCGCCTGATCTGCCACAGGCGCAGGGCCGCGAGCAGATTGCCCTGCTGGCCAGCCACCAGGACCAGGTGTTTGACCTGCCCGACGGTGCCCGGCTGCTGGCCACCAGTGAGTTTTGCCCGGTGGCCGCGTTTGCGGTGGAAGACCGGGTGTTCTGTGTGCAGCCGCACCCCGAGTTTGTGGTGGATTACAGCGCTTACCTGCTCAACAAACGCCGCAGCTCGCTGGGTGAAGACAAGTACCAGTCCTGCACCCAGAGCCTGGCCAAGGGTCACGACGGTGCTGCTGTGGCGCGTTTGATGGTGGCCTTCATCGAAGGCCAGGCCTTGCCCGCCTAAAGCGGCCTGAGCACGCTGCTGATCTCGTCGCTGGCCAGCGACCTGGCCGCACCAAAACCCGCGACCTGACGCGCCTGCGTCACGCGGATGCCCACAAAACTGAAGTCACCGAGCTGGGTCATCGGCTCGGCCTCGGGGAAACGCGCCAGGTAGGCGCTGCGGGCGGCTTGCCAGGCGCTGGTGCCGGGTTCCAGCCGGGTGGCCACACCGTCGAGCGAGATCCGGGGCAAGGCATGCACCGGTTCGCCAGCCACTTCGGCCTGCATCACCATCACCGAGACCGCCGGGTTGCGCAGCAGAAAACCGGTGTGGGGCGCCAACTGGCTGACATGGATCACCAGGCTGGCACTGTCGGGCTCCACCGCAAACGGCACCATCGAGACAAAGGGTTTGCCCTCGCTGTTGAGGGTGCCCAGCGACGCCGCCCGCTGGTTGGCCAGCAGGGCCCGTAACTCACGGGTCAGCCGGGGCTCATGAAAGGGTGGGGTGGCAGGCGCGGTATTCATGGTTAAATGGGCCTCTGGCCCTTATTTATAAAGGGCATCTAGCTATCAAAAACAGGTCAAGGCTCGGTGCTGCCCAGCTGCAGCACCAGGTGGTGGTTGATGCGTTCACGCACGGCCGAGGCCAGCAGTGCCGAGGCAATGCCTGCGCCCGGGCCCGAGGTGGCATGGCGCACCGGTGTGCGCAGCAGCCGGCCCTGTGCGTCGATCACCACCACCACATCGGGCTGGTTGGCCTGCGGGGTGCGCCGGGTCACGATCGCTACCCGGCCATCTTCGAGCTGGACAAAGGTGCCCGGCGGGCAAAAACCCACCATCTGCACCAGCGCCTGCCCCACCGCACCGCTGTGCTCCGAGGCCCCTTGGATCAGGTTACGGGCCGAGTCGGCGGCGCTTTGGCCCTCGCGCGATTCGCGCGGGCTGATCATCGCGGCGTAACGGTCGACCACTTGCAGGATGTGCGCCAGCCGCCGCTGTGGTGGCAATTGGCTCAGGGTCTGGGCTGAGTTGTCCTCTTGGTGGTGTTGCCGCACCACCTCCAGCCATAACGTGTCGCTGATGCCCTTGCTTTCAAGGATCTGGGCGCCTTTGGTCGGGTGTTCGTTGATGGTGATCTGCTGCTCACGTGTCGGGCGGCCGCGCTGGGTGGCCATCTCGTCCTGCAGCACCGTCATCGCCACGTTCATGGTGAGGGCGGCGCGCACCAGGCTGTCGCGTTGGGCGCGTGGCAGTGCCAGGTGGGCGGCGATCAGGTCACACAAGACCGCACACACCAGCGCGTGGGACGCGCTGTAACCCACTGGCGACTTGGTGGCCAGCTGAAACAGCAGGTACAGGCTCACATCGGTGTCCTGCTGCAGCAGGTCTTGTAACCAGCGGTCGTACTGGTGGATGCGCTGGGCAAATTCCTGCACGCTGTCGGGGTGGGTCAACACCACCGCCAGGCCGGACTCCAGGTCCGACCACAGGCCCAGCAGGTCTTCGTATTCACCCTCGTTCTTGACAATCAGGCCCATGCTCAAAAACGCTTGTCCAGCACCATCTGGTCGTTGTTGCGGTTCATCTGGAAACGGCCCAAAAAGTTGTTGCCCAGCAGCACATAAGGCATGGCGCCGTCGGACACCACCGCGTCGATGTCGTACAGCGTCACATCACCCACACGCAGCCGGTCGAGTTTGATGCGCCAGGCCGCAATCACGCCGTTGGCGGTGCTGATGCCCTGGGGCCGGCCTTTTTTGTAGTCCAGCCCGAACTGCTGGGCCTGCGCAACCGAGATGCCCACGTTGGTCGCGCCGGTGTCGACCATCATGGTGGCGCTGTGGCCGTTGATCTGACCCTGCGTCATGAAGTGGCCGCGCGAGTCGGCACTGAGCACAATGCGGCTGCCACCGGTCCCAGTGCCGCTGCTGCCGACACTGGCCGGGGCACCACCCAGGCGCAGCGTCTGGCGTTTGCCACCCACTTCCACCTGGGCCTGGTCACCCGAGAGGCTGACCAGCTTGACACCTTGCACGGTGTCACCCACACCCAGGCTGCGCGGCTGGCCGCCGTCAATCACCAGCAGCGCCTTGCTGCCCAGCAGCCCGGCCAGCGCCACACTTTGGGCGGCGGCCGGCAAGGCCACGGCACACAGCAGCGAGGCTGTGGCCAGGGCGGGCAGGGCGTGCAGCAGCGGGTTCATCAGTCGCGGTAGTTGTCAAAACTCAGCGGGATGTCGGTGACTTCTTTTTTCATCAGGGCTTGGGCGGCCTGCAGGTCGTCGCGGTCTTTGCCAGTGACGCGCAATTTGCCGTCCTGGATGGCGGCCTGGACCTTGATCTTGCTGTCCTTGATCAGGCGCTGGATTTTTTTGGCCAGCTCGGTCTCGATGCCATCACGGATCTTGATGACCTGCTTGACCTTGTCACCGCCGATTTTCTGGACGTCGCCCTTGTCCAGAAAACGCACATCCACCTCGCGTTTGGTGAGTTTGTTGCGCAGGATGTCCTCGATCTGGGTGAGCTGGAAGTCGGCGTCCCCAATCAGGGTGATTTCTTTGTCTTTGAGTTCAACAGCGGCGGGCGTGCCTTTGAAGTCAAAACGGGTGGCAATTTCCTTGGAGGTGTTTTCCACGGCGTGTTTCACGTCCACCATCTTGGCTTCACAAACGGTGTCAAAAGAGGGCATAGGAGTTCTCGCTAAATAAATGTTCGACAATTCCGCCATGTTAGTTCAGAACAATGTGCCGCTACAGGCCTACAACAGCTTTCACATCCTGGCCAAAGCCAACGCGCTGGCCCACATCACCACCCAGGCCGACATCAGCACCCTGCTGGCCGACCCCTTCTGGGCCAGCGAGCCCAAATTTGTGTTGGGCGGCGGCAGCAATGTGATCCTCACCGGCGATGTCAAACCACTGGTGCTCAAGGTCGAGATTTTGGGCCGCCGACTGGTGGCCGAGACCGACAAAGCTGTCATCGTCGAAGCCGGTGCCGGTGAAAGCTGGCACGACTTTGTGGCCTGGACACTGGCGCAGGGCTGGCCCGGCCTGGAGAACATGGCGCTGATCCCAGGCACCGTGGGCGCCGCGCCGGTGCAGAACATCGGAGCCTACGGCGTGGAGTTGCAGGACCGCTTTGACTCGCTCGACGCGATTGACCTGGTGACTGGTCAGGTGTTCACCCTGAATGCCGCCCAATGCGCCTTCGGTTACCGTGACTCTGTTTTTAAACATAGCAGTGCAGCCAATCCAGATGCGGGCCAGCAGGCCATTGGCCTCAAAGACCGAGCGCTGATCCTGCGTGTGCGTTTTGCCCTGCCCAAACCCTGGAAACCGGTGCTGGGTTACCTGGACCTCGAGAAAAAAATGGCCGAGCACGGTGTGGATCAGCCCACAGCCCAGCAGCTGTTTGACTGGGTTTGTGAGATCCGCCGCGCCAAACTGCCCGACCCGGCCGTGATAGGCAATGCGGGCAGCTTTTTCAAGAACCCGACGGTGACACCCGAGCAATGTGCCGACATCATTGGCCGCGACCCCAAGGTGGTGTTTTACCCGCTGGCCGATGGCAGCTTCAAACTGGCCGCGGGCTGGCTGATCGACGCCTGCGGCTGGCGCGGCAAGTCGGTCGGCAAAGCGGGCGTCTACGAGAAACAGGCGCTGGTGCTGGTGAACCGTGGCTCGGTCGACGGCCCGGATGGCGCCACCGGTGGCGAGGTCATGACCCTGGCCAAGGCGATCCAGACCAGTGTGTACGAGCGCTTTGGCATCTGGCTTGAACCCGAGCCGGTGGTGGTTTAACGCCTTTTTGGCCTCTGGCCCTTATGTCATCAGGGTGAGTAGCTATTTTTAGCAGAGCATTTCTGGTGCGCAGCCTGGGCAGACGGCTGGCACCCACGCGCCGCTTCGGGTTATCTGGGCGCCGGGGCGCAATCAGCCGCGTATTTGCCGCATGATCGCGCCATGAAAAAAATCCTTGTGCTTGGGGGTACCGGCTTTGTAGGTGCCCATGTGTGTGAAAAACTGGTGCGTGAGGGCTGGGCCGTGACCCTGCCGACCCGGCGGCGCAGCAATGCCAACGCACTCCAGCACCTGCCTGGCCTGACCGTGCTGGAATGTGATGTGCACGACGAGGCCGCCCTGGCCCAGGTGGTGGCTGGGCAGGACGCCGTGGTCAACCTGGTGGCCATCCTGCACGGCAACCAGGCGGCTTTTGAGCGCACCCATGTGACCCTGCCACGCAAGATCGCCAAGGCTTGCCTGGCCCACGGTGTGAAACAGCTGGTGCATGTCAGCGCCCTGGGCACCGACGCATTGCAGCCCCAAACCCTGCCGTCGATGTACCTGCGTTCCAAAGGTGAGGGTGAGGCGGTGCTGATCCAGGCTGCGGTGGGCGCAGGCGCTGATGCCTCGGGCCGCAACGGGTTTGACCTGAGCATCCTGCGCCCGAGCGTGATTTTTGGCGCCCAGGACAAGTTCCTCAACGTGTTTGCCAAGTTGCAGAAAATCTTCCCGGTGCTGCCCCTGGCCGGGGCCAACGCGCAGTTTCAGCCGGTCTGGGTGCAGGACGTGGCCAGCGCGGTGGTGCGCTGCCTGGCTGGCGCCAGTCAAGCGGCCTCACCACGCACCATCGAAGTGGTCGGCCCCGAGGTGTTCACCCTGAAACAGCTGGTGCAGCTGTCCGGCCAGCTGGCGGGCCTGGGCGGTGGTTTTGGCCGCCCCGTGTTGGGCCTGCCCGACTGGGCCGCCCGCATACAAGCCAAGCTGATGGGGCTGGCGCCGGGTGAGCCGGTGATGAGCACCGACAACCTCGACTCGATGAAAGTGCCCAACGTGGCCACTGGCAAGTTTCCTGGCCTGGACTCGCTGGGCATCACCGCCTCGGCCTTGCAGCCGATTGCGCAGGGGTATTTGCAGGGGAGGTAGGGGGTAGGCGAACGCGCTCATGTCGTCAGAAACGACATGAGCTTTATTCGTGTCGCCATATTGCAAAAACGAGGACATGTTTTGTTGACATGTCGTTGTGGGTGACATGCGCTCAAGCTGTTGAGTCTGGCCGATTGGGTCGAGTGGGCTGAAAGGCGGTTTTGCACGGATACTTTGGGTGCTGTATAGAACAACAGTTATCATCTTGGTCAGATGACTTCTGCACACCACGCAAAGCTATGACGCAGGGGGATTTCAGCTTTTGTTGCGCCATGCCTGCCATCTCACCGCCCGAAACGAGCCACACCGCCAGGAGGCGACATGAACAAGAAATCCGTTATTGCTGCCTCTCGCATCCGCTCGTCAGCGGCTGAATACCTCACTTTCGTGGCCGCCAGTGGCCAGGGGGGCGTGGAGGCGGTTTATGCCGATGAAAACGTGTGGCTCACGCAGAAGATGCTGGCGCAGCTCTATGACGTGGATGTTCGAACCATCAATTACCACCTGAAGAAGGTGTTTGCCGATAGCGAGTTGGAGGCAACTTCAGTTATCCAAAATTTTCGGATAACTGCCGCCGACGGCAAAACCTACAACACACAGCACTACAACCTCGCCGCCATCATTGCCGTGGGCTACAAGGTCAATTCCGAGCGGGCGGTGCAGTTCCGCAAATGGGCCACCGGCATCATCGAGTCGTTCACTGTCAAGGGTTTTGCGATGGACGACGAGCGCCTCAAGCGCGGCGGTTCCGTCCTGACCCAGCAATACTTCGAAGAGCAGCTTGCCCGTGTGCGTGAGATTCGGCTCTCGGAGCGCAAGTTCTACCAAAAGATCACCGACATCTACGCCACTTCCATCGACTATGACGTGACAGCGCTGGCTACCAAGCGTTTTTTTGCCACAGTGCAAAACAAGCTGCATTGGGCCATTCACGGGCAAACGGCGGCCGAGGTGGTTTATCACCGCGCCGATGCCACCAAGACACACATGGGGCTGACCAGCTGGACCGATGCACCAGCGGGCAAGATCCAGAGATTCGACGTTGCCGTTGCCAAGAACTACCTCACAGACGACGAACTTGCTCAGCTGCAGCGGCTGGTGTCTGCCTATTTGGACGTGGCTGAGAGCATGGCGCTGCGCAAAATACCGATGACCATGCAGGACTGGGAAACCCGTTTAAACCGCTTCATCGAAGCAACTGACCGTGGTGTGTTGCAAGACGCTGGCAAGGTGTCCGCAGAAATCGCCAAAGCGCATGCGGAAAGCGAGTTTGAAAAGTACCGCATCGTCCAAGATCAGCTGTTTGAAAGCGACTTTGACCGGCTGCTCAAGCAACTGCCCTCGTAGCGATGTGAGCCCCGCTGCACTGGGGTTTTACCCACAACGCTCTGCGGCACAACAGTCCAACCGGGGGCGGCTTGGGCTCCATGTGTGGCGGTATAGTTGCTCCCAAACGGGAGAAATAAACACCATGCTGATCAAATCAGCCGACGACAAAAGCAAGCGCCTTGCGCTGCTGGAAGACCTGCAACAGTCCAGCCTGCTGGACACCCGCCAAAAAGACTGGCTACGCGACGAACTGCGCCGCTGCAAAGCTGGAATGGAAGGTGAACGCGCAGCCGCCTTTTACCTTGATGGGCATTACAAAGACGGCCAAAACAATGTGTTGTTGCACGACCTGCGGTTTCTTGTTGATGGCGAAGTGGCCCAGATAGACCACCTGGTCATCAACCGCACCGGCTACATGGTGCTGATCGAGACCAAGAACTACTCGGGCGACCTGGAAGTCAACGCCCATGGCGAATTCACCGTGCGCTATGGGCGCGACCGTTACGGCATCCCATCCCCCTACGAGCAAAGCCGCCGCCACGCGCGCATCCTGGGTAAGCTGCTGGAGCGGCTGGAGATCAGCACCCGCACCGACAAGCTGCCCGAGTTTCACAACGTGGTCATGATGCACCCCCAAGCCATCTTTGAGCGCCCTGATCCCAAGGCCTTTGACACCAGCTTTCTCATCAAGGCAGACCAGTTCCCCTCCTGGCATGAAAAGCTGGTAGATGGCATTGGCACGGGCGGTATCTTCAAAGCGCTGTTCAATGTGCGCAGCCCAGACACCATCAAGGAATGGGGCGAAAAGCTCAAGCGCCAGCACCGCCCTGCGGACTTGCTGGCGCTGCCAGACTTCATGCAGCCCAAGCCGCATTTGGCGCAGGTGGCGCAGATACCCAAGCCCGCGGCGCCGGCGCCAATTGCCGCCCCTGCAGCAGCTGCGCCCGTTGATGCCGATGCCTCATTGGCCAAAAAGCTAATCTGCGCCCATTGCCGTGCGAAGATCAGCTTCCCCGAAGGCAAATTCTGCTGGGCCAAAGCCGAGCGCTTCGGCGGATTGCAGTATTGCAGGGAGCATCAGGGCTTGTTTGCATGACTATGGGGGAAATCCTTTGAAAGACTTGACTGTTGAGCATGCTGTCGCCGAATTTGGAGCGATGGCCAAAGCCAAGCTGGACAACCCGTCCGCGACTGGTGAGCCGGAAGATCAATTACGTGCGCCATTTGAGCTGCTCTTATCTCGCCTAGCTGTATTGGCCGGCTTCAAGGTCACCAATGTGGTGGCGGTGGGCGAAACATCACTTTCAGAAATCCGCACCCGACCTGACTACGCCGTCACGGTGCACGGAGCGCTGGCCGGATTCGTCGAACTCAAAGCGCCGGGCAAGGGCGCCGACCCCCGCAAGTTCAAAGGGGCTCATGACAAAGCGCAGTGGGCCAAACTGTCATCACTGCCCAATCTAATCTTCTGCGATGGCAACAGCTTCAGCCTTTGGCGCAACGGCGAACTGTCGCATCCCATCGTGCGCCTGGATGGCGATATCGAAACCTCTGGCGACGAGCTGTTGCCCGACAAGGGTCTGGTGGAGTTGTTCGAGTTGTTCCTGCGATGGCAACCGAAGCCACCGTCAAGCGCGAAGGAATTGGCCGAGGTCAGCGCGCGACTTTGTCGTCTTTTACGCGATGAAGTTACAGAGGCCTTAGGTAGAAAATTCGAGGCGCTAACTTCGCTGGCTACGGACTGGCGGGGCTTGCTTTTCCCGCATGCGAGCGACAAACAGTTTGCCGATGGTTATGCCCAAGCCGTCACCTTCGGTTTGCTGATGGCTCGCGCCCGTGGAATCACCATTGGAAACGATCTGCACAAGGTCGCCGACGAGTTGAAAGACAGCGCCTCGCTAATCGGCGCCGCTCTGCAACTGCTTACCGACAGCAAGGAAACTCGGCAAGAACTACAAACCGCCCTGCAAACGCTGGAGCGAGTGCTCGATGCCGTCAATTGGGCCAAGATCAGCAAAGGCAAGTCCGACGCTTGGCTGTACTTCTATGAAGACTTTCTAGAAACCTACGACAACGACCTCCGTAAGGCGACCGGCTCTTACTACACGCCGCCGCAAGTCGTCACGGCTATGGTGTCCCTGGTGGACCAGGCCTTGCGGGGACCAGGCTTCGATTTGCCACGGGGCTTAGGCACCGAAAGCGTCACCGTGGCTGACCCAGCTACCGGCACCGGCACCTACCTGCTCGGCGTGTTGCGCCACCTGGCGCAACAAGTGGAGAACGACGAAGGCGCTGGTGCCGTGCCGGGCGCCGTCGAGGCGGCGTTGCGCCGGCTGATCGCGTTTGAATTACAACTAGGTCCATTCGCTGTGGCCCAACTGCGCGTGCTCGCCGAGGTCCAGACCCTTACCGGCGCGCCACCGAGAACTGCGCCGCAGATGTACGTGACTGACACCTTAGGCAACCCGAACGACGATGGCGGTGCTTTCCCCGGATTCACCGCCGCTATCGGACAGCAACGCAAAGCCGCGAATCGGGTTAAGCGCGAACAGCCCATTACGGTGATCATCGGCAATCCTCCTTACAAAGACAAAGCCAAGGGTTTGGGCGGCTGGGTTGAAGGCGACGAGCGCGCGAAAGGTGCCTATGCACCTCTAGACGATTGGCAACCACCGAAAGCTTGGGGTCTGGGCGTTCACTCTAAACATCTTCGTAACCTCTATATCTATTTCTGGCGCTGGGCAGCCCGCAAAGTGTTTGAGGAACTGCCGGGCCAGCAGCCGGGCGGCGGCAGTGGCATCGTGTCCTTCATCACCGCGGCGGGTTTTCTCAGCGGCCCGGGTTTTGAGCGCATGCGTCAATCGTTGCGCCAGACCTGCCATCAGATTTGGGTCATCGACTGTTCACCCGAAGGGTATCAACCCGAAGTGTCGACTCGTATCTTTCAGGGCGTTCAGCAACCCATCTGCATCGTTATGGCGACGCGTTGGCGCGAAACTGGGCAGGCTGAAAAACCGCTGGCCCAGGTGCGCTGGCGCGCCCTACCTGCCGGCCACCGCAAAGACAAGCTGGCCGCTTTGCAGCAGCTGCGGCTGGACGGGCCGGACTGGCAGCAATGTCCGCAAGATGATCGCGCGCCGTTTCTACCAACTGCCGCCGGAGCGTGGGCTGACTTTGTATCGCTTGAGAAGTTATTTGACTACGACGGATCGGGTGTCATGCCGGGGCGCACCTGGGTGATCGCCCCAGATGCCGACTCGTTGGTCCGGCGGTGGAAGGTGCTGCAGGCAGCTAAACCAGAAGACAAGGAGAGATTGTTCCACCCGCATATGCGTGGAGGCAAGCTTGGCGACAAGCATGTAGGAAAAATCGTTGAAAAGCCGCTTGCAGGTATGCCGCCGAAACTGGTCAGCGTGGCGGATGACAACAGCGCCCCGCTTACACCTATTCGTTACGGTTACCGTTCGTTTGACAGGCAATGGATCCTGCCGGACTCCAGGCTTATCAATCAGGCGAACCCCAAACTCTGGCTGTGGCGATCTGATAAGCAAATCTCCTTCACTGCATTGATGGTCAAATCGCCAACCAACGGACCGGCGCTCACTATCACATCTGCGATCTCTGACTTAGGGCAACACTGATCAAGTCCCCAGTTGGCCCATGACTTGCATGGTTCGTGGCATCCCAAGCAGGAGATGCAGATGAAACAACAAACTCTGGCCATGGCCGAACAACAAAGCTTTGAGACCTACCGCAAGCCCACGCGGCGCGATGAGTTCTTGAAGACCATGGAAGTCATCGTTCCCTGGGCCGCTCTGTGCGAAGTCATCGAGCCGTTTTACCCCAAGGCCGGTAATGGGCGTCCCCCCATCGGGCTTGAGCGTATGCTGCGCATCCACTTCATCCAGCACTGGTTCAACCTGGCAGACCTGGCCTGTGAAGAAGCTCTGTACGACAGCGTGAGCCTGCGTCGCTTCGTGGGCATTGACCTGGGGCGTGAATCTGTGCCGGACGCCACCACGGTGTTGAACTTTCGCAAACTCCTCAACAAGCACAAACTTGGCCAAGCCCTGTTTGCCCAAGTAGGCGCTGTCTTGCAAAGCAAGGGCTTCAAGCTCAACACCGGCACCATTGTGGACGCCACCATCATTGGTGCACCGAGTTCCACCAAGAATGCGAATAAGGCGCGCGACCCGGACATGCACCAAACCCGCAAGGGCCAACAGTGGTACTTTGGCATGAAGTTGCACATCGGTGTGGACAGCCAAAGTGGTCTGGCCCACCATGCGGTGGTCACAGCAGCCAACGTGCATGACAAACACCCACTGCCCAGTTTGTTGCATGGCAAGGAGCAACGCGTCTATGGCGACAGTGCCTACGCCAGCCAGAAGGAGCTGATCCGCAGTGCAGCACCCAAGGCCAAAGACTTCACCAACCAGCGCAGTCGCCGCTCTGGTGTGGTCGATGAAGGCATTCGCGCCAAGAACCGCAACAAATCCAAGATCCGCTCACGCGTGGAGCATGTATTTGCTGTGGTCAAGCGCCTGTGGGGCTTTGGCAAGGTGCGTTACCGTGGGTTGCAGAAGAACGCCACGCGGGCGTTTACTGCTTTGGCGCTGGCCAACATCTATCTCTGCCGACAAAGGCTGATGGCACAGGTGCGTCCATGAGGGCGCAATAGGGGGTGAATTCCCCCTGAAACAGCCTCAAAGGGGGCAAAAGCGAGCTCAGCTGGTCGCAATTTCGACAACTTCGGTTTCTCGATACCGCTGGGGCCTGCTTTGACTCTACTTGTTCAGCGTTGCCTTAGACCATTACAGGGGGTCGTTTGGTGGACGAGTGTTCCCTCTTTGGGCGGACAACCACGGAAGTGTCTCCAACATCAGTGCCACGGTGTTGGCGCGCCTTCAGGATCAAATTGGCCAACCAGTGAGCGCCGAAGATCTGTTCGCCTACATCGCCGCCATCGCGGCCCATCCCGGGTACATACGACGGTTCGCGACGGATCTAGCCACGCCTGGCCTGCGCATCCCGCTCACCGCCGACCCGGCGCTGTTCACTGAAGCGGTGACCCTGGGGCGGCGCGTCATCTGGTTGCACACCTTTGGCGAGCGCTTCGTGGACGCTACCCAGCAGTGCCCCGCCGGCCCGCCTCGCCTGCCTGATGGACGCCGACCGCAGGTGCCCGCGGGGGGCGCCATCCCGAACACACCCGAAGGCATGCCGGATGAGATGACCTATTCCCCGGACCAGCAGCGCCTGACTGTGGGCCAGGGCTACATCGAGCCGGTGCCGAAAGCCGTGTGGGACTACGAGGTCTCCGGCAAGCAGGTGCTGGTGCAGTGGTTCAGCTATCGGCGCAAGACGCGTGAGCGCCCCCAGATTGGTGACCGCCGCTCGCCATCGCCGTTGGGCGATATCCAGCCAGACCACTGGTTGCCCGAATACACGACCGAATTGCTGAACGTGCTCAACGTCCTGGGCTTGTTGGTGGATCTGGAACCCCAGGCAGAGGACTTACTCACACGCATCTGTGCTGGTGCACTTGTGACGCAGCAAACGTTGGCGTCGGCTGGTGCCTTTTTTCCTGCTGGGCATTCTCCGGCTGGCGCGATCGAGCAGGTTACGCTACCTGGATTCGATTTGCCCGAGGGCTGATATACGCCACAAGTACGAGGGGTAAGAGGGAAAGTTAGAAAAGCCCGCCAAGCTTTCACCTGGCGGGCTTTGTATTTGGATGACCTGAAGCGGCCTATTTACCCAGCTTCAATAAGTCCTCACCCTTGCCCAGCTCCAGCATGCCGGCCTTGGCGTACACGCCGAGTTTGGCGCGGGTGTCGGTGATGTCTAGGTTGCGCATGGTCAGTTGGCGCATGATTTGCGCACGGCATTAACCGAGATGATGGTTTTTCACCGCGCAAACTGAAGTACATGCATGCTTTTGGCGATGCGTGGCCGGATGCGGAATTTGTACAAGCGGTGCTTGCACAATGGCCTTGGTACCGCCAGTTGGCACTGCTGGACAAGTTGTCCGCATCCGAAGATTGCCGCTGGTATGTGGCACAGGCTATTGAGTACAACTGGGTACCAACGTCGAAGCCAGTTTCCCCAAGCCTCAGTCGGTTCTGGCTCCTGAGTGGCTGAAAGGCCCTTGGTATGACTCGTTGTTGAATGTTGAAATACTGTATAAAATAACAGTTTTCTTTGGATACTCTATGAAGAAAGCCACATTTCCTGCCGAGCCAGCGAACCATGTCGCGGTTTTTCAAGAAACCACCATTCGCCGTGTTTGGCACAACTCGGAATGGTGGTTTTCGGTTGTGGATGTGGTGGGGGTGTTGACCGACTCGGCGGACCCACGGCAGTACATGAAGAAGATGCGCAGCCGCGACCCATCACTGGATGCCAACTGGGGTACAACTTGTACCCCCCTTGCGCTAAAGGCATCGGATGGCAAGATGCGCGAAACCAACTGCGCCAACACCGAAGGTCTGTTTCGGATCATCCAGTCTATCCCGTCACCCAAGGCAGAGCCGTTCAAGCGCTGGCTGGCGCAAGTGGGTTACGAGCGAGTCAAAGAGATCGAAAACCCCGAGCTGGCCAGTGCCCGTGCCCGCGAGCTGTACCAGGCCAAGGGCTACCCACAGGCGTGGATTGAGAAGAGGCTGCGCTCCATCTCGGTGCGTGGTGAGTTGACCGACGAGTGGAAGGCGCGTGGCGTGGCTGAAGGCAGAGAGTATTCGATCCTGACCGCTGAAATCGCCCGTGCTACTTTTGGCGTGACACCGACCGAACACAGCCAGCTTAAAGGACTGGATTCGGTCAAGACCGGCAACAACCTGCGCGACCATATGACCGATCTGGAGCTGATCTTTACCATGTTGGGCGAGGCCAGCACCACCGAGATTGCCCGACGCAGCGATGCCATGGGCTTTGATGAGAACCGCACTTCTGCCAAAGAAGGCGGAAAGATTGCTGGCAACGCCCGCAAAGCGTTGGAGGCCAAAACGGGTAAAAAGGTGGTGAGCAAAGCCAACTACCTTTCGGTGCCTGGTGCGTCCGATTTGCTGGAGCACGCATTGCCCACCGAGCCCACAAAGTCAAAGCCCCGTGTCCGTATCAAGCCACCCAAAGGCAGCGCAGCGTAAAGCTCAAAAACAACAAAGCCCGCTAAGCAGGTCGCCAAGCGGGCTTTGTTTTTGGGCAGACCTGAAGTGGCTTATTTGCCCAACTTCAAAAAGTCCTCCCCCTTGCCCAGCTCCAGCAACCCGGCCTTGGCATAAATGCCGAGTTTGGCGCGGGTGTCGGTGATGTCCAGGTTGCGCATGGTCAGTTGACCAATTCGGTCGAGCGGGCTGAAAGGTGCGTCTTCGACCTTTTCCATGCTCAGGCGCTCGGGTGCGTAGGTCAGGTTGGGGCTTTCGGTGTTGAGCAGGCTGTAGTCGTTGCCACGGCGCAGTTCGAGTGTGACGGTGCCGGTGATGGCGCTGGCCACCCAGCGTTGGGCGGTTTCGCGCAGCATGATGGCCTGGCTGTCGAACCAGCGGCCTTGGTACAGCAGGCGGCCGAGTTTGCGGCCACTCTTGCGGTATTGTTCGATGGTGTCTTCGTTGTGGATGCCGGTGACCAGGCGCTCGTAGGCGATGAACAGCAGGGCCAGGCCGGGGGCTTCGTAGATGCCGCGGCTCTTGGCTTCGATGATGCGGTTCTCGATCTGGTCGCTCATGCCCAGGCCGTGGCGGCCACCAATGCGGTTGGCTTCCAGGAACAGGCTGACCAGATCGGGGTATTCCACACCGTTAAGCGCCACCGGGCGGCCTTCTTCAAAGGTCACGCTCACTTCTTCGGCTTTGACCACGCAGTCGTCTTTCCAGAACGGCACACCCATGATCGGGTTGACGATGCGGATGCCGCTGTTGAGGTTTTCCAGGTCTTTGGCTTCGTGGGTGGCGCCGAGCATGTTGGAGTCGGTGCTGTAGGCCTTTTCGGCACTCATCTTGTAACCAAAACCGTGCGCGGTCATGAAGGCTGACATTTCAGCGCGGCCACCTAGTTCGTCGATGAAGGCCTGGTCCAGCCAGGGTTTGTAGATTTTGAGTGCCGGGTTGGTCAGCAGGCCGTAGCGGTAGAAGCGCTCGATGTCGTTGCCTTTGAAGGTGCTGCCGTCGCCCCAGATGTTGACGTCGTCCTCTTTCATGGCCGCCACCAGCATGGTGCCGGTCACCGCGCGGCCCAGCGGGGTGGTGTTGAAGTAGGTCACACCAGCGGTGCTGATGTGGAAGGCACCGCTTTGCAGGGCGGCCAGGCCTTCGGCAGCGAGCTGCTGGCGGCAGTCGATCAGGCGGGCTTTTTCAGCGCCGTAGGTCATCGCCTTGCGTGGGATCTCGTCGTAGTCCGACTCGTCGGGCTGGCCCAGGTTGGCGGTGTAGGCGTAGGGCAGGGCGCCCTTGAGCTTCATCCAGTGCAAGGCGGCGCTGGTGTCGAGTCCGCCCGAAAAAGCGATACCAACCTTTTGGCCGACGGGGATGTTCTGCAGAATGGTGTTAGACATGATTTTGGCCTCTAGCCCTTTTGGAATATGGGTGGGTAGCTATAAAAAATAAACTCAACAAGTCGTCTCGGATCGGCGAAAAAGCGGCCTGGCTAGGCGCGACGCCGCAGACAGTACGCCTTTGTACGGCAAGGCGGCGCAACGACGCCAGGGCGTTTTCTTCGTCGATCATCAACAATTAGACGAAGCTGCAGATGTAGTGGTACGCCTCAAACCCTTCGGTCACCCGGATCTGGAACTTGCTGTTGCCAGGCACGCTGAACTTCTCGCCCTCGGACGACTTGACCCAGACATTGGTGCCGTCGAGTTTGTACTCACAGCTGCCCGCCACACATTCCATGATCTCGGGCGCGCCAGTGTTGAAGGTGAGGGTGGCCGGTAGGATCACGCCGATCGACTTTTTGCTGCCGTCGGCCTCGGTGAAACTGTGGCTGACACATTTGCCGTCAAAGTACACATTGGCTTTGGTGGCGACGTTCACGTTGTCGATATGGGTGGTGGTCATGGTGCTGCTGTTTTCCGGGCGGTGAAAGCTTGGGATTTTAGGGGAGCTTGCACAACGTCACTTCCGGGCCAAGCGTTGCTTTGTGAGTGATCGCTGCGCAGCAGCCAGACAGGGCGCCCCCCTCATACTGGGGTACCAGAAATCGGGGGGCACCCTGTCTGGCTACTACGCCGATAGCGTTGACGGTTGCGCGTTCTTTGAGATACCGAAATCCGGTTCGAGCCTTGGCGATAGAAAACCACGATCCACGAACTTGCCAAAGTCGCCAGCGAGGCAGGCCCTTGGGGGCGGCTGACGATTTCTGGTACCCCAGTATGAGGAAGCTGCCCCCAAGGGCCTGCCTTGCGGGTCGTCTCACGCGTGCCTTGCAAGCATCATCCGCATGACAGGCAACTATCCTCCCTCACACCCGCCCAGCAAACGCTTCCGCCGTAAATCCCACGCTGACCGCGCCATCGGCCCACACCACCACAGGGCGTTTGATCACACTCGGATTCGCCAGCATCAGCGCCGTAGCCGACGCATCGTCCACCACGGCAGCGCGCGTGGTTTCATCGAGCTTGCGCCAGGTGGTGCCTTTGCGGTTGACCAGGGTTTCCCAGCCAATGGCCGCGAGCCAGCCTGGCAACAGGTCTGCAGGCACACCTTGCTTCTTGAAGTCGTGGAACTGGACCTCCACACCCTGGTCGGTGAGCCAGGTGCGGGCTTTTTTGACGGTGTCGCAGTTGGGAATGCCGTACACGTTGACGGTCGAGGAGGAGGGGGCGGTGTTTTTCATGCCCGCCATGATGCCATTGACCGGGCCCGGCTGCAGGTGCTCCGGCCTGCGCGACAATTGGCGCCGCTATGACACATTCCTTTGACACCCTCAATGACTGGCTTGCGTACTGCGAGCAACTCCACCCGACCGCCATCGACATGACTCTGGAGCGTGTTCGCACGGTGGCCGAGCGCATGACCATCCGCCTGAACTGCCCGGTGATCACTGTGGCCGGCACCAACGGCAAGGGCTCGACCTGTGCCATGCTGGAGGCCATTTTGCGGCAGGCCGGTTACCGCACCGGCGTCTACACCTCGCCCCACCTGGTGCACTTTGAAGAGCGCCTGCGGCTCAATGGCGAGCCCGTCAAAGCTGCAGAATTGGTAGCGGCTTTTGCTGATGTGGAAAGGGCTAGGTGCAAAAAAGGCGATGAAGTGTCGCTGACCTACTTCGAGTTTTCCACCCTGGCCATCCTGCATGTGATGCGGCAGCACCCGCTGGATGTGGTGGTTCTGGAAGTGGGCCTGGGTGGGCGCCTGGATGCCGTCAACATCATCGAGCCCGACTGCGCCATCATCACCAGCGTCGACCTGGACCACATGGCCTTGCTGGGTGACGACCGCGAGGCCATTGGTTACGAGAAGGCCGGCATCATGCGCACCGGCAAACCGGTGATTGTGAGTGATCCGGTGCCGCCGCAAAGTGTGTTGGACCGCGCGCTGGAGGTCGAGGCGGATCTGTGGCGTGTTGGCGTGGACTTCAATGTGTCCGGCGACAAACAACAATGGGGCTGGGCTGGGCGTGGGCGGCGTTTTGCCGGGCTGGCCTACCCGGCGCTGCGTGGTGCCAACCAGCTGCTCAACGCCGCTGGTGTGTTGTCGGCGCTGACCGCGTTGCGGGAGCGTTTGCCAGTGAGTGCACAGTCGGTGCGCGCCGGTTTGTTGATGGCCGATTTGCCCGGGCGTTTTCAGATTGTGCCGGGCCAGCCCACCCTGGTGCTGGACGTGGCGCACAACCCGCATGCGGTGGCAGCGCTCACTGCCAACCTGGACGCCATGGGGTATTTCCCGACCACCCATGCGGTCTTTGGCGCGATGGCCGACAAGGACCTGGCCACCATGCTGGCACGTATTGGCCCGGTCATCGACAAGTGGTATTTCACCGACTTGCCGACCGAACGTGCGCTGTCTGGGGCCGAGCTGTTGCAGCGCTGGCAAGCCCAGAACACCCGCAAAGACGCCAGTGCCAGCGTGCACTCCGACCCCGAGGCGGCTCTGCAGGCGGCCCTGGCTGGCGCCGACCCCGCTGATAGAATTGTTGTCTTCGGGTCGTTTTACACCGTGGGCGGCGTCTTGAAAGACGGCGTGCCCCGACTGGCCGCCAGGCATCTGCCCACCTCCTGAACCACCTCCACACACCAGCATGGCTTTTTTCAAGTTTCGCAAGGGCGCCGATGACTCTCCGAGAGCATCCGGGCAGCCGCCCAGCATCGAAGCCATCCGCCAGCGCGCCAAATACCGGCTGGCTGGTGCCACGGTGCTTGTGCTGGTGGCCGTGATTGGCCTGCCGCTGCTGTTTGACAAGCAGCCGCGCCCGATTGCGGTGGACACCCCGATTGTGATTCCCGACAAAAACAAGGTGCTGCCCCTGGTGATCCCGGCCAGCCCAGCCAAACCAACCCAAGCCAGTGCGGACACCGCTGCGCCAACCAGCCCGGTGGCGGCTGAACCGGCTGCACAAGCCGCTGCTGCCACCGCACCCAAACCGGCTGCGGACAAAATTGCAGAATCAAAACAGCCTCCAGCCCAGGTAGATAAAGGGCAGGTAGCTACAAATACCGTAGTCAAAGAGGCGCCTGCCAGCCCCAAACCGGCGGCCACCCCGGCCGATGCCAACCGGGCGCTGGCGCTGTTGGAAGGCAAGCCTGAGCCCAAGCCCGTCGACAAACCGGCAGAAACCGCTGTCAAGGCACCCAAGGCCGCCAGCTCGGCAGCCGCACCCGCCAAAGCCGCGAGTGCCACCGCCGAGCGCTATGTGGTGCAGGTGGGCGCTTTTTCTGACAATGCCCGCGCACATGAGGTGCGGGTCAAGTTGGAGCGCGCCGGCGTGAAAACCTATGCCCAGACCGCCGACACCAAGGAAGGGCGGCGCATCCGGGTGCGTGCCGGCCCCTTCACCAGCAAGGCCGAGGCCGATAAGGTGGCTGACAAAATCAAAAAACTCAATTTGCCCGCTGCCTTGTTGACGCTGTAGTTGTTGGTGACCATGCCTGCGTTGGACTGGATTTTTGCTGCGGTGTTGCTGTTCTCGATGGTGCTCGGGGCCTGGCGCGGCCTGGTGTACGAGGTGCTGTCGCTGGTGAACTGGGTGCTGGCTTTTGTGCTGGCGCAGTGGCTGGCGCTGGATGCCGCGCAGCAGCTGCCGATGAGCGGCGCCAGTGCACCGATGCGTTACGCGGCAGGTTTCTTGCTGGTGTTTGTGCTGGTGATCCTGTTGGGTGGTCTGGTGGTGGTGCTGATCAAGAAACTGACCGCTGCCGTGGGCCTGAACCCGCTGGACCGGGCGCTGGGTGCGTTGTTTGGTGTGTTGCGCGGGGTCTTGTTGCTGCTGCTGGCCACCGTGGTGGTGCACATGACGCCCATGAAAGACAGCAGCGCCTGGCGTGAATCGGTGGGGGCCGCGATGGCCGAGGCTTTGATCACCCAGCTGAAACCTGTTTTACCGCATGAACTCAATCGGTTCTTGCCAGTCTGACTCTTTATGAATAACCAGGAAATCTAAATGTGTGGAATCGTAGGTGTTGTCAGCCAGTCGCCGGTCAACCAGCTGATTTATGACGCGTTGCTGCTGTTGCAGCACCGTGGTCAGGATGCGGCGGGTATCGTCACCCAGCTCAACCGCAAGTTTTTCATGCACAAAGCCAAGGGCATGGTGCGCGACGTGTTTCGCACCCGCAACATGCGTTCATTGCCCGGCAACTGTGGCCTGGGCCAGGTGCGTTACCCGACGGCGGGCAACGCCTTCAGCGAAGAAGAGGCCCAGCCCTTTTATGTGAACGCCCCATTTGGCATTGTGTTGGTGCACAACGGCAACCTGACCAACGCCCATGCCCTCAAGGCCGAGTTGTTCAACGCCGACCACCGCCACATCAACACCGAGAGCGATTCTGAAGTGTTGCTCAACGTGCTGGCGCACGAGATCGAGGCCACCACCCGTGGCCTGCCGCTGACCCCCAGCGACGTGTTCGAGGCGGTGCGCCGGGTGCACCGCCGTATCCGGGGCTCGTACGCAGTGATTGCGATGATTGCCGGCCACGGTGTGCTGGCCTTCCGTGACCCGCACGGCATCCGCCCGCTGTGTGTGGGCCGCACCGATGACACCTGGATGCTGGCCAGTGAATCGGTGGCGCTGGAGGGCACCTCGCACAAGTTCGAGCGCAATGTGGCGCCTGGCGAGGCGGTGTTCATCGACCTGCAAGGCCAGATGCACACCAAACAGTGCGCTGACGCGCCGGTGCTCAACCCCTGCATCTTCGAGTTTGTTTACCTGGCGCGGCCTGACTCGGTGCTGGACGGCATCTCGGTTTACCAGGCGCGCCTGAACCTGGGCGAAACCCTGGCCAAGCGGGTGATCTCGACCGTGCCGCCCAATGAGATCGATGTGGTCATCCCGATTCCCGAGTCGAGCCGCCCGAGCGCCGCGCAACTGGCGCAGTTGCTGGGCCTGCCGTACCGCGAAGGTTTTGTGAAAAACCGCTATGTCGGTCGCACCTTCATCATGCCGGGCCAGTCGGTGCGCAAAAAGTCGGTGCGCCAGAAGCTCAATGTGATTGCCAGCGAGTTCAAGGGTCGCAATGTGCTGCTGGTGGACGACTCCATCGTGCGTGGCACCACCTCCAAAGAAATTGTGCAGATGGCGCGTGACGCCGGTGCCCGCAAGGTCTACATGGCCAGTGCCGCGCCGCCGGTGCGTTACCCCAATGTGTATGGCATCGACATGCCGACACCGCAGGAGCTGGTGGCGCACAACCGCACGGTCGAGGAAATCCGCGAACTGATTGGCTGCGACGCCCTGATTTACCAGGACGTGGAGGCCATGAAAAAAGCCATCGGTTCACTCAACCCGGCCATCCATGGTTTTGATGCCTCGTGTTTTGACGGTGTGTACGTCACCGGCGACATCACGGTGGAAGACATTGTTCGCCTGAATGCCAGCCGGGTCGGCACCGACGACAACCAGGACGACAACTCGCGCCTGGCCCTACCCAATTCCGAGGACTGAGCATGACAACCCCTCTCTTTGAACCCCTGCACCGCGACACACTGGCGGTGCGCACCGCCGTGGCGCGCAGCCAGTATGGTGAAAACTCCGAGGCGCTGTTTCTCACCAGTGGTTATGTGCAGCCCGGTGCCGAGGCCGCTGCACGCCGTTTTTCCGGTGAAGAAGACGGCTACACCTATGGCCGTTACGGCAACCCGACGGTGAGCAGTTTTGAGCAACGCCTGGCCGCACTCGAAGGTGCGCAGGCCTGTATTTCCACCGCGTCGGGCATGTCGGCGATTTTGATGATGTGCCTGGGGCTGCTGCAGGCGGGCGACCATGTGATCTGCTCGCACTCGATGTTTGGTTCCACCATCAAACTCATTGGCTCGGACCTGGCCAAGTTTGGGGTGAACTCGACCTTTGTGCCGCAGACCGATGCAGCCGCCTGGAAAGCGGCCATCCAGCCCAACACCAAACTGCTGTTTGCCGAAACCCCCACCAACCCGCTGACCGATGTCTGTGACATCCGGGCGCTGGCCGACATCGCCCATGAGGCGGGCGCGCTGCTGGCGGTGGACAACTGTTTTGCCACACCGGCCCTGCAGCGGCCCATGACCCTGGGCGCCGACATCGTGGTGCATTCGGGCACCAAATACCTAGACGGCCAGGGCCGCGTCATGGCCGGGGCTTTGTGCGCCAGTGAAGAGCTGGTGAGCGAGAGTTTTTTGCCGATCCTCAAGAGTGGTGGCATGACGCTGGCGCCGTTCAACGCCTGGGTGGTGCTCAAGGGGCTGGAGACCTTGTCGATCCGGATGCAAGCCCAGTCCGAACGTGCCCTGGCTCTGGCGCAGTGGCTGCAGGCCCATCCGGCGGTGGCCAAGGTGTTTTACCCTGGCCTGGCCAGCCACCCGCAGCATGAATTGGCGATGACGCAGCAGTCCAACTGCGGCGGCGCGGTGTTGTCGTTCGAGGTCAAATCCTCTGACGACGAACAGGCACGCCAGCGCGCTTTCCATGTGCTCGATTCGCTGGCAACGCTGTCGCTGTGCACCAACCTGGGTGACACCAAAACTTTGCTGGCGCACCCGGCGAGCACCTCGCATGGCCGCTTGACCCCGGCGCAGCGGCAGCTCGCGGGTGTCAGCCAGGGCATGATCCGCGTGGCCGTGGGTCTGGAAAACATCAACGACATTCAGGCTGACCTTGACCGTGGCCTCACTTCTTTCTGATATGAACACACCTACTATGCGTACCCGCACCCGTTTTGCACCGTCTCCCACCGGTTTTATTCACCTGGGTAACATCCGTTCGGCCTTGTACCCCTGGGCCTTTGCCCGCTCCACCGGTGGTGATTTTGTTTTGCGTATTGAAGACACCGACCTGGAGCGCTCAAGCCAGGCTGCGGTGGATGTGATCATTGAAGGCATGGCCTGGCTCGGCCTGGACCACGACGAAGGTCCGTTCTACCAGATGCAGCGCATGGACCGCTACAAGGAAGTGCTGGCGGAACTGGTCGCTGCTGGCCATGTGTATCCCTGCTACATGAGCATGGCTGAACTCGACGCGTTGCGTGAGCGCCAGACCGCCGCCAAAGAGAAGCCGCGTTACGACGGCACCTGGCGCCCGGTTGAGGGCAAGGTCTTGCCACCCATTCCCGAAGGTGTGGCGCCGGTGCTGCGCTTCAAGAATCCGCAGAGTGGCTCAGTCGTGTGGGAGGACAAGGTCAAAGGCCGCATCGAGATCAGCAACGACGAACTCGATGACCTGGTGATTGCCCGTCCGGACGGCACCCCTACCTACAACTTCTGTGTGGTGGTGGACGACATGGACATGGCCATCACCCATGTGATCCGGGGTGACGACCATGTCAACAACACACCGCGCCAGATCAACATCTTCAAGGCCTTGGGCAAAGATCACCCGGTGTATGCCCATCTGCCGACCGTGCTCAATGAGCAGGGTGAAAAGATGAGCAAGCGCAACGGTGCCAAACCGGTCACCCAGTACCGTGACGAAGGTTACCTGCCCGACGCCATGGTGAATTACCTGGCGCGTCTGGGCTGGAGCCATGGTGACGACGAGATTTTCAGCCGCGAGCAGTTCCTGCAGTGGTTCAACCTGGACCACCTGGGCAAGAGCGCAGCGCAGTTTGACGAGGCCAAGTTGCGCTGGGTGAATGCACAACACATCAAGACCACGGCAGACGAGGTGTTGGCACCGCTGGTGCAAACCCAATTGCAAAAACGTGGCATCACCGCTGATGAGCGGCTGGTGGGCATCTGCGCCTTGTTCAAAGATCGCTGTGACACCACGGTGGCCTTGGCCGACTGGGCTGCGGTGTTTTATGCCGATGTCACACCGTCCGAAGCAGAACGTGCACAACATGTCACCGAGGCCGTCAAACCGGCACTTGCGTTGTTGTCCGAGAAGCTTGGCGTCTGTGTGTGGGACAAGGCAGGTATCGCTGCTGCCATCAAAGAAGTGCTGACGGCTTGCAGCCTGAAGATGCCGCATCTGGCGATGCCAGTGCGTGTTTTGGTGGCTGGCACAGCCCATACACCATCGGTCGATGCGATGCTTTCTTTGTTCGATCGACAAAAAGTTTTGCAACGCTTGCAACAATCGTAATTTACGCGCTATAATTTGAGGCTTGGAAGTTACGAGCAATTTGAAAAAGTTGCAAAGTGGTTTTTGGGGGTATAGCTCAGCTGGGAGAGCGCTTGCATGGCATGCAAGAGGTCAGCGGTTCGATCCCGCTTACCTCCACCAAAGTTCCAAAGTGTTGACTGGTTAGTCCAAAGGTTTTGACCCCATCGTCTAGAGGCCTAGGACATCACCCTTTCACGGTGAGTACCGGGGTTCGAATCCCCGTGGGGTCGCCAAGTTATCTTCGGATAGCACGGCGCAAGTCGGTAACGGTTTGCTGTCAAAAGCAAATGACTTGGCTCGAAAGAGCAAACGTTAGCTACCAGGAGTGGTAGTTCAGTTGGTTAGAATACCGGCCTGTCACGCCGGGGGTCGCGGGTTCGAGTCCCGTCCGCTCCGCCAGTATCAAAGGGTTTGCCGCTACGAAAGTAGTAGCAAACCCTTTTTTCTTGTCGTGACACTGACTGCAGCAAAAGCATGTTCCACCTGCCGATTCCCAAGAGCCGTTGTCTGACAGCTTGTGTGTGTCCTGGCTTTGGCTGTGCTGGCGGGCTGCGCAACGGTGTCCGAGACCCCCTCAACATTGGCAAGTGGTGAAACGCCAGGTGTCCAAGTGTCAAGTCTGACCAATTCGACGCTGGTGTTGCCTGCCTTTGACACCTGGCAGCACTATCAACTGCCTGGCAAACAAGCGACCGAGTTTTCATTCCAGCGGGTAGACGGCAGACCGGCGGTGGCGGCACAAGCCAAGTCCTCGGCCAGCATGTTGCGGCACCGCATGCGTATTGAGCCGGCTGAGCTGGGGCGCATCCGGTTTTCGTGGAACGTTCCCCAGTTGATCGAAGCTGCCGACATGGCCTTGCCCGAGGCCGATGACTCACCCGTGCGGATCATCTTGGCCTTTGACGGTGATCGGTCGCGGTTTTCCATGAAAAACGCGATGATGTCGGAGCTTTCCCATGCCATCACCGGTGAACCTTTGCCTTACGCGACCTTGATGTACGTCTGGTGCAACACCCGGCCATCTGACACCGTGATTGTGAATCCGCGTACCGACCGCATTCGCCAGATGGTGGTGGAGTCCGGTGCGCGTGGGCTCAGCCGCTGGCATTTCTATGAGCGAAACATTCGCGCCGACTTTGAGCGCGCTTTTGACGAGCCGCCTGGCGCCCTGGTGGGGGTCGGCATCATGACCGATACCGACAACACCCGCTCCAACGCCCGCGTTTTGTACGGGCAACTCGACCTGACACCAGCGCGTTAAGCCGCCGACGCGGCTACCGCCGTTCTCTACATGGTTCGTTTAACGCGCCATAGGCCAGGCGGCAGTTGAAGCGAACTGCCCAATTGTTGGTGCGTACCGTTCTGAGGTGTTGGTCAGAGCATCGTGTGCCAGCGAACAGACCTCGGTGACCCATCGGCCTATAACCCTCCTTATCAAGAGTGATCCTGCGCTTGATGGACATTTAAGGAGAGAGATGATGAAAACACACTCAAGACGCTGGGTTACGGCCTTGCTCGGTGCCACTGCGGTGCTGGTGATCGGTTGCAGCAGTTTGAAAACCCCGGCGACCGCTGATGTGGCGGTGTCTAAAGCCGCCGTGGACAACGCTGCCGGTGCCGGAGGTGTGCAATACGCGCCGGTCGAAATGACCGCCGCGCGCGACAAGATGGTACTGGCCAACCAGGCCATGGCCGCCAAAGACTACAAACTGGCACGTGAATTGGCTGCCCAGGCTGAGGTGGATGCCAAACTGGCCCAAAGCAAGGCCAACTCAGCCAAAGCCCAGGCCGCCTCGGATGCTCTGCAAGAAGACATTCGTGTGTTGCGCGCCGAGCTTGAACGCAATCTCTGAGCCTCGCTCACCCCTTTCACCCATTGGAATCCAATATGAAAAATACCTATCTGACCCCGGTTGTTCTGGCCGTGGCAGCGTTGCTGGCCGCTTGCGGCTCGACGCCACAATCCACCTCCTTGCTGGAGCAAACCCGCGTTGAATATCGCTCAGCCCAGGCCAGCCCGAACGTGGCCACCTATGCGCCACAAGAGATGAAACTCGCCAGCGATGCCATGGCCAAAACCGAAACTGTGGCAGCTGAGCGTGGCAGCAAAGACGAGGTGGATCAACTGGCCTATTTGGCTCGGCAGAAAATTGCCTTGACACAAGAGGTGACCAAACGCCGTATGGCCGAGGCCGATGTGGCCAACGCTGGCAAGCAGCGGACCCAGCTGATGCTGGACCAGCGCACCAACGAAGCCAATGCCGCCCAGATTCGCGCCAACACCGCCAACCAGGCCGCTTTGATGGCCCAGAACGACGCTGCCCGCGCCCAGCTGCAAACCCAGCAGGCCCAGGATGATGCCGCCAATGCACAGCTGCGTAACGCCCAACTGGAAACCCAGTTGGCCGATCTGGCAGCCAAAAAGACCGCACGCGGCATGGTCATCACCATGGGTGACGTGTTGTTTGCGACCGACCAGTCGCGTCTCACAGCCACCGGCATCGCCACTGCGCAAAAATTGGCCACCTTGCTGCAGAACAACCCCCAGCGCAATGTGTTGGTGGAGGGGTTTGCCGACAGCACCGGTGCGGCTGAGTACAACCAAGCTCTGTCAGAGCGCCGTGCGGGTGCGGTGCAGGCCGCCTTGCAACAGATGGGCATTGCCTCGGAGCGTGTGGCCATGCGGGGTTATGGGGAGTCTTTCCCGGTGGTGGCCAATGACAGCGCCAACAACCGCCAACTCAACCGCCGGGTGGAAATTGTGTTGTCTGACGAAAGTGGCCGGGTGATGGCGCGCTGAGACGTAACTGGGCCAAGGCGTTCCCTTGGCCTCCCGCCGGAGACCAGTTTCCCTCAAACTGCAGGTGCAACATCGGGTGGCCGATGTCTGCGCTGGTGCGGCTGAGGCTCAGCCACCCGAATCAGAAGCTCTCCCACTCCTGAGAACCACCCGCTTTGTTGTCGCTATCATGGGTCAAGGCGGCCGCTTGGGGTACTGCCTTGGTGGCCGCTTGTCGGCTGCTGGCCAGCTGTTTGGGGGTGTTGTGGCTGACTGGGGTGGCCAGACTGGGTGGTGGCGTGGGTGTTGCGGTTGCGTACCCGCTGTCCTGCCCCGCTGCCAGTTTGAACACCGCCACGGTACCTACCAGGTCTTGCGCTTGGCTCTTGAGGCTGGATGCAGCCGCCGCCATCTCTTCGACCAGGGCTGCGTTTTGTTGGGTGGCCTGGTCCATTTGTTGGATGGCTTCACCCACTTGGCCCACACCCTGGCTTTGTTCGGTGCTGGCGGCACTGATCTCGCCCATGATGTCGTTGACCCGGCGAATGGAGGCCACCACCTCGGTCATGGTGGTACCGGCCTGGTCGACCAGGGCTGTACCTTGTTCAACCCGCTCGACACTGGTGCTGATCAGGGTCTTGATTTCTTTGGCGGCCTCAGCACTGCGGCCTGCCAAGCTACGCACCTCGCTGGCCACCACGGCAAAGCCCCGGCCTTGTTCGCCTGCTCTTGCGGCTTCCACCGCAGCGTTTAATGCCAGGATGTTGGTCTGGAAGGCGATGCCGTCGATCACGCTGATGATGTCGCTGATCTTGCGGCTAGCTTCATTGATGCCTTTCATGGTGTCCACCACCTGGGCGACGACTTCACCGCCCTTGATGGCCGCAGAGCTGGCGTTTTGGGCCAGTTGGTTGGCCTGACGGGCGTTGTCGGCGTTTTGTTTGACGGTGGAACTGAGCTCTTCCATGGAGGCGGCGGTTTGTTCCAGGGCGCTGGCCTGGGACTCGGTGCGTGAAGACAAGTCATGGTTGCCCTGGGCGATTTCGGCGCTGGCGGTAGCCAGGCTCTCGGAGCTCTGGCGCACTTTGGCGACCACTTCGATGAGGGCGGTTTGCATGCTGTCGAGCGCCTGCAGCACCTGCCCGGTTTCATCGTGAGACTGGATGTTGATCGTGCCCGACAAGTCTCCGGCTGCGACACGGTCGGCTACTGCAACCGCCTGGTTCAGCGGGCGTGTGATGGAGCGGGTGATGAGCCATGCGATGCTGGACCCCAGCAACAGCATCAGGACACCCATGCCCATCATGAGATTGGAATAGAGGGTCACGGCAGCACTGGCATCTTTGGCCAAATTGTCTGCAATGTCTTTTTGTATCGCACGTGAGGCCTCGACCGCTTTGAACACCACATTTTGCAGCGTGCGCACGTCGCTGGCCAGCACCTCACTGGCCTGCGCCTTGTCGCCTGATTCGCCCAAAGCCATGGCACGATCAAGTTCGGCGTTGTAGTTGTCGTTGTTGTCATTGATGATCTTGAATAAAAAAAGCTTCTAGCCCTTAACGCATAAGGGCTAGAAGCTATGGATATCAAAGCGGATTGAGGGGCTGTTGGGAGGCCCGTGGCCCGCGTGTGTGTGCGCTTAGGGGCGGGATGCTTCTGGCGCTTCCAGTGCCTTGCTGAGCTGGTCCACCACAAGCGCCCATTCGGCGTCCTGGCTCAGGGCTTCGCGCAAAAAAGCAGCTTGGGAGGCAGACCAGTAGGGTGCCTCGGCGAGTCGCATGTCTTGAGCCATGGACCGGTGTTTGTGCAGGAACTCGGCAATGCTCTGGTCGTCATCGGGCAGGCCAAGTTGCGCAAACAAGGCCGCAAAGTGGGGTTGGGTGGTGTTCATTGGGCGGTCTCCAGAGTATGTTCTGGTCAGGCTGTGTGTTGCCGGACCCAGGCCACATACTGGTCCATCCAGCCTTGCAGGAATTGTTTGCTGCCTTCGCCAATACCGCCGTCTGGGGCGAACAGCCCGTCCTTGGCCTGGATGAACGCTTCGGGCTGGCCCAGGGTAGGCACATTCAGGTAAGCCAGAATGTTGCGCAGGTGCTGCTGCGCCAAAGCGGTGCCGATGGCTCCGACCGACACCCCTATCACCCCTGCCGGTTTGCCCGACCAGGCGTTGTCGCCATAAGGGCGAGAGCCATGGTCCAGCGCGTTTTTGAGCACACCCGGAATCGAGCGGTTGTATTCCGGCGTGACAAACAGCAAGCCGTGCGCTGCTTTGATGTCCGACTTGAGTTGCAGCACCGAGGCAGCCTGATGGGTATCGTCGTCCTGGTTGTACAGCGGCAGTTCACCAATCGGGACCTGTTTCAAAGTGAAATCAACCGGCGCCAGCCGGGCCAGCGCGGTTGCGAGTTGCTTGTTGAATGAGTCCTTGCGCAGGCTGCCCACAACAACGGCGATGTGATATTGGGTCATGTCGTTCTCCAAAAAAAGATGAGTTTGCGCCACAACCATACGGTTTGACAGTGCGTTAACGCACCTTGGCCGGGTTGATGACCATCAACGGGCCAGGGGCTTCATGAAGGCGTCATCGGTGTCTGCGTGTGCTGGCGAACATGTCATCTTTGGCCCGGTCCTTAGGATCGGGTGGTCCTACGAAAGGGGTTTTGCCATGTTGCCAGCCAGCCCATCACCAGCGTCTGCCACCTCTGATACCGCCCAGGCCCGTACCGTGACAGACAGCTTTGGCACCGTCACCGTGCCTGCTGGTGTGTTGTGGGGGGCACAAACCGCCCGCAGCCTGCATTTTTTTGCCATTGGTGAGCAGCGCATGCCGCTGGGCATCATTCACGCCCTGGCCTGGATCAAGTGGGCTGCGGCCCACGTCAACCGCGATTTGCAACTGCAAGACCCGCTCAAGGCGCAAGCCATTGCCGATGCGGCAGAGTCCGTGGCCAGCGGTGAGTTGGATGAACAGTTTCCGCTGTTGGTCTGGCAAACCGGTTCGGGTACGCAGAGCAACATGAATGTCAATGAAGTGATTGCCACACTGGCCAGCCGTGCGCTCGGGCAGGGCGCCGCCACGGCTGTGGTGCACCCCAATGACGATGTCAACCTGGGGCAGTCGTCCAACGATGTGTTCCCCAGCGCCATGCACATCGCCGTGGCTTTGTCTGCCCAAAACCTGTTGTTGCCTGCGCTGGACGAGTTGCGCGCCGCGCTGGAGACCAAAGCCGAGGCCTTGGCTGCTGTGGTCAAACTTGGCCGCACCCACCTGCAAGACGCCACCCCGCTCACGTTCGGCCAGGAACTGGGGGGCTACGCCGCGCAGTTGGCGCTGTGCCAGGACAGTCTGCAGTTCGCGCTGGGGGCGGTGCACGCATTGGCCCTGGGTGGCACAGCGGTGGGGACTGGCCTCAACACCCATCCTGAATTTGGCGCGCGTGCCTGTGCGGTGTTGGCCAAGCGGCTGGACCTGCCTTTGCGCTAGGCCAACAACCTGTTTGCCGCTTTGGCCGGCCATGAGGCGCTGGTGGCCCTGCATGCCGGCCTCAAGATGCTGGCCATGGCCTTGATCAAAATGGCCAACGACATCCGCCTGATGGGCAGCGGGCCACGCGCCGGACTCGGTGAACTGACGCTGCCGCAAAACGAGCCCGGCAGCTCGATCATGCCCGGCAAGGTGAACCCGACCCAGGTCGAGGCGCTGACCATGGTCTGCGCCCAGGTGCTGGGCCATGATGTAGCTATCAGCTTTGCAGCAAGTCAGGGACAGTTTGAGCTCAACGTCTACAAACCGCTGATTGCCCTGAACACGCTGGATAGCCTGCGCCTGCTGGCAGACGCGATGCGCAGTTTCGCCAGGTTTTGTGTGGTGGGTATTGAGGTCAACCAGGCACGGGTGGATGCGCTGTTGCACAGCTCGTTGATGCTGGTGACGGCGCTGGAGCCACACATTGGGTATGACCGTGCCGCCGCCATTGCCAAACATGCGCAGGCCCACGGCACCACGCTGCGCGAGGCCGCGCTGGTGTTGGGCACGGTGACGGCCGAGCAGTTTGACGCCTGGGTGGATGCGCGGCAGATGGTGGGTCCATCCGCGCCTGGTCTGTGAGTCCGGCGCCACCCACTGGATGGCTGCTGTGTTCGCCAGCCCACTGACCGGGTCATACGCCCAACCTAGCATTGCGACACCTTTGGCACTTGCTCTTGCCAAGGGACACAACCCTCATCTGCTCAAGGAGCTTGTTGATGACATCCCTCACAGTTTCCCACGCGCCGTGGCGCAACAGTCCCGTCGGCTTGCTGGTGGTAGCGCTCACTGTTTTCGGTCCAGCGGCGGCGTTTGGCGCTGAGCTGGGTTTTGGCCCGCAGCCCACGCTGCCAGCGCCCGAACATGCCCTGGTGCCCACCGTGAACATCGCGCCCGCCATTGGCTGGCCCGCTGGCGCGGCACCCACCCCGGCGCCCGGGACCCAGGTGGCAGCGTTTGCCAGCGGCCTGGACCACCCGCGCTGGTTGTATGTGTTACCCAATGGTGACGTGTTGGTGGCCGAAACCAACGCACCACCCAAGCCCGACGATGGCAAAGGCATCAAAGGCTGGGTCATGGGCAAGGTGATGCAGCGCGCGGGGGCCGCCGTGCCCAGCGCCAACCGCATTACGTTGCTGCGCGACACCAACGGTGACGGTGTCGCCGATTTGCGCTCGGTGTTGATCGAGGGGCTGAACTCTCCGTTTGGCATGGCTCTGGTGGGGCGCACCCTGTATGTGGCCAACTCTGACGCGGTGCTGGGTTTCCCGTACACGGATGGCGCCACACAGATCCTGGCAGCGGGCACCAAGCTGGTGGATTTGCCGGCCGGCCCGATCAACCACCACTGGACCAAAAACCTGATCGCCAGCCAGGACGGCAGCAAGCTGTATGTGACCGTGGGTTCCAACAGCAATGTGGCTGAGCGAGGGATGGAGGCAGAGGCCGGGCGCGCCGCCATCTGGGAGGTGGACATCGCCAGTGCCAAACAACGCCTGTTTGCCACCGGCTTGCGCAACCCCAACGGCCTGGCCTGGGAGCCCAGCACCGGGGCTTTGTGGACGGTGGTGAATGAGCGCGATGAGCTGGGTGACGACCTGGTGCCTGATTTTTTGACCTCGGTGTCTGACGGTGGTTTTTACGGCTGGCCGTACAGCTACTTTGGCCAGCATGTGGACTCGCGGGTAGAGCCGCAGCGACCTGATCTGGTGGCCAAGGCCAAAGCGCCAGACTACGCGCTGGGCGCCCACACGGCTTCACTCGGGCTGGCTGCAGCCACCGGCAACACCCTGGGGCAGACCTTTGCCAACGGCATGTTCATTGGCCAGCACGGCTCCTGGAACCGCCGTCCTCACAGTGGCTACAAGGTGGTTTTTGTGCCCTTCAAATCAGGTCAGCCCGCGGGTGACCCGGTGGATGTGTTGACCGGTTTTCTCAACCCGGAGGGCAAGGCGCAAGGGCGGCCCGTGGGTGTTGTCCTGGACAAACAAGGCGCCCTGCTGGTGGCCGACGATGTGGGCAATGTGGTGTGGCGCGTCAGTGCCAAAGCTTTATAGCGAAATTGGCTTCTGGCCCTTTTAATGTAAGGGCTGGCAGCTATCTTTTTGTAGTTTCCAACAAACGGTTAAACACCTGCCGACAGTGCCCTCGTAAAGAGGGCGCTGTCAACGAGGTGTTTAAGAGACGGGCAGGGCGCTTGCTTGTGTGCCGTTGCCGCCGCGGGCATCCTTGCCCCAGGTCTGGTCTGCCACGTGGGGCCAGTTGTCTTTGTCAAAACCGGCGCTGGCCTCCAGACGCTCTTTGGCCACATCCAGGGTAAAGCGCTCATTTTTGGTGTCCAGGGTCAGCGCGTCCCAAGGCACGGCAAACAGCTTGTCGCCGATGCCCAAAATGCCGCCATACGACAACACCGCGTAACTGATGGTGCCAGCGCGCACATCCATCATGATGTCCAGGATGGTGCCCAGGTCTTCATCCTGGTGGTTGACCACGCTGTTGCCGATCAAGGTGTCTGCCCCCATCAGTCGGGGGCCGGGACCATGGCTGTCAGAGACAGCGAATGCGCCAAAACCGTCGCTTTGCAGTTCGTTCATGGTGTTGTCCTTTCTTGGGTGGCGTGAAGCGCAAGGCGCCAGGTTCAGGCCTTGGACTTGGCGGCTTTTGTCACCGCGTCGCGGGCGTCTTTGGCCACTTCTTTGAGATCGCCAAAACCTTTTTGAATCTTGCCTTCGACCTGCAACTTGGCGCCTTTGGCCTGCTGCTCTTTGCTGTCCACCAGTTTGCCAGCACCTTCCTGCACCTTGCCGGCGATGTCTTTAACTTGGCCCTTGACTTGGTCTTTGTTCATGATGATTCCTTGTGAAAAAGTGGATAAATGCATACACGAGCCCAATGCAGACTCAGGTCCAAGATTAGCCAGGGCAAGCGCTTGTGTCGGTGCGCTTGCATACACACAGCGCGCGTGTTTGGGTGCGCCAACACACCGACAACGGCTTGTCGTCGGCCTACGCTGCAACAGGCAGGCTGCGGTTTGCGCAGGCCCAAGCTCTTTTCACCAGGAGGACACACCATGACCACACGTGACATGTACATCACCAAAATGAAACTGCAACTCGACGAGCTGAATTTGCAAATGGCCAAACTCGAAGCCCGCGCCCAGGAAGCGCGTGAAGACGTGCGAGACACCTACAAGGCCGAAATGGCCAAGTTGCACCAGCAGTCCGAACTGGCCAAGGCCAAACTTGCTGAGATGCAAGCCAGCACCGAGTCGGCCTGGGACAGCATGGTGGCTGAGATGGACAAGGTGCGCGACGCTTTTGTGCACTCGTTTCGCTACTTCAAGTCACAGATTTGAGGTGAGTTGCCGGTGTGGCTGAGCCAGACGGCAGCTTATTGCGCCGTTTGCTGGCGCAGGTGTTCGGCCCGCTTCATCGTGAGGTAAGCGGGCCGTTCAATTTCATGCAACTGTTCGGGGTAGGCTTCAGAGGCGCTGAACCAGTGTTGCAGGCTGGCCTCAAAACGCTGGGTAGGTGGCTGCTGGCGGGTTGCCAGGTAGCTGTTGATCGCCAGGTAATACCGCATGGTGTTGCGCTCAAGCAACGCTCGCATACCTTTGATCCAGACTGGTGGCGTCTGTCCAGCCGGGCTTAGCACAGTAAAGCCAACTTTGTCGCTGCCCACGGTGGCCAGATAGGTCTGCATCGCGAACCGGGCGGCCAGATTGGCGCTGTAGGCGTAGGTCAAATGCAAAAAGGTTTGCCCCGTGGCCAGCGCCACCGCTTCCAGGTGGATCTTGTAGTCACGGGTGCCCATCGGGCCTTCTCTGGCGCTCAGTTGCACCTCAAAGTAGTCGGGTTGGCTGGTGGTCAGGGTGTAGGCCAGGGTCACACGTGAGGACTGGCTCAGTGTCTGGGGTGATTTGCTGCCGATGTTGAGCTGGATCTGCTGGCCCTGAGCGCTGTCGACGGCGTGGCAATACTTGGTGTTCAGGTGCAGGATCATCACCTCGCACCATTGTTGTGGGTCTTGCAGTGCGCGGCTGACGTTGGCAAACGGAAAGGCCACCAGCGCATACATGTCGCCCCGCAAACCCTGTGTCGTTTCCTTGGACACCAACACCAGGGGGCGCGCAAACACGTTGTGCTGGAGGGACTCGTCCAACGTGCTGCGCTGTGTTCGAAGCCGCTGCGCGGCTTCCGAGCTGTCTTGCGCCAGCGCAGCGCCCAGGTAACTGACCAAGCCCAACACCAGCAGGCAGCGCCAGAGGCGACCCACCGGCGCGGGTGAACTCACAGCTTACTATTTAGTGGCTTCGTGGCCAATCACACCACCCACAGCAGCGCCGACGCCGGTGCAGGCCAAGCCGCCACACAGCACATTGCCAGCCACACCACCAATCACGGCGCCGGTGGCTGTGCCTTTTTCCTGATGAGTCATGCCAGCGCAGCCAGCCAGACCCAGGGACGAGACCAACAGCAGGGCAGACAGGCCAGTGCAAAAACGGGTATTCAATTTCATGGCAATTTCTCCAGACAAACAAAGATGTATCCAGTCATGAAAGTGCGTTCACTTTCACGGGCGAAACCCATTGTTGGTTTTGGCGAGCCAGGTGTCTGTGCGGCAACGAACATTGGCTTAGATTGTTATGAATGGCAGAGCTACCGGCCCTTGCTGATCAGCAGAAAGAGTTCATTTCCAATCGGAATCGTGAACCATGACCGTGTCGTTACGCCAGGCCGCATCCGGCTGCCAGCTGCTGACCCAAGCCGGCAAGGTGTCGGCAGGCATCGGCCGGGCAATGCCGTAACCCTGCGCCAGATCGCAGCCCAATTGCAACAGCAGGCTGCCGTGCGCAATGGTTTCCACCCCCTCGGCAATCACCTCGCGGTTGAAGGCGCGCGCCAGGCCGATCACCCCTTCCAGGATGCTTCGGTCTTGCGGATCGTCGAGCATGTTGCGCACAAAACTCTGGTCGATCTTGATCGTCGACACCCGCAGGCGCTTCAGGTAGGTCAGTGAGGAGTAACCGGTGCCAAAGTCGTCCAGCGCAAACGCCACCCCCATCTTCTGGCAATCTTCAATCACCTGTGAGGCATAAGCAATGTCTTGCAGCGCACTGGTTTCGATCATTTCCAGGGTCAGTTTGGCGGGGTCCAAGCTGGGGTGTGTTTGCAGCAGCGTGCGCAGGCGGTCCACAAAATTGGGTTGCTGCAACTGTTGCGCCCCCACATTCACGCTGACCTGCAGGTCCAGCCCCTGGGCCTGCCACAGGGCGATTTGTGTCAGCGCGGTGGCAATCACCCATTCGCCGACCTCAATGGCCAGCGGGTCGGTTTCCATCAGCGGCAAAAAGGTCAGCGGTAACAGCAGGCCACGGTCTGGGTGTTGCCAGCGGATCAGTGCCTCGGCACCCACCACCTGGCCACTGCGCATATTGACCTTGGGCTGGTAATACCGCACCAGTTCATGGCTGGCCAGGGCCAGACGGATGCGCTCCAGGCCCTCGTGGTGGCCGCGCACGCTGCGGTCATGCACCGCGTCAAACAGGTGGTAGCGGTTTTTGCCAGTCTGTTTGGCCTGGTACATGGCCTGGTCGGCCTGTCGCAGCAGTTGGTCGGGCTCAATGGTTTCGGCTTGCGGGTAAAAGGTGACGCCCACGCTGGCTGAGACCTGCAGTACCACCTCGCCCATCTGAAAACACCGGCTGGCCGCTGTGATCAGGCGTTTGAGCATCGGCACGCAGCCGGAGGTGTCGGCCAGGTCGGTCAACACCGCCACAAACTCATCGCCACCCACACGGGCCAGGGTGTCACCCTCACGCAGGGCCTCTTTCATGCATTTGGCCAGTGCCACCAGCAGATGGTCGCCGGTTTCATGGCCATATTGGTCATTCACCGCTTTGAAGCTGTCGATGTCAATGTAGGCCACCGCCAGCAGCGCACCGTGCCGCTGCACCTGTGCCATGTCCTGGCGCAGCCTGTCAGCCAGCAGCGCGCGGTTGGGCAGGTTGGTCAGCAGGTCGTAGTGGGCAATGTGTTCCAGTTGGGTCTGGCTCGCCTTGAAGCTGGTGATGTCGGAAAACAACGCCACGTAATGGGTGGCTGTGCCCTTGGCGTCACGCACTGTGGTGATGGTTTGTAACTCGGCATACACCTCACCATTTTTGCGGCGGTTCCAGATCTCGCCGTACCAGTGGCCTTTGCTGAGGATGTCGTGCCACATCGCTGCATAGAAGGTGGCGTTCTGCCGTCCAGAGGACAGCATGCTGGGGTTTTTGTGCAGCACCTCGTCGCGGCTGTAGCCGGTGATGTGGGTGAACGCAGCATTCACATTCACGATCTGCCCTTGGGTGTTGGTGATCATGATGCCCTCGCGCGCCTGGCTGAACACACTGGCGGCCAGATACAGCTGCTCTTGTGCGGCGATGCGCGCACTGATGTCGAACAACACCACCCGCAACAGGGGGGCGCCCGCTTCATCCTGCGCCAGGGTGGCCATCAGTCTGGCCCAGAAATAACTGCCATCAGCGCGTTTCAGGCGCAACTCTGCCGACAGCTCCTGCTGGGTTTGGCGCCGTTGGCGCAGCAAGTAGTAGCTGTCCTGGTCGTCCCGGTGGATGAACTGGCTCAGTGGCGCCCCCACCATGGCCTGGTTGGTCAGACCGAGCAGGCTGGTTGCCGTTTGGTTGGCCCGCAGCATCTGGCCCGTGTCATTGAGGGTGACATAACCCACCGGGGCCTGGTCGTAGAGGTCTGTGTAGTCGGCACGCGAGGTCTCCAGCGTGTCCTGCATGTGGCGCAGTTCGTCGTTTTGCATCTCCAGCTCAATCTGGTGCACACGCAGCTCATGCAGGGTGCGCAAGATGCCCTCTGCCGAGTCGTCCTGTGTGTGTTGGCCCGTGGCCAACTGCCGCTTCAGTGTGGCTTCTGCATGCTGGCGCAAGGCCTTTGCCCCGGTAGGTGCATAACTTGTCAGCAGGCGCGCGGCCTGGGTTGGCGCTGGGTCGGGGATCTGACCTGGCATGGCAGAGCCTCCGTGGTGTTTAGGTGTCTGACGTTCGCAATCGCTCCGTCGTGGTCACAGCATAGACCTTGCCGTTGGTATCAATCAGTGCGGTAGCCAACAGAGACACCTCCACCGTCTGGCCGCTGCGGGTCAGCCTCTGGGTCGGGTACAGCGCCAGCACCTGGCCTGCGCTGAGCTGTTGCAGTCGTTGCATGGCCTCGTCCACCAAGGCCGGTGGAATGCGTTCACGCAGGGTCATCTGCAGGGCCTGCGCCTCGGTCCAGCCGTACAGGCGCTCAGCCGCCGGGTTCCAGGCCAGGATACGGCCTTCCAGGTCGGTCATGGTGATCGCGTCAAAAGCGTCGCGCACCACCACCGCCAGCCGCGCCAGCTGGTTGGCCTGCGCCAGTGTCGCCTCGGTGCGTTTGAGCTCGCTGATGTCGCTGAAGGTGATCACCGCGCCCTCGATCACATTGTCGAGCGTGCGGTAGGGCCGGATGCGCAGCGTGAACCAGGCACCGTCGGTGGTCTGCACCTGCACGTCTTTGGCCACCAGGGTGTCAAGCACGGCTTGTGCGTCACTCACCAGGCTGGTGTAACCCACCAGGTTCGACACAATGTGCCCGACCGGGCGCCCCACGTCACTGCTGATCAGGTTGATGAGCTGGGAGGCGGTCGGGGTAAAGCGCAGGATGCGCAGCTGGTGGTCCACAAACACGGTGGCAATGCCGGTGCCCGCCAGCAGGTTGTTCATGTCGTTGTTCAGGCGGGACAGGTCGTCGACCTTGAGGTTGAGCTCGTTGTTGACGGTGGACAACTCTTCGTTGACCGACTGCAGCTCCTCCTTGGAGGTCTCCAGCTCCTCGTTGGTGCTCTGCAGCTCTTCATTGACCGACTGCATCTCCTCGTTGCTGGACTTGAGCTCCTCGTTCGAGCTTTCCAGTTCTTCGAGGGTGCTTTGCAGGTACTCGTCCTTGGCGCGCAGCTCCTCGCGCAGGGTGCGCATTTGGGCGGCGCTGCCGTCTGTGGCCTCACCGGTCTGAGCGCTGGGCACGGCGGGTTCTTGCAGCGGCTGTTGCGCCTCTTCCAGAAGCACCAGGTACAGCGGTGCATCACTCTCGCTCTCGGGCCCGGCCAGCGCCGGGCCGGTGGCCACTGCTCGCACACACAGGTTGACGCGGCTGAAGTGGCCATTGGTCTTGACCCGCAGGCCCGGGATGTGCACCGGCTCCTGCTGCGCCACACAGCGGTGCAAGGCATTGGTCAGCGCCGGGCGCAGGCCTTCACGCGCCATCTTGAGGATGTTGGCCACCCCGACCTCGCCCGGTGGCGGCTCCAGGTACATGCCGGTACGCCCGTGCAGGTACAGGATGTCACCCAAGCTGTTGATCAGCGCCCCGGCGGGCACCACTTGCGCCAGCAGCGCTTGCTCGGTCAGCTCACGCAAGGGCAGTTTGGCCGAGAACACGTCCCGGCCCGCGCCCCGCAGCTGCGTGGCCTGCCCGGTGTGGGGTGCGGGCAAAAAACGCCCGGGTGAGCGCAACAGACCAGCCTCGGTGGCTTTGCGTTGGTAGATCTTGGCCTTGCGGTCGAGTGAGGCAAACAGCGTCAACGCATCACCCACGCCTTCGGAGGTGCCCAGAAACAGCAGGCCGTGCGGGTTCAAGGCGTAGTGGAACAGTGGCATCAGGCGCTTTTGCAGGTCGGCCCCCAGGTAAATCAGCAGGTTGCGGCAGGTGATCAGGTCGAGCCTCGAAAACGGCGGGTCGCGCGTCAGGTCCTGCTCGGAGAACACCAGCATGTCGCGGATGCTTTTGTGGATGCGGTAACCGCCGCCATCGGGTTCGGCCGTGAAATAACGCGCCAGCCGCAGCGGCGTGATGTCGGCCGCAATACCCGCCGGGTACAGCCCGGCGCGGGCAAAGGTGATGGCGCGGCTGTCGATGTCGGTGGCAAACAGCTGCACGGTGTAGCTTTGCTGCAGCGTTGCCATGTGCTCTTGCAGCAGGATCGCGATCGAATACGCCTCCTCTCCGGTGGAGCAACCCGCCACCCAGATGCGCACCGTGTCATTGGCGGCGGATTTGCCCGCAAACAGCATCGGCACCACCTGCTTTTCAAACACCTCAAACACCTCGGGATCGCGGAAAAAGTTGGTCACCCCAATCAGCAGGTCACGAAACAGCGCCTGGGTCTCTTCGCTGTTGTGCTGCAGGTAACGCACATAGTCGTCAATCTGGCTGATCTGGTGCACCGACATGCGCCGCTCGATCCGGCGCTGGATGGTGCTGGGTTTGTACTGTGAAAAATCGTGTTTGGTCTGGGTGCGCAGCAGCACAAAAATGCGCTTCAAAGCGCTTTCGTTGATGAGCACCGACTTGTCAGCACGCATCGCCAATTTGCCAAAGGCGTAACTCACATAACTGCTCAGGCGCGCGGGCATCTGCTTGGCGTCGAGCTGGTAGTCCACCAGGCCGGTGGCCATGGCGCTGCGTGGCATGCCGTCAAACTCGGCGTTCTCGGGGTTTTGCACCATCACCATGCCCCCGGCATCCTTGATGGCGCGCAGGCCCAGTGTGCCGTCGCTGCCGGTGCCCGACAGCACCACACCAATGGCCCGTTCACGCTGGTCAGCGGCGAGGGACTTGAAGAAAAAGTCGATGGGCAGGCGTTGCCCGCGTGGTGCGCCGGGTGCCAGCAACTGCAGGCTGCCGTTGATCAAGGCCATGTCGTGGTTGGGGGTGATGATGTAGACGCAGTTGGGCGCCACCGTCATGCTGTCTTCGACCTCCAACACCGGCATCGGGGTGAAGCGGCGGATCAACTCGGCCAGCAGGCTTTTGTGGTCCGGCGCCAGGTGTTGCACCAGCACAAAGGCCATGCCGCTGGCCACCCCCTCGGGCATGCCCGAGAAAAACGCCTCAAACGCCGCCAGCCCACCGGCCGAGGCGCCAATGCCCACAATCGGAAACGGGCCAGGGTTGTCGGGCGCTGCTGCGGCTGCGTCGTGGGGGGCTGTGCCCGGGTCAGGGGTGCTTGGGGTCGGCAAGGTGGCAAGGGCGCCCGTGGATCGTTGTGTCATGCGGGGCTCCTGGTCAAACCGGTGGGTGTGCGGGCACTTGGCGCCAGCATCTGGCTGGAGTGTAGGCCTTACGCAGTGTTACCAAATATGTAGCTGTTGTCCCTTGATAGACAAGGGCTAGAGGCCGATTGTTCTCAAAGTGGGGCTTATGTGCGCCAGCGCACGCAGGCCATGGACGTGCACCCGTTATGCTGGACCACCTCCACCAAGGGCTGTTGTGGCCTGGTTTCCTCGGGTTCTGTCTTGAAAAATATCTCCAAACCATTCACCTGGCTGGCGGCGGCGTTGCTGTTGTTGGGTGCGGGCGCTTATTTCACCTATGGGTCGGTTTACCCCAGGCTTGAAGCGCTGGTTCTGCTGGCTCTGCTGATGGCCGCCTTCCTGGTGTTCTGGGGCATCCAGAAAACACAGCAGGCTGAGAAAAACCTGGCCCATCTGGACACCCTGCGCCTGCTGGCCGCACAAGAGGAAAGCAATCGCCAGTTGTTGGCGGCCAACGCCAAAGCCCAGGAGGACGCCCAAAAGCTGGCGGTGACGCTGGACTCGATTGGGGACGCGGTGATTGCCACCGACGCCCAGGCACGCATCACCTTGCTCAACCCGGTGGCGCAGAAGCTCACCGGCTGGACACTGGCGCAGGCCATCGGGCAGCCGGTGGACGAGGTGTTCAAGATCATCAACAAGGTCAGCCGCGAGCCGGTCTCGGTGCCGGTGCTGGAAACGCTGGCACACGGCACGGTGCAGGGCCTGGCCAACCACACGGTGCTGCTGTCGCGCGATGGCCCGCACTACGACATTGCCGATAGCTGTGCGCCTATCCGCGATGCCGATGGCCTGGTGGTGGGCGCGGTGCTGGTGTTTCGCAACGTCACCGAGGAATACGCGGCGCAACAGGCACTGCGCCAGGTCAGCGCCTTGCAAAAAGCCATTTTCAACAGCGCCAACTTCTCCAGCATTGCCACCGACGCCCAGGGCGTGATCCAGATCTTCAACGTGGGGGCCGAGCGCATGCTGGGCTACACCGCCGCCGAGGTGGTGAACCGCATCACCCCGGCCGACCTGTCCGACCCGCAGGAGATGACGACGCGGGCCGCATCACTCAGCACGGAGCTGGGGACCGAGATTGCACCGGGTTTTGAGTCCCTGGTGTTCAAGGCCTCGCGTGGCATCGAAGACATTGACGAGCGCACTTACATCCGCAAGGATGGCCGTCGCCTGCCCGCCATGGTGTCGGTGACCGCCTTGCGTGACGAGAACGAGGCCATCATTGGTTACCTGCTGATTGGCACCGACAACACCGCCCGCCGTGCCGCCGAGGTCGAGCGTGAGCGGCTCGACCGGGTGCTGCGCGACAAAAATGCCGAGCTCGAGGCCGCCCGCGCCGCTGCCGACAAGGCCAACCTGGCCAAGTCCGAGTTTTTGTCAGGCATGAGCCACGAGTTGCGCTCACCGCTCAACGCGATTCTGGGGTTTGCGCAGTTGATGGAGTCGGGCACACCGCTGCCCACACCGTCCCAAAAAGCCAGCATCGACCAGATTCTGCGTGCGGGCTGGTATTTGCTGGAGCTGATCAACGAGGTGCTGGACCTGGCACTGATCGAGTCCGGCCAGCTCTCGCTCTCGCGTGAGCCGGTGTCGCTGTCTGAGGTGCTGCAGGACTGCCAGACCCTGATGGCGCCCGCCGCACTCAAAAAATCGGTCAGCCTGCAGTTTGTACCACTGACGCTGCCGTGTTTTGTCAGCGCCGACCACACCCGCCTGAAACAGGTGGTGATCAACCTGCTGTCCAACGCCATCAAGTACAACCGCCAAGGCGGCAACGTGACGGTGAGCTGCCACGAGGGCGCCAAAGGGCGCATCCGTCTGAGTGTGCAAGACACCGGTGAGGGCCTGCCCGCCGACAAACTGGCGCAGTTGTTCCAGCCTTTCAACCGGCTCGGCAAGGAAGACAGCGAGGAGGAGGGCACCGGCATCGGTCTGGTGGTGAGCAAACGCCTGGTCGAGCAGATGGGCGGTGAGATGGGCGTGGTCAGCAGTGTCGGCGCGGGCAGTGTGTTCTGGGTCGAACTGGCGCTGGTGGGTGCACCCCAGTTCAACGACGAGGTCAACGAGATGCAGCTGGTCCAGGCTGCCCCGCTGGCCAGCGGTGAGCGGGTGCGCACCCTGCTGTATGTGGAAGACAACCGTGCCAACATGGAGCTGGTGCGCCAGCTGATTGCCCGGCGCCCGGACCTGCGCATGTTTGGCGCAGAAGACGCGACCCGTGGCATGGCGCTGGCGCGGGAGCACCAGCCTGATGTGATTCTGCTGGACATCAACCTGCCCGTCATCAACGGTTTGCAGGCGCTCAAGATCCTGCAAGAAGACGAAGACACCCGGCACATCCCGGTGCTGGCGCTCAGTGCCAACGCCATGCCGCGCGACATTGAACGTGGTTTGGCGGCGGGTTTCTTGCGTTACCTGACCAAGCCGATCCGGGTCACCGAGTTCATGGACGCGCTCGATGCCGGGCTGGCCTTGGCACAGACCCAGCGTGCCGCGTTGCAAGAGCTTTGATGTTTTTGCAAGACATTGGCCTCAAGCCCTTTTCCAATAAGGGCATATAGCTATCACTATGGGAGCTATCCTTGATGTCTGACAGCCACACAATCCCTCCGCCCGGCGCGCTTGACGACACCGCGGGCCTGGTGGTGGCGCTGCAATCTTTGCGGCGGCGGGCGCAGGACAGCCACCAGCTCAAGGCGCCGCTGCCGCTGGAGATGCTCAAGGAGATGCAGCCCGAAGACGCGCAACTGCTCTACCACGAGCTGCGGGTGCACCAGATTGAGCTGGAGTTGCAAAACGAAGAGCTGCGCCGTGTCCAGCTGGAGCTGGAGCAGGCGCGCGAGCGCTACTTTGACCTGTACGACATGGCCCCGGTGGGTTACTGCACGGTCGATGGCGAGGGCCAGATTCAGGAGGCCAACCTGACCGCTGCCACGCTGCTGGGGGTGACACGCAGTGCGCTGGTCAAGCTGCGCATCACCCACTTCATGCCGATGGTCCAGCGCAAAATTTACCAGCAGTGCTGCGCCTTGCTTGACACCTTTGGCACAACCCAGACCTGCGAGTTGCAGATGATCACCGGTGTGGGGCAGCCGATCTGGGTCACCCTGGTGGTCAACATGGCGCGCGCCGCCAGTGGTGCCGTCACCCTGCGGGTGATGTTCAGGGACGTGTCAGAGCGGGTGCGGCTGGATGCGGTTTTGCAGGTCAAAAACACCGAGCTGGAGCGCGCGCGCCAGCTGGCCGACAAGGCCAACAGCGCCAAGTCAGACTTTTTGACCAGCATGAGCCACGAGCTGCGCTCACCGCTCAACGCCATCCTGGGTTTTGCCCAGCTGATGCAGGCCAGCAGCCCACCGCCCACCCCGGCACAAAAGTCGTCGATCGACCAGATCCTGCACGGCGGCTGGTACCTGCTGGACCTGGTCAACGAGATACTGGACCTGGCCAGCATCGAGTCGGGCCAGCTGGCACTGGCTTTGGCGCGTGAGTCGCTTGAGGACGTTCTGGCGGATTGCCAGACCATGATCGAACCCCAGGCCACGGCCCGGGGTTTGGTGGTGAATTTCCCGAGCTTTGCCCAGCCCTGCCTGGTGTTCTCAGACCGGCGTCGGCTCAAGCAGGTGGTGATCAACCTGCTGTCCAACGCCATCAAATACAACCGCCCGCATGGCACGGTGACGGTGAGCCTGAGCCAGCCCGCACCCGGGCGGGTGCGCCTGAGTGTGCAGGACGACGGGCTGGGCCTGTCGCCAGAGCAGCTGACCAACCTGTTCCAGCCGTTTAACCGGCTCGGCCAGGAGGGTGGGGCGCAAGAGGGCACCGGCATTGGCCTGGCCGTGAGCAAACGCCTGGTGGAGATGATGGGCGGCAGCATAGGGGTGAGCAGCCGGGTCGGTGTGGGCAGTGTGTTCTGGTTCGAGCTGGCGCTGGCCGAAGGGGCCGTATGAAGGGCTTTCCGATGGTCTGTGTGGGTGGCTCGGCCGGTGGGCTGGACGCCTACATCAGGCTGCTGCAGCACCTGCCGCCCGACATGGGGGTGGCGGTGGTCATCGTCAACCACATCACCATTGCCGCAACCCAGTTGCACGAGGTGCTGCTGCGTTTTTCGAGCATGCCGGTGGTGCTGATCACCGACGGCCAGCCGGTGCTGCCCAACTGTGTGTTCATCATCCCGTCCAACCGCGATTTGCATGTGCAAGACGGTGCGTTTGTGCTCAAACCGATCTCCAAACCCCGAGGCTGGCCCGATGTGATCACGGTGTTTTTGCGCTCCTTGTCGCAGCAGTGGCGCGGCAAGCTGATTGCGGTGATTGTGTCGGGGTATGACGGTGATGGTGCGGCGGCGCTGTGTGGCATTCGCGCTGTGGGTGGCATCACCATCGCCCAGAAACCCAGCACCGCCCGCCAGCCCGACATGCCACAAAGTGCCATCGAGACTGGTTGTATTGACTTTGTGCTCTCCCCCGAAGACATCGCCAAGGAAATTGTCGGCATTGCACAGATGCAGTCCGATGTTTTGCCAGCACCGCCCGATGTTGTGCCAGAAACATAGACAAATTGGCCTCTAGCCCTTATATCAATTCAACCAAAAGCTATACAAAATGAAGCGCTCTGCTGCCCATTCCACGCACCAAGAGGAACCTGCCATGCCACTCTCCGCCGAAATTCTCCAGGCCAACATCCTGATCGTTGATGACCAGATGGCCAATGTGCAGCTGCTCGAACAACTGCTGGGCGAGGCCGGTTACAGCCAGGTCAGCGCCTGCATGAAACCTGAGGAAGTGTGTGCGCTGCACCGCAAAAACCACTACGACCTGATCCTGTTGGACCTGCAGATGCCGGTGATGGACGGTTTTCAGGTGATGGAGGGGCTCAAAACCAACACGGCCGACAGCTACCTGCCGGTGATTGTGCTGACCGCCCAACCCGGCCACAAGCTGCGTGCGCTGCAAATGGGTGCCAAGGACTTCATCAGCAAACCGTTTGACCTGGTGGAGGTGAAAACCCGCATCCACAACATGCTGGAGGTGCGCCTGCTCTACAAAAAACTCGCCAACTACAACCGCGAGTTGGAGGCCACCGTGGCCGAACGCACCGCCGAGTTGCGCGAGAGTGAAGCACGCTACCGCAGCCTGACCGAGCTGGCCTCGGACTGGTACTGGGAGCAGGACGAAAACGGCAATTTCACCAAAGTCTCGGGTCCGGTGCTTGAGATGCTGGGCATGCAGGTCGAGCCCCTGGCCGGGGACAGCGGCCCGGCCGAGCTGGACGGCTGGGTGGAGGCCGAGCGCGAGAAATTGCGCCGCACGATCACCGAGCGCCAGCCGTTTCTGGACTATGTGTTTCGCCGTGTGGGCGCCGACGGCAGCCAGCAGACCTTTCAGGTCAGTGGTGAGCCGATGTTTGACCGCGCCAGCCGTTTTATCGGTTACCGCGGGATTGGTGTGGAGTTGACCTCCAAGTGATGAGCCAAGCAAACCTAGCAAAGAACAGCATGTCTTTACCTCACACCCCGAACCAGAACCATTTGCTGGCGGCTTTGTCTGCGGCTGATTTCGAGACTTTGGCCCCGCACCTGGAACTGGTGCCGATGCCGCTGGGCCAGATGTTGTTTGAGCCCGGCAGCCAGATGCGCCATGCCTACTTTCCCACCACCTCGATCGTGTCGCTGCACTACGTCACCGAGTCCGGCGCCTCGGCCGAGACCGCCGGTGTCGGCAATGAAGGGGTGGTCGGTGTCTCGCTGTTCATGGGCGGTGAGAGCACCTCCAGCTCGGCGGTGGTGCAGACCGCTGGCCAGGCCTGGCGGCTGGACCGCCACACCCTCAAGGCCGAGTTCAACCGCGGTGGCGCCTTGCAGCGCCTGCTGCTGCGTTACACCCAGGCTTTGATGACCCAGATGGCGCAGACGGCGGTGTGTAATCGACACCACTCGGTGGAGCAGCAACTGTGCCGCTGGTTATTGCTCACACTCGACCGGCTGCCGGACCGCGAGCTGGTGATGACGCAGGAGCTGGTGGCCAGCATGCTCGGTGTGCGCCGCGAAAGTGTCACCGACGCCGCTGGTCGTCTGCAGACCGCCGGTTACATCCGCTACCGACGTGGCCACATCGGGGTGCTCAACCGCGCAGGCTTGGAGTCCAGCGTGTGTGAGTGTTATGGCGTGGTCAAAAAAGAGCTGGACCGCCTGCTCAGCGACGTTCAGCCGCGTCAGTAGCGCCGCAGCACACCGTTGTCGACCTGCACCCGATCACCTACGCGGATGTCGACGTTGGTGCTTTGGGTGAAGACCTGGTTGTTGCCGTCGCTCATGCGCAGGGTGAATTTGTAGACGCTGGTGCTTTGTGCCGCCTGCTGGTTCTTCTCGAGCGTATGCCCAGCATAGGCGCCACCGGCAGCGCCTAGAACAGTCGCAGCGGTGTTGCCGCTGCCACCACCTACTTGGTGGCCCAGGATACCGCCAACCACCGCGCCAGCAATGGTGCCCGCACCGATGCCGCCTGTCGCCACGGGCTGCTTCACCAACTCAATCGACTGCACCACACCGTATTGGGTGGCGGCGTTGCTGGTCTGCGGCAAGGCGTTGCCGGTGGGGTTGGCGGGTGCCATGCTGGTGGCGCAGGCGCCTAACAACAGCAATGTGCTCACGCCAAGGACGGTTTGGAAGTTCTTTTGAATGTTCATGGGGACCTCGCTTACTTCTTGATGCTCATCTGGTTGCCGACCTCGGTCACACCACTCACGCCGTGGGCAATTTCGAGGGCGCGGTCAATCTGGCCCTGGTTGTTGACAAAACCGCTGAGCTGAACCTCGCCCTTGTGGGTTACCACCGTGATGTCCAGGCTTTTGATGTTGGCGTCTGCCAGCAAGGCGGCCTTGACCTCGGTGGTGATCACGCTGTCATCGATCTTGTTGCCCACCGTGGCCACACCGTCTTTGATGCTGAGTTTGTTGTTGATGTTGGTGACACCCTCAACCGCCTTGGCGACGTTCACCGCCTGGTCGATCTGGGTCTGGTTGCTGACAAAACCGCTGAGCATGACCTCACCCTTGCGGGTTTCGACCTGGATGTCAAAACCTTTGACATCGATGTTGTCGAGCAAGGCGGTCTTGACGCGGGTGGTGACGACACTGTCGTCCACCTCGGTGCCCACCGTGGTGGCTGGTGCAGCGGCACCGGTGCCATCCACCGGTTTGCTGCAAGCGACCATCGAAAGGGTCATCACACCGGCGAGGGTGGTGGTCACGAGGCGCAGGCCCAAGGGGTTTTTCATAAACATTCTCCGAAAGTGATAAGACAGGCCCGACTGTGGCCTGCGCCGGCGCGTCTGTCGGTGCGATAGCGAACCCAGCGCCTGTGTGTGCGGGCGCACAGACCGGGCGCAGGGCGGTCGGCACACTCGCCCCATTTGACAGAAAGTAGACCCATGAACCCCATCAAACTGATTGGTATCGTCCTGATTGCCGCTGGCGCCCTGGGCCTGGTGTACGGTGGCTTCAGCTACCCCGCAGAGACCACCGCGCTCAAACTCGGCACCATGGAGCTCAAGGTGCAAGAAACCAAAACCGTCAACGTGCCGCTGATCCTGAGCGCCGCAGGCATCGTGGTGGGCGCCGCTTTGCTGGTGTTTGGCCGCAGCAAATAGGTGATTTGGCGTGCGGGTGGATGGGGGCACACAGCACTTCGCTGTTGACCATCCACCTCAATCTCATCGGCCCTGCCGAGAGGGCGGTGCAGCTGGCTCAGTATGATCTGACACCTTCAGACGTACTCACCCCGGCGTGTTTTTCCCGCGATGACCAGTAACAACACCGTCAGCCTTCATCCCCTTCAAATCACCGATCTCGAAGCGCTTCAGGAGGCGGCCAACAAAAGCCAGGACCGTCTGGTGCCGTGGTATTCAACACCCCAAACAGTTGAGTCCTGGCGCGAGTTCATGCAAAGGCGCCTGGGTCCAAACGATCTGGGTTTCCTGGTCCGTCGCACTTCAGACGATACATTGGTTGGCTTTATCGACATCACGAACATCGTGCGTGGTGTTTTTCAAAGTGGTTATCTGTCGTACTTCTCCGTCTCACCGCATGAAGGTCAAGGTTTCATGGCCTCGGGCTTGCGGCTGCTTGTTGAGCATGCGTTTACCGAGTTGCACCTGCACCGCCTGGAAGCCAACATCCGCCCTGAAAATGAGAAGTCCATTGCCCTCGTCAAACGGACAGGCTTCGCCCGAGAGGGGTACTCACCCCGCTATCTAAAACTCGATGGCGCGTGGCGAGACCATGAACGTTGGGCGATCTTGGCAGAGGCTTGAAGGCGCGCTGCGACAGGCACGTCCATCGCACCGGGCACTGGCATGTTCACTAGGAGTATTTGATGGAAACGCAAGAACTACATCGGGGTCGTCTGATTGATCACATCCAGCTGGTGGTGCGAGACCTCTCGAAGAGCCAAACTTTTTACGCGGCCATTTTGGCTGCGCTCCATGTTCCTATGGGAGGCACGGGTGAGGGCTATTTCTGGGCAGACGAGTTGTTTGTGACCGCCTTCGATAGCCCGGCGGCGCTGGGGGTGCTGACGGGTCGTCATCACCTGGCGTTCCAAGCGCAAGACCGGGCGATGGTCGACCGTTTTTACCAAGCCGCGCTCGCGCATGGCGGTCAGGACAATGGTGCGCCCGGCGAGCGTGCTTACCATCCTGGCTACTACGCTGCCTTCGTTTTGGATCCAGACGGCAACAACATCGAAGCGGTTTATCACGGTGAAGCAACGCGAAGCTCAGCCTCTGTGGTGATCACGTTCTGACCACGGTGGCCATCGCGGTGTTGATGGCATCGCGAGGGCTTGCTCTGCTGTGTTGCAGTGCGTCTTACAGCCAGCGCTCCCACAGCCGTGCCAACCACTCCTTGAGCTTGACACCCAGCGGACGTTTGGCCCAGGTTTGGGCGTCGATGGCTTGAGATGCGGCCTGGTCGATGGCAAAGGCGGCGGCCATCTGCGCCGCAAAGTCGCGCCCCAGCACCACCGCGTTGACCTCGTCGTTGTCCATGAAGCTGCGCCAGTCCAGGTTGCTGGAGCCCACGGTGGACCAGACACCGTCGACTATCGCGGTTTTGGCGTGTAACAGCGCACCCTGGCGCTCGTAAATCTTGACCCCACCTTCCAGCAACGGGCCGTATTGCGCGCGCCCGGCGTGGAACACCAGGGCCGAGTCGCTGTAGCTGGGCAGAATCAGCCGCACATCCACACCCCGCGCGGCGGCGTCAATCAGCGCTTGAATGAGCTGCGGGTCGGGCACAAAGTAGGCGTTGGTCAGGTAGACCTGTTTTTCAGCGTTGCTGATGGCCGAGACCAGCGTCAGGTAGACCAGGCTGTAGGGATCGTCTGGGGTGCTGCCGATGGCTCGCACAATGTCTTTGCCAACCGCCACCGGTGCCGGGGTGTAGTTTTTGGCCATGAGGGCTTTGCCTTTTTGTTTGTCCCAGGTCTGCAGGAACAGTTTCTGGAAGTCGGCCACCACCGGGCCGTCGATCCGCAGGTCGGTGTCGCGCCAGGCGTTGGCGCCCTGGCTGGCCTTGGGGCTGCGCCGCAGCACAGAGCCCGAGGTGTAGACACTGCTGATGTTGATGCCACCCAGAAACACGGTGCGCCCGTCCACAATCAGCAGTTTGCGGTGGTCGCGGTTGTTGAGCAACCAGGTGTTGCCGCGCGTGGCCAGCGGGTTGACCGGGTTGAACTCCAGCACCGCCACACCGGCCTCGGTCAGCACGTCAAAAAAGGCTTTGGGCGTGCCCAGGCTGCCCACACTGTCGTAGATCAGGTTCACCTGCACACCCTGGCGCTGTTTGTTGATCAAGGCCTGTGCAAAGGTCTGGCCCATGGCATCGTCTTCGATGATGTAGGTCTCCATGTTGATGTGGTCCTGCGCTCCGGCGATGGCGTCCAGCATCGCAGCGTAGGTGGCCGGGCCGTCTTGCAGCAGGGTGACCTTGTTGCCCAGCACCAGCGGGCTGTCATTGATGGCCTGCTCCAGCGCAATCTGTTTGTCCAGGATGTCGATGTCACCCGCGCTGCGTTTGAGGGCCGCCACGATGGCGGCACTTCTGCGCTCTGACACCGGGCCTTTGGCGCTCTCAAACTGGGCTGCCTGTTCGCTGTGGCGCGCCAAAATGGCTTGGGTATCGGGCAGGCTGGCGCAGCCGGTGGCGCCCAGGGCACCCACCAACAAACAAACAGCAAGGTAAAAACGTTGGCAAAGAGGGCTTGGCATGGTGTGGGCAGTGGGGCTGTGGTGTCCATGAATGCGGTCTTTGTTCTTGCCCAGAAGTGGCTGGCAAGTGGCAAGACCCACGTGAAGACGCCCCGTGATCCGATAGGCGAATCCGGGGCGACAAGCTGTTTAGGCCAAGCTCAGGCACAGGTCAAAGGGCACTGATTGGTATGAACCCCCTTTCCTGAACGTTGCGAGTTGTCCTTACGGACGGATGGCAATCTCGTTGCGCACCGACTTGACGTTGTTGACGCCGCGCGCAATGCGTTCGGCTTCGGTCTTTTCAAGTGTGTTCTTGGCAAAGCCGGACAACATCACCACACCATTGAGCGTCTCGACGCTGATGGAAGAGGCAGCGACCACCTTGCTCTCGGCCATGCGGGACTTCACCAGGGTCGTGATGCCTGCGTCATCGACGTAAGCGCCAACAGTTTGTTGGCCACGGCTGACGGCGCAGCCGGTGGCAGTGAGCAAAGCGGCAGCGGTCATGACGGCGGCAAGGGCAAGTTTCATATTCATAAAGAACTCCAGCAGTTTGATGGTGCATGCCCCACCATCTTTGGGCGACAAACCGGGTTCCCCCCAGTTGATGTCTGAACTGTAAAAGTCTGGTGTGGGGTACGTCTGTGCGCTGGCGCACCCATAGCCTCACAAGACCAAAACAAAGCAGGACTGGGCCGGTAGCTCCTGCCAAAACACGTTTTGGCCGGGCGCCAGCAGGCTCGCTCCCCACGCTGTGGCCGCCTGTTGGGCAGCCTCTGGTGTGGCCCGCATCAGCACAAAACGCATGCTGCGCGCGTCGCGCACCAGCGTGATCTCGGCCTGCGGCCAGTGGCTGGGCAACTGTGGTGTCAGGCTCAGTGTGCGGGCGCCTTGGCTCAGGCCAAATATCGACTCGATCACGGCGCGGTGCATCCAGGCCGCAGCCCCGGTGTACCAGCTCCAGCCGCCTTGGCCTACATAGGGCGGCTGGCTGTAGACATCGGCGGCCATCACATAGGGCTCCAGCCCATAGACCGGCCCGCGTGTCGGGTGGCTGGCGCGGTGGGCCGGGCTCAGGTAGGTGAAATAGCGGTAGGCGGCATCACCCCCAGCCTCACTTTGTGCTTGCGCCATCAGCGCCCAGATGCCGGCGTGGTTGTACTGGCCACCGTTTTCACGCACGCCCGCAGGGTAGGCCTGGATGTAACCCGCACTCGGTTGTGCGTCGGTGAGCGGTGGGTCCAGCAGCTTGATCAGACCGGCGTCCGGGTCCACCAGATGGGTTTCCAGCGCAGCCATGGCCTGCTCGGCCAAAGCTGCGGGTGCGGCGTGCGACAGCACCGACCAGGCCTGGGCAATCAGGTCGATACGGCCCTGGCTGTTGACCTGTGAACCCAGCGGTTGACCGTCGTCAAAGAAGGCACGTTTGAACCAGGCACCGTCCCAGGCGGTGCTGGTCAGCGCCGTCTGGATGGTCTGCGCCACCACCAGCCAGCGTGCGGCCCGCTGGGTGTCACCACGTGCCTGCGCCAGCGGTGCAAAATCGCTGATCAGGCGGCAGACAAACCAGCCCAGCCAGACCGACTCACCCCGGCCCTCGATACCCACCCGGTTCATGCCGTCGTTCCAGTCACCGCTGCCCATCAGCGGCAGGCCGTGGCTACCCAGCGTCAGGCTGCGGTCAATCGCGCGTGCCGCGTGTTCATACACCGAGGCGGTCTGGCCGCTCACCGTGGGTTGGTAATACGCATCCTCGGCCCCGGCCGGGATGGCCATACCTTCCAGAAACGGCACCTGCTCATCGAGCAAAGTGTTGTCGCCTGTGGCTTGTATGTAGTGGCCACAGGCCAGCACCAGCCACAGCCGGTCGTCCGAGAAATGGGTGCGCACACCCACCCCGGTGGGTGCGTGCCACCAGTGCTGCACGTCACCCTGCACAAACTGGCGCGAGGCATGCAACACAATTTGCGCCCGCAGCATCTTCGGCGCGGCCCAGGCCAGCGCCATGGCGTCTTGCAACTGGTCACGAAAACCGGTGGCGCCACCGGCCTGGTAAAAGCCCGATTTGGCCCACAAGCGACACGACACCGCCTGGTACAGCAGCCAGCGGTTCACCAGCGCATCGAGCAACGGGTCAGGCGTCTTGACGGTGGTGGCATCCAGCAGGCTGTCCCAGCCCGCGCGCACTTGCTCCAGCCGCTCATGGGCCGGTGTGGCCAGCGCCTGGTCCAGCAGCGGGCCGATCTGCTCGGCGCTGGGCGCAAAACCGAGCAGAAAACTGCACTGGGTGGACTGCCCGGCTTGCAGGCTGACATGGGTGGACAAGGCCGCACACGGGTCCAGCCCGTCGCCGCAACCCTGGCCCAGAAAGTCGGGCACCACCAGGCGACCACGGGCGTCAAAAAATTCGCTGCGGTCACAGGTCCAGTCCTCGCTGGCGGCAGCGCTGTGGCCCAGGCTCAAAAAGGCGGTGCCCTGGCCAAACCCGGCCGAGCATTCGCGTTGTGTGGCCAGCAGGGCGGTGTGGCCGTGGTGGCGCAGCAGGCTGCTGCGCACGGTGCTGCGGTCGCTGCGGTTGGCGCCCATCAGCCATTCGACCAGGCCAATCAGGCGCAGCTGCAGGGTTTTGTGGCCGTGGTTGTGCAGGCTGATCTGCACCTGTTTGACCGAGCTGAGGGCATCCACACACCAGGTCGCGGTGACTTTGAGCTCACCGTGTTGGTGCTCTATGCGGGTGAAACCTTGGCCGTGACAAACGCGGTAACTCAAGCCCGGGTTCACACCGGCGCCGGGTGACACCGACCAGAGTTCGCAGGTCTGGCTGTTCTGCAGCAAAAACCACTCTGAGGGCGGGTCCGACAAGGCGTCGTTGGACCAGCCGGTGAGCTGGTTGAGCCGGCTGTTGAGGGCCCAGGTGTAACCCCCACCGGCCTCGGACAGGTGGGCACCAAAGTCGGGGTTGGCCAGCACATTGATCCAGGGTTTGGGCGGGCGCAGGTGTGCCGACACGGCAAAGCTGAACTCGCCCGAGTCCGGCGCAAAGACGCCGCTGCTGGGCTCGGTGCCGACGGGTGGGCTCAGCGCCAGCGCGGTGGTGGCGGTGTGTTGCCGGTGCGTCAGGGCGGCCTCTTGCAGCGCCAGCCAGTCTTGCATGTGGTGGGTCAGCGGGCGGCCATCGGCACGTACCACCCAGCGGGCCAGGCTGTGCAGAGTGTTGAGTTCGGCATGGCTCAGGTCGTCGGCGCGCAACAGGTGCAGCCGGGTGCTGACCGGCCCAGGCTTGGCACCAGCATCGGCGGCAAAGCGGTCACGCAGCGCAGCCAACTCATGGTCCAGCGGCATCAGGTAGGAGGCCGGTTCGGCGTTGATCACCACCAGGTCGCAGGCCACATTGCCCCACAGCCACAGGTTCAGCAACTGCACCAGGGAGCGGATCAGGCCCAAACCTGGCACCACGCTGACCAGCACCAAGAAAATCGGGCGGTCACCCGAGACCTCAAAGCGCCACAGCAGTCGGCGGTCACACACCTCGGTGGTGGCGCTGAGCGGGCGCACGGCGCGGGCGTGGGGTCGGCGCTGGCTCAGCACCAGCAGGCTGGTCAGGGTCTGCAGCGTGCTGAAATTTTCGGCACTGATGCGCAGGCTGCGCAGCCGGATGCCCGTCAGCGTGGCCGACATCAGCGAGGCACGTTGCACATTGCTGCTCTGGCGGTATTTGTCGATCACCGCACGCAGGGTGTCGGGGTTGTTGGAGACGGCCGTGGCAAAGGTCAGCCGCACCTTGGCCCCCGGCGCTATGAACAAGCGGGCCGACAGTGCACACACCGGGTCCAGGCCGGTGTCCAGAACCATTGCCTGCTCGGTCGCGCCCCCAGGTGCCAGCGCCAGCTGGGCCAGTGGCTGGCAACTGGCGCGGTTGCGGCCCTGCCAGCTCTGGCGGCTGGTGCTGAAACGCACCTGGCGCAGCGGGGTGCTGCTGTCGGTGAGGAAGTGCGCCAAACGCAGGCCTTGCTCGGTGGCCAGGCGTGGTTTGCGCTCCAGCAGCAGTGCCTGGTGCGAGGCCACCCATTGGGCGCTGACAAACAGGTTGCTGAAGGCCGGGTGCGCCTCGTCGGCACGCGCGTCTGAGAGCGCCACCTCAAACGCCGACAGCAACTCGATGTCCAGCGGCGCATCACCGAGGTTGTGCAACTCCACCTGGCGGAACTCGATGTCGTCCTCCGGGCTGACCCAGACCGTCATGTGGGCCTGCAGGTCGTCCCAGTCGCTGTCAAAACACATGCGGTCGGCATGGAAGGCGCTGCTGTAGTGCGCCGCCGGGTCGGGTGCCGGATGCTGTGTCAGTGAATACAGCGGTGTTTTGGGCCCCCGGCGCAGGTAAAAGAAACTGCCCCGGTCGTCGCGCAGCGCGTCATCGCGGCTGCGGTTGATGCCAATCTGTTCAAAGCGGCTGCTGCCCGCACCATTGGCGCGCAGCAACACGCTGTAGCGCCCGTTGGACAACAGCTGGGTCGGCTCCACTGCGCTGCTGCCGGGCAAGACCTCGCGCAGCAGGCCCTGGCTGAGGCGACGTTGCGCCTGGCGGCGCAGGTTGGCTGGTGGCGCGTACAGGCCCGAGATTTCACGCGGAATACGCTCGTGCAAGAGCGAAGACACCGCCTGCAGGTGGGCGTTGGCCATGCCCCAGCGCTGCGCGGTTCCCTGCAACAAGACATTGGCCAGCGCCACGATGCTCATGCCCTGGTGGTGTGCCATGAAGGTGGCCACCGGCACAAAGGGCTCGTCACCCACGCGCCGCGCCACCGTGTAGTCCAGCGCCTCGATGAAGCCGTAACGGCCACGGGCACCGAGCTGCTCCAGCGTGGCGAAATTTTTGCGCGCCAGATGGGGTGCGAGCATGGTCGCCAGCGCGGTGGCATAAGGTGCCACCACCAGCTCGTCAGGCGGGGTGCGGCGCAGCGCCAGCCGGGGCACACCTTGTGGTGCGTACTGGTAGGCCAGGGTGTAGTCGCTGGCGGCATAAGCCGACTCGGACACACCCCAGGGCAGCCCCAGCGTTTTGGCAAAAGCCATTTGTTCATGCAGCGCGGTGTGGCATGCGGCCAACAGCACACTGCCACGCGGTTCCTTGAGTACCAGGCTGGGCATCAGGTACTCGAACATCGAGCCGGTCCAGGAGCGCAGGCCTGCGTTGGCGCCACGGGCGAAAAAGGTGCGCCCCAGGTGCGCCCAATGTCGCACCGGCAGATCGCCCCGGGCCACACCGAGCAGGCTCGTCAGGCGTGACTCGGACGCCAGCAGGTCGTAAAAACTGGTGTCAAGCTGGTGCTCGGCCACGCGGTAACCAATGTGCAGCAGGTGGCGTTTGCTGGAGTACAAAAAGCGGAAGTCCGCCTGCCACGCCAGGGTTTTGAGGCTGTGGGCCATGGCCAGCAGACGTTGGCGCGTGTGTTCGGTATCTGGCGCCAGGGCGTCGAGCTGGGCCGAGTTTCGGGTGGCCCGGTGGTCAGCCAGCAACCATTTGAGTTCGTCACGTGCGCTGGTCGACAACTGCATGCGCTGTTTTATCAGCGGTTTGATCCGGGCCCGGGCGGCTTGTAAGGCCACCTGGCTGGCGGTGGCGTCGTCGGGCGCCTCGGCAAATTCCAGGCACGCCTGTGCCACCGCCAGCAGGTGGCCGCAGAGGTTGCCACTGTCCACCGTGGAGACGTACATCGGCAACATCGGCAAGGCGGTCTGGGTGTCGTACCAGTTCATGAAATGGCCTTGGTAACGCTCCATGCCTTGCAGGGTGGCCAGGGTGGCGTCCAGTCGGCTCAGCAGCTCCTGGGTGCCGATCCAGCCAAATTGGCGGGCGCAGGCGGTACTGAGCAGGTACATGCCGATGTTGGTCGGTGAGGTGCGGTGTGCCACCATATCGTGTGGCAGCACCTGCAGGTTGTCGGGCGGCAGGTGGTGGTCGTCCGGGCCAACACAGCGCTCAAACAAGCGCCAGGTGTCGCGCGCCACACCGTGCAGGTAGGCCTGGTCGGCCAGTGGCAGCTGTTCTTCTTTGAGCAGTGGGCTCACGCGGCTCACCCACCAGGTCCATAACGGCGCAGCGCCCCACAAAATGCATAGCACGATGCCCAATACAGATAAGGGCTGGGGGCTTAAAAGAAGCATCAACAGCAGCAAAGCCGCGACCAGCGGCTCGCGCCAATGCTGGCGTGTCACATCGACCAGGGACGACTTGGCCTGGGCTTGCGCTGAGGCGGCGGTGGTCCACTGCAGCAGGTGGCGCCGGCTCACCAGGGTGCGATACAGCGCCCGGGTTATCGCGTCCAGGCTGGCCAGCGACTGCTGCAACAGTTCGGCCAGCAGCCACAGGCCGCTGAGCAGCGCACGCGCCAGGTCAATCAGGGCCTCGCGGTAAAAGTGCCGTTTGGCAATGTCGTCGCGGCTGGGAGACAGACCGGCCAGGGCGCCCATCAGTGGCCCGGCGGAAAACGCCGCCAGCACCAGCAGCAGTGCCACCCAGGGTGACAGGCCCGCACCCGCACCCGCGATCGAGAGCAGCAGCAGCCCGAGCGACATCGGCGCCACCAGAGAGCGGCGCAGGTTGTCGGTCATTTTCCAGAGGTGGATCGGCCGCAGGCCATAGCGCCCGGGGTGCAGCATGATCGGCAGCAGCTGCCAGTCGCCACGCGTCCAGCGGTTCACACGCGAGGCCGCCACGTCGGCATGGAAGGGGGCCTCTTCAATCACCGAGATGTCGGTCACCGCCGCGCAGCGGGCGATCGAGCCCTCGATCAGGTCGTGGCTGAGCACCTGGCCCTCGGGCAGGCGGCCCGCCAGCACCGCATGCACCGCGTGGACATGCAGCAGGCCCTTGCCGGTGAAGGTGCCCTCGGAAAACACATCCTGGTAGACCTCGGAGCTGGCCGCGCTGTACGGGTCCAGACCACACTGGCCGGCAAATAACCAGTGGTAACGCGTGAACTCGCTCAAATCGGGCAGCGGTGTGGCCACACGCGGCTGCAGGATGCCGTAGCCCGCGACGACACGTTGACCGCTGGCATCGAGCTGCGGCTGGTTGTGCGGGTGCGCTGCCACCCCAACCAGCTCGCGCAGGCGACCCGGTGGCAGCTGGGTGTCGCTGTCTAGGGTGAGCACATAGGCCACACCGGTGGCCAGGCGCGAGGTCTCGCCCAGGTCCAGAAAGGCGTTGCTATTGCCGGTGGCCAGCGCGCTGATCAGCAGCTCCAGCTTGCCACGTTTGCGCTCCCAGCCAATCCAGCGCTGTTCGGTCTGGCTGTAGTGGCGTTCGCGGTGTAACAGGATAAAACGCGGCGCACCAGTGCCATTCGCATCGGGCGGGTGGCGGGTGTTGAGCGCCTGGATCTGCGCCAGCGCGCTGGCCAGGTTGTCGCCATCTGCGGCGGTGTGCACGTTGTCGGCATCAAGCCAGTCGGTCAGCAGCGCAAACTGCGCCTGTGGCTCGGGGTTGGCCAGGTAGTGCAGGTGCAGCCGGTGTGCCAGCTCCTGGGCTGCAGCCGGGCCGCTGAGCATGCCCGGAATCACCACCAACACCCGGTGTGCCGCCGGTATGCCGTCGGCGAGCGCCAGACGCGGCAGGTGCTGCGGACGCACCAGCTCGCTGATCAGCCGGTTGATGACCGCCACCACCGCCTCGGACGCCGGAAACAGCGCCAGCAGTGCCAGCGGCAGCAGGCCCCAGTCGGGGGTGCTCAGGTGGTGGCGCAACAGCAGCCACAGCAACCCGCCCAGCACCAGCAGCAGGGTGCCCAGGTACAGCGGCAGCGCCAGGTGGCGCGTCACCAACAACCAGGCCCGGGCCCGCCAGTCGCCCAGCCCCAGGGCTTGCAGCAGTTGGGGTTGGCCAGCGTCAACCAGCCAATGCATGGCCACCGCGCCGGGTTGGTGCAGGTCACCCGCGCCAGCCATCTGGGCCAGCAGCTGTTGCGCCACCTGCACTTCGCTCTTGCCGCTGCGCCGCGCCAGCTTCTCCACCGCGTGCAGGCTCTGGTCGCGGGTGGTGTTGTCCTCCAGGGCAAACACCGGCTGCGTCAGCATCAGGCGCATGAGTGCGCTGGTGCGGGCAATGATGTCGGGCCAGTCGGCGTCACCAATGGCGCGCAGCGAGGTGATGGCGTTGCTGACACTCAGGTTGTCGGCAGCCTGGTCGGCACCTTGCTGGGCTTGCAGGCTGGCCAGCTCGGGCAGGGCGTTGTTGAGCCAGGCATGGATGGCGGTCTGCTCGTTGCCGAGGCGGCCAATGCGCTGGTCTTGCAGGCGCTGCGCCATCTGCAGCAGAAACACCCGGCCCACACCGCGTGTGTTGAGCTGGGCCAGCAGGTCGTTGAGTGCCTCCACAGACAGGGTGTCGATGGCATCAAAACACAGGTTGGCGGCTTCGCGTGCGGCCTTGTGGGTGGCAATGCTTTCGGCCAGGCGGCGCAGGTTCTCCAGCAACACCACGCGCAAGGTGGTGGGCAGCGCCCACATCTCGCTGAGGTTGAGCTGGCGCACCTCTTCGTAGGCACACAGGTACTCGACCAGCAGGGACTCGTCAAAGGCGCCGTCGGTGTGGGCCACAAAGGCCCAGGCCACGCCGTAGATGCGGGGCAGGCCGGCCAGCGGCTCGTCCTGCAGCAGCGGCAGCTCGCGGTAGTAGCTGCGTGGCAGACCTTCGCGGATCTCCTTGATCTGGGCCTCGACCAGGTGAAAGTTGTCCAGCAGCCATTCGGCGGCCGGGCTGATGTCATACCCGGTGCTGGCCAACTCTCCCAGGTACTGGTGGGCTTCGCGCAGCGCTCTGACGTTGTCCTGGATACGCGGGAAAAACCGTGCCGAGCCTGCCGTGGGGCGTGCCGCCCGGTGGGTCTCGGCCAAGCTGCGGCCATGCTGGGCAAAGCGCTGCGGGCCAAAGATCTCGGAGCGGATCGGGACCTGGATCGGGCCGCGGGCGCTGTCGAGCAATTGGCACAACGCCGCTGGCGCGCCCGGCAGCAGTGTGGGCAAGGTGTTGCGCACCATGGCGCGGCCCTAGAACAACCAGATGTTCATGCCCAGAAAAACGACCGCCACCACCACGGTAGTCACAAAACGTGCGGCCATGAAGCTGCGCAACTTCTGCGCGGCACAGTGCAGGCTGAGCAAGTGCCGATGTTTGTTCTGGCAGCTGTCCAGGTGTTGACCCAGCGCCTCCAGTTCACCCGGTGAGGTGTCGGCAACGAGGCCATTGGAGGCGGTGCTCCAGCCTTGGGCTGGGTAAGTGAAATGGATCATGGTCTGGCCCTGGGTTGTGTTGGACGGATGACCTCGCGCCGCTGGGGTGCGCTGTCAAGGGCTTGGGAGGTCTTGGGCTGGAGTGTGCCCAGCGCTGCGGCTGGGGTCTGTGCGCTGCCGAACACTGCTGCACCGGGGTGCCGTATGCCACTGGAGGTTGTCCAGAAGGTATGTAACAGACTGGCAGATGGCCCTTTTGGAAAAAGGGCTTGTTGCTATCTTTATTGAAGCTGTTCGGGATGCTGTTGCGACTGTGTTGCCCAGCGCACAGACCTCCCAACACCAGATATCTAAGGTCAGGCTCTTCTACGGGAGAGCAGCATGGCTGAACTGGACAAGCTCACAACCCAGGCACCGATGGGTTACCGCAAAGTACCTCGGCTGGTTTCAGTTGGCAGGCCTCTGGCACCGCCGCTGGCCTTGCCAACCGCGTCTGACCAGCAGTTCATGGACATGCTCAAAGCCTACCGCCACAGCGGTGGTTTGTGGCGTGCGCCGGATGTGGCTGCCCGTTGCAAACCGCACAGCGGCACCGATGTACACACCCTGGCGGGCTGGGTGCTGGACCGCCAGGTGGTGAGTTTTGAGTGGCTGTCGCGCATCTGGTTGCCGGTGTTCCAGTTCCAGCGAGCCGACATGGGCCGCCTGCAGGGTCTGGCCGAGGTGCTGTCGGAGCTGGCCAGCGTGTATGACAACTGGCAGGTGGCCAACTGGTTTGCCCTGCCCAACCATTGGCTGGCAAACACCATGCCCGCAGACCGGCTGTCCAATGCCCCGGCCGAGGTGCTCACCGCCGCCCGTGCCGAGCAGTTCATGCCCACCGTGCAACGCCTGGCGCGCTACTGAATCGATAGAAATACACCCATGCTTTATAAGGGATTGAGGCCAAAATGCCTCCTATCTATGACAGCATAGGGGGGCGGGTGCAGGGCGGCGGGCCTGACTTGGCAGGCGGGGACAGGGTCGGCGGCCAAGTTATTCATTATTCGTTCATTATTTTTTAATCATTATTGATCCTGATCAAGCGAAATTGGGTTTGGCGGCTTGGGGTGGCTTGTGTAAAACTTCCATTAAGCGACAATAAACTTCATACGGTGAAATAAAAACGCCGTTGGATCTCCCGGTGACACAGTCTTTTTCCGCGTGCCGAGCAGCCAGCTCAGGCGGAGCACCCAGGGCTCTTGTGGCCGGGCAGATATCTCACACCTTCAATTTCTTGAAAAGGAGTTAACGATGGGTTCAGTGGATAAAGAGTTGGCAATGAGCGCTCCGGACAATAAATTGTCTGCGTGGGACGGCTTCAAACAGGGCAAATGGACGCGCGAGATCAATGTGCGCGACTTCATTCAGGACAATTTCACGCCCTACACCGGCGACAGCGCTTTCCTGGCTCCCACCACACCTCGCACCGACGAACTCTGGGGTCAGGTCAAGGAACTCATGAAGGAAGAGATCCAGAAGGGTATTCTGGACGTGGAAACCAAGGTGATCGCAGGCATTGATGCCTCCGGTCCCGGTTACATCAACAAAGGTCTGGAGCAGATTGTTGGGCTGCAGACCGATGCGCCTTTGAAACGCGCCATCATGCCGTTTGGCGGCATCCGCACGGTGCAAAGTGCCCTCAAGGCCTATGGCCGCGAGATGGATCCTGAAACCGCACGTGTCTTCAAATACCGCAAGACCCACAACGACGGCGTGTTTGATGCTTACACCAAGAAGATGATGGCGGTGCGCAGCTCCGGCATCATCACCGGCCTGCCCGACGCTTATGGCCGTGGCCGCATCATCGGTGACTACCGTCGTGTGGCCCTGTACGGGGTGAACCGCCTGATTGAAGACAAACAAGCGCAGCTGACCTCGCTCGATTTTGACGTGATGGACAGCGACACCATCCAGAAGCGTGAAGAAACCTCGGAACAGATCCGCGCGCTCAAAGAACTCATCACCATGGCCAAGAGCTACGGTTTTGACATCAGCGAGCCTGCAAGCAATGGCCGTGAAGCCATTCAGTGGACCTATTTCGCCTACCTGGGCGCGATCAAGGAACAAGACGGTGCCGCCATGTCGCTGGGCCGGGTCTCGACCTTCCTGGACATCTACATCCAGCGCGATCTGGTCAAGGGTGAACTCACCGAGTCCGCAGCTCAGGAGCTGATCGACCATTTCGTCATGAAATTGCGGATGGTGCGTTTCCTGCGTCCGCCAGCATACAACGCGCTGTTCTCGGGCGACCCGACCTGGGTCACCGAAGCCCTGGGCGGTATGTCGCAAGCCGGTGTGCCGATGGTCACCAAGACCAGCTACCGCTTCCTGCACACCCTGTACAACCTGGGTGCCGCGCCGGAGCCAAACCTGACCGTGTTGTGGTCCGAGCGTCTGCCGGCCAACTTCAAGAAGTACTGCGCCAAGGTGTCGATCGACACCAGCTCGCTGCAGTACGAAAACGACGATCTGATGCGCCCGCTCTACACCGACGACTACGGCATTGCCTGCTGCGTCTCGGCCATGACCATTGGCAAACAGATGCAGTTCTTTGGTGCGCGCGCCAACCTGGCCAAGTGCATGTTGTACGCGATCAACGGCGGTATCGACGAAAAATCTGGCGAACAAGTTGGCCCACCGTTCTCACCGATCACCGGTGACTACCTGGACTACGACGAGGTGATGTACCGCTACGAGCAGTTCATGAAATGGCTGGCTCGCCTGTACGTCAACACGCTCAACGTCATCCACTACATGCATGACAAGTATTGCTACGAGCGTCTGGAGATGGCGCTGCACGACCGCGACATCTTGCGCACCATGGCCTGCGGCATGGCTGGTTTGTCGGTGGTGGCGGACTCGTTCTCGGCGATGAAATACGCCAAGGTCAAGATCATCCGCAACGAAGCGGGCTTGGCGGTGGACTACGAGATTGAGGGTGAATACCCGCAGTACGGCAACAACGACGACCGTGTGGACCAGATTGCGGTGGACATCATGACCCGTTTCATGACCGAAATCCGCAAACACGATTGCTACCGCAACGCCAAGCCGACCCAGTCGATCCTGACCATCACCTCCAACGTGGTGTACGGCAAGGCCACCGGCAACACGCCGGACGGTCGCAAGGCCGGTGAACCGTTTGCACCGGGTGCCAACCCGATGCACGGGCGGGATCACAACGGCGCGGTGGCGTCGATGGCCTCGGTGGCCAAGCTGCCCTACGAGTACGCCGCTGACGGCATCTCGTACACCTTCTCGATCGTGCCCAAGGCCCTGGGCAAGCTCGACAAGGAGCGCGTGGACAACCTGTGTGGCATTTTGGACGCCTACTTCACCGACGGCGGCCACCACATCAATGTCAACGTGTTCAATGTGGAGACACTCAAAGACGCGATGGAGCACCCTGAGAAGTATCCGCAGCTCACGATCCGTATCTCGGGCTACGCGGTCAACTTCATCAAGCTCACGCGTGAACAGCAGTTGGATGTGATCAACCGCACCCTGCACGAGCGCATTTAAGCGGGGCGGTTGATGTCGACGCACCATCTGGCCGATATGCGGGCCAGGATGGCGACCAACGTCTTGGCGCCATCCGAATCCACGCCGCTCACCGGCCGAATCCACTCTTTGGAGAGTGGTGGCATGGTGGACGGCCCGGGCATCCGATTTGTGGTGTTCACGCAGGGCTGCCCGCTGCGCTGCCTGTACTGCCACAACCCGGACACCCAGGCCCTGCGTGACGGGCGTGAGATCAGTGTGGACGCGCTGATGTCAGAGATCACCAAGTACAGGTCTTACATGAAGTTCACCGGCGGTGGGGTCACCCTCACCGGGGGTGAACCGCTGATCCAGCGTGACTTCACCCGCGAGGTGTTCCGCCGCTGCCAGGAGCTGGGCATCCACACCACGCTCGATACCTCGGGCTTTGCCCACCAGAGTGTGGCCGCCGACGTGGTGCAACATGTGGACCTGGTGATGCTGTGTATCAAAGCCTTTGATCCCGACACCCACACCCGGCTGACCGGTGTGCCGCGGGAACCCTCGCTGCGTTTTGCCGAGTACTTGAACAGCATCAACAAGAAGACCTGGATCCGTTTTGTGCTGGTGCCCGGTGTCACCGACTCGGCCGCCAATGTGGAAGGTCTGGCCCAGTTTTTGGCGCCCATGACCAACATCGAAAAGGTGGAAATCCTGCCGTTCCACAAGATGGGCGAGTACAAATGGGAGCGCATGGGTTTTAACTATGAACTCAAGGACACACCATCACCCAGCGTCGCGCAGGTGCAAGAGGTGGTGGAGACTTTTCGCAAGTACAACTTGACGGTGGACGTCTAGAAAGATAGCCATGACGACGATGAAGCTGGGGCCCGCTGCGGCATTGATGAAACGGCGGTTGACCACCGTCACACCGTATGAAACCGTGCTCACAGCGGCTGACCGCATGGTGCAGGCCAATCTGGGTGCGCTGTTGGTGGTGGACAACGACCGCCTGGTCGGCATCTTGTCGGAGCGCGACATCTTGCAGCGTGTGGTCGCACGCCGTCGCGACCCCGAAAGCACCACAGTGAGCATGGTGCTGACCCCCAACCCGGTGGCTGTGACCGAAGACACCCCGTTGGAGGAATGTATCCAGATCATCCGCACACGTGGCTTTCGCCATCTGCCGGTGATCAATGGTTACCGCCACCCGTTGGGCGTGATTTATTCACGTGACCTGTTGCAACACATCCTGAACCTGATCGAAGACTCTTTTCACCAGGAAGGCAACTTGGCCGACATCCTGGGACCGCAAAAAAACAAGGATATGGCATGAACCGTTGGTGGATGGCCGTGCTCGGCACGGCTTTGCAGATGTGTATTGGCACGGTCTACGCCTGGAGTTATTTCCAAAACCCGCTGATCGAGGCCTATGGCTGGAGCAACACCCAGGTGGCCTGGGTGTTCAGCACCACCATCCTGTTCTTGAGCCTGGGCGCCGCAGTGGGTGGCAACAAGTTGCCCGTTTATGGCCCGCGCAAACTGGCGGTGCTGGGCATTGTGTTGTTTGGCAGCGGTTACCTGTTGGGGGCGCTGGCGCTGTACTTCAAGTCCTTGCCGTTTTTGTACCTGGGTTATGGCGTGATTGGCGGCACTGGCATCGGGCTGGCCTATGTGCCCCCGGTGGCCACCGTGGCCAAATGGTTCCCGGACAAAAAGGGATTGGCCACCGGCATGGTGATCATGGGTTTTGGCCTGGGTGCCATGATCATGTCCAAACTGATCGCACCCATGTTGCTGCAACTGTTGGACCACAGCTTTCCGCTGGTGTTTGCGGTGCTGGGTGTGGCCTTTTTGCTGCTGGCCACACCGATTGCCTGGGCCTTGCAAGACCCACCGAGTGGCAGCACCCAGGGCGGTGGTTACGGCTCGGGCGAGGGTGAGGTGCAGTTTGCCAGCACCCGCGCTTTGTTGACCTCGCGCCGGTTTGCCACCATGTGGTTGCTGATGTTCTGCAACACCGTGGCGGGCATCATGTTCATCGGTTTTCAGTCGCCCATGGTGCAGGAGTTGTGGCAACGCCAGGACGCCAGCTTGACACCCGAACAGCTGGCCAGTTATGGCGCCACCTTGATTGCGTTCAGCGCGTTGTTCAACGGTGTCGGGCGTTTTGCCTGGGGCAGCCTGTCTGACAAGCTGGGCCGTGTCACCGCGTTTCGCATCATGCTGCTGAGCCAGTTTGCCGCGTTCCTGACGCTGGGTTTTGTGCAAAGCCCCTGGGTGTTTGGGGTGCTGGTGTGTTACATCCTGCTGTGTTACGGCGGCGGTTTTGGCACCATCCCGGCCTTTGTGTCGGACACTTTTGGCGCCAAAAAAATGGCCACCGCCTACGGCGCCATTCTGACCACCTGGGGTTCGGCCGGTATTGTGGGCCCGCAACTGGTGGCCTGGCTGCGCGACAACTACCCGGACAACGCCTCCACCTACGCCTTCTACGTGGGCGCCGCGTTTTTGCTGGCCGGTTTCCTGGTGTCCTTGGGTCTGCGCAACTCGGTCAAGAAGGGCTGAACTTTGCCGGGGGTTACAAGCCTTTTTGGCTTGTAGCCCTTTTGAGAAAAGGGCTGGTAGCTATTTTAGTTGTAGCTACTGTTGGGGGTAAACACCTCAGAGCGAAAGCCGGTCTCAGACCTTTGCCTGTTGACGCCGACCCAAAGCGGCCCTCCATACATTTGAATGACCCATCCTAAAGCGGACGTCCGATCTGTTTCAAATGGGCTCAGTCTCAACGGTCTGCAGGTGCTTCTTCACTGTGTGACGCGTCAGGCCTGCACGCCTGGTGATCGAACAAATATCGTTTACAGGGCTGGAAATCGCCACGGCGATTGGCCTTCACACCAAGTTGGCACCTTGTCCATCACCTGCAAATACGCCTTGGACGTTTCAAACGCCGTCAGCCAGGCGCCAAGCGCGGACCACGGCTGGCTGGCAAACCAGGAGACATCGGTGTGCGCAAATTGGCGCACAAAAGGCGCGATGGCAGCATCGGCCAGACCGAAGTGTCCGCCGTGCAGAAAACGCTGGGTCGCCAGCAGATCATTGAGCTTTTGCAAAAACACTGCGCCCTCGGCGCGATCACCTAGGCCATCAGGCAGAGCGTAGCGGTTGGGGTATTTGTAGCGGTCGAGATGCACTTTGAAACTGCCGTCGCACTGGGCAATGAGGGCGAGCGTGGCGCTGAGATCCTGTACGGATGAGGGTAGCCACTGCCACGGATCACTTTGGTGCAGGGCATGCAGCATGATGTCCAGGCTTTGCTCCAGCACGGTGCCGTTTGGCAACACCAGAACAGGCACCGTGCCTTTGGGCGAAGCCAGCAGCAGCGCGGCAGGCTTGTGTGCGAGCACCACCTCGCGCAGCTCGCACACCATGCCGCTGGCCACCAGCGCCAAACGGGCACGCATGGCGTAGGGGCAACGCCGAAACGAATACAGAACGGGCAGTGGCGGCTGCAGCGGCTGTGCCGCAGTTGGCCCCGATGCTGCCATCAGTCAGCGGCTCTGGTCTGGGAACAGTCGCTGGCGACGTCGGATGGGAGGGGTTTGCTGAGCACCGGTGGCGTGGTTTCGCCAATGTGCGTGTCGCCGCGTGCTTTGGCCAGAACCCATTGGCGCTGGCGCTCCCGGGCCCGGCTCTTTTGGACATCGCTTGTGCTGGCATGGCAGCGCGGGCAGCTCACACCCAGCTCAAACAAGGGCGACTCCTGCGCGCCGTCCGCCAGTGGCATGCGGCAACCCCGGCACAGCTTGTGGGTGCCCGGTGTCAGGCCGTGGTCTACCGACACGCGCTCATCAAAGACAAAACAAGTACCTTCCCATAGGCTTTCCTCTGGCGGCACGGTCTCCAGGTATTTGAGGATGCCGCCTTCGAGGTGGTAGACCTCGTCATAACCTTGGGAGCGCAGGTATGCGGTGGACTTTTCGCAGCGGATACCCCCGGTGCAAAACATGGCCACTTTCGGTTTTTTGCCATCGGCTGTGGGGCGCAGTTGTTCCGCCTGTTCGGTCCAGGCGGGCAAGGCCGAAAACGTGCGGATCTGAGGGTCTATCGCGCCACGAAAGCTGCCAATAGCCACCTCGTAGTCATTGCGCGTGTCGACCACCACCACATCGGGGTCGGCAATCAGCGCATTCCAGTCCTGCGGCTTGACGTAAGTGCCAACGATGTGGGTGGGGTCTGTGCCAGGCACGCCCATGGTCACGATTTCTTGTTTCAAACGCACCTTCATGCGGTGAAACGGCGCTGTCTCAGCGAACGATTCCTTGTGTTGCAGGTCGGCCAAGAGCGGGTCGCTGCGCAAATAGGCCAGCACCGCGTGCACATCGTCAGGCGCACCAGCAATGGTGCTGTTGATGCCCTCACGTGCCAAAAGAATGGTGCCCTTTACCTTGCGCTGCTCGCAAAACGCCAACAGGGGAGCCTTGCGGGATGCGTAGTCCGAGAGCGTGACGAATTTGTAGAAAGCAGCGGTCAGGTAAGTGGTGGTCGGCATGGGTGCACTTTAAAAGATGGCGGTTTGCGCATGGGGACTTGTCGTATGTGATGTCACAAGCCCATGCCCTAGGTGTCCTTACGCGCATGAAACTCCGAGTACCTGAATGCTGTGTAGGAAGCACAGTGTGTTCTTGAACAGACCCGTTCCCCAACAATGGATGGCCGGGATTGAATCACAGTTACATGTTGTTGGCCGAGGCGGCAGACTTGGACGTGGACTAGACCTCAGCCATTTTGCTGAAGGCCAGCGGCCAGGGGGGGCTGTGACTGGCCGCTTAGGTCAATGTGTAGCGAGAGTTGAAGGCTCGGCTCCTTACCCGGCGGCGAGCTTGAACACCGCCACTGTTTGCACCAGATCCTGTGCCTGACTCTTGAGGCTGCTGGCCGCTGCGGCCATTTCTTCCACCAAAGCCGCGTTTTGCTGGGTGACCTGGTCCATCTGCTGGATGGCTTCCCCAATCTGGCCCACACCCTGGCTTTGCTCGGTGCTGGCTGCACTGATCTCACCCATGATGTCGTTGACCCGGCGAATGGAGGCCACTACTTCGGTCATGGTGGTACCGGCCTGGTCCACCAGGGCTGTACCTTGTTCGACCCGCTCGACACTGGTGCTGATCAGGGTCTTGATTTCTTTGGCGGCTTCAGCACTGCGGCCTGCCAAGCTGCGCACTTCACTGGCCACCACCGCAAAACCACGACCCTGTTCACCCGCACGGGCGGCTTCGACCGCCGCATTCAACGCGAGGATGTTGGTCTGGAAGGCGATGCCGTCGATCACACTGATGATGTCGCTGATCTTGCGGCTAGCTTCATTGATGCCTTTCATGGTGTCCACCACCTGGGCGACGACTTCACCGCCCTTGATGGCCACCGAGCTGGCGTTTTGGGCGAGCTGGTTGGCCTGACGGGCGTTGTCGGCGTTTTGTTTGACGGTGGAACTGAGCTCTTCCATGGAAGCGGCTGTTTCCTCCAGAGCGCTGGCCTGTTCTTCGGTGCGTTGGCTCAGGTCGTTGTTGCCCTGGGCGATCTCGGAGCTGGCGGTGGCCACCGAGTCGGAGCCGGCGCGTACCTTGGAGACCACACTCACTAAGCCTGTTTGCATGCGGGCCATGGCTGCCATCACACTGGTCGTATCTCCACTGCGAACCTGCAAAGTGGCAGTCAGATCGCCATCAGCCACAAGGCTGGCTGCATGGCTCAAATCGGCTGGCTCGGCCCCCAGCGCACGGGTCAGGCTTCGGGTAATGAGTACGCCCGCCAATACGGCCACTCCAAACACAAATAAGCAGACAGTGATCAAGACAACTCGCTGCGTGACGTAGATGGCTTCCGACTCTTCTACCAACTCGACGGAACGCGCTGCCGTGAAATCCGCATAGTTGGTTTCAGCTTTAGCCAATGCCGCCAAAAGAGGGCGGCATTCCGTATTCATTTTTGCAATGGCTTCTTCATGCTTGTTACTGAGGGTCAACTCAACAATACCCATGGCCACTGGTGCGTATGATTGTTCAATCTTGTCGATCTCGGCAATCAAGCGACGCGCTTCGTCTGATACATCAGCCTCTTTGGCCATCTCTTTGAGTTTGGCCATGCGCTGCCCCACATCTTTATGCGCTTGCAAGACGTTGTTTTTCTCAATGGCCAAGTCTTGTGGTTGTGTCACCAACACCAGATTGCGCGCCGCTATGGCACGACTGTCCACCGCTTGTCGCACGCCAGCTGCCATCTGGGCCTGTGCGTTGATGCCATTGATGTAGTTTTCAAAACGATCGTGGGCATCGTTGAGCATCTTCGCGGAAAAGCCAGATACCAGTAAAACCATCAAGGCCAGTCCACCAAACGACCAAGCCAACTTTGTACGTACCGTCAAATTGTTCATAGGAAATTCCAGGTAGTTGCAGCTGTTTCAAGCCATTGAAGGATCTATGCCCATGTCCGAACTGGACATGAGTTTTCCGATGTCGATCAGGATCAGCATGCGGTTTTCCAGCGAGCCTATGGCCAGCAGGTGGTCGCTGCCAATGGCCGATGACAGCTCGGGCACCGGGCGTAATTGCTCCGGGCTCAGGGTGATGACGTCTGAGACCCCATCGACCACCATGCCCACCACCCGGCTGCCGATGTTGAGAACAATCACCACAGTGAAGTGGTCGTAATTGACCGGGTTGAGCTTGAACTTGATACGCATGTCCACCACCGGCACGATCACACCGCGCAGGTTGACCACCCCCAAAATGTGTTCAGGCGCATTGGCCATGCGGGTGGGACGCTCGAAGGAGCGAATTTCCTGCACCCGCAGGATGTCGATGCCGTACTCTTCATCTCCGAGTTTGAAGGCAAGGAACTCGCTGATGTTCAGTTCATGCGCACTCGATTGCACGCTGGTTAGGTCAAGTGCTTTGCGAGGCGCTGTCGCTGTCTGATTCATACAAACGCCACTCCTTTTAAAATAACAAAATGTCAATATTTAACAATATTGTATATTCTTTGAAAATTTTCTGCAGGCGCGAGACGTGCGGACCCCTCTGCAGCCCATCGACATACGGAGCCACATGCTGAAATGGATTGCAGAATTTGCCGTTGATCAAGCTTTGACCCGTAGAAGCTTGACGGGTTGGCGCGGCGTATCAGGCTGCGTTTGAGCGGTCATTCGCTATTGACGGCTCTTGGCCCAAACCGCCTATCACGGTTTCTCGTTGACCACAGCAGCCGCTGCAAGACAAGTCCACGTTTCACCCCAAACCGTTTGCCAGAGTTCCCAATTGCCCAAGTCGTAAACACCGCAGCTGCATCCAGCTGGCCATGATGATGGGGCTCAGCGTAGCCTCAGCCCTTGGCGGCGCGACGCAGCAGCTCCACACCCATGATGCACAGCGCAAGCCATACGGTGCCCGACATCCAACCCGCGATAACGTCACTTGCAAAATGCACGCGCAAAAACAGGCGGCTGACACAGACCGAAAAAGCGATGCCTACGGCGGTCAACAGCGCTGGCAGATGCCACCTGGCTGGCAGTAACCGGAGCGCCAGATAAGCCAACATGCCATAGGCGACCACCGCGCCGGAGCTGTGTCCGCTGGGGAAGCTGAATCCTGGTGCCAGCGCCAGCCCGTCGGCATCCAGCGGCCGGGTGCGGGCAAACACCTGTTTGAGGCTGACGTTGAGCAAACTGTTGCCGCCCACCGCAGCCACCCAAGCGAGGGCCAGCCCGGGTTGCCGCCAGCTGACCAGCGCCACGGCCACACCGACCCCCAGGCCGGTGAGCACGGCCGTGTCGGCCAAGTGGGTCAGCAGGGCAAACACCGGCAGTGCCGACGGCGGCACATGGGCGAGCAATGTGTCGGTGAACAGCTGGTCGACCCGGCCCAGTTCTGGGCCCATCAGCAGTGCTCTGGCCAGCATTGTGAAAACACCCGCTCCCAGCAAGAGGGTGGTGATGCCAAGTGCCGTGAGCAGGGTCTTTTGTGCCCTTGGCCCGCCCAGCCGGGCGCCTGGCCACAGCAGCCTCCAGCCCGCCCAGGTGCTTGCCAGCAACAGCGTCAGCAGCACCAGGCTGAGCGGCAGCGCGTGTTGGCCCGCCCAGAACGCGGCTTGTGCGAGCCACTCGGTGTCAGTCCACATCGGCTGGTGTACCGGTGCGTGCCGGTTGAACGTCGGTGACGGCGGTGCGAACGAAGGCTTGGCTGGCAGCGGTGTAGTCCCAGCGTTCGATCAGGCAGCGCCCCGCAGGTGCGTCGCTGCCCCAGCGCAGCAGGTTGACAGAATTTGGCACGCCGTCGCGCACCCGTGACGACACCGCGGTGCCCGCCTGCACCGCCCACATGGGCCGCGCCAGGTCGGGCAGGGCGATCACGTACGGCAGATGGATGTGTCCCCCCAAAACCAGGTCAGCGCCAGCGGCGGCCCAGAGTTGCAGTGCGGCGGCGTGGCCCCGCAGCAGGTTTTGCACATCAACGGCGCGCAGCACAGCCACCGGGTGATGCACCACCACCACACGCAACTGCCCTGGTTCGGCACTGGCCAACCGCTTGCTCACCCGTTCTATCTGCGCGGGCGAGACCTCCCCGTTTTTGTGCCGATACCAGCGTGTTGTGTTGATACACAGCACCAGCAACTCCGGCGAGGTGTGCACCGGCTCAAGCTCGTCGCCGAAAGCCTCACAGTGACGGGCGTAGGGGTGCAGCAGACGCGAGCCCAGGTTGAACAGCGGGATATCGTGGTTGCCCGGAATGGCCAACACCGGTTTGCCAAGCCGATTGACCAAGGCGCGTGCCGCGTGGAACTCGCTAGCACGGGCACGCTGGGTGATGTCGCCCGAGAGCACCAGCACATCGGGCCGTTGTTGCTGCGACAAAGCCACCAGCGCTTCAACGACAGAGGCCTGCTCGGTGCCGAAATGGGCGTCGGAGATCTGCAGCAGAACACTCATGTGTGACCCTGTTCGGCATCAGAGACCGCCGGTTCGGCTCTCGACTTGAGCAGGTACAGCGGTTGGGGCGACACCTGGAACTGCAGCGGCATGGACATGCGGCTCACCTCGCCGTCGAACGCCACTTTCACCGTGCGGCGCCCCCATGCCCGCCTGGGTTTGACGCGCATGCGTTGGAATTTGAAACTCTCCACCGTGTCAGCCTCACCGAGCGTGCCCATGGCCCCACGCCATATCAGCCCCAGCATGGCCAGTGCACCAATGGGGCGCAGCATCACCGCCGCAATACAGCCCTCGTCCAGTGCACTTGCCTGCGACAAACCAACTTGTTCCAGCTGCAGCCGGTTGTTGCCAACAAACAGGGTGGGGGTGGTGATCTCACGCGCGTTGGCGCCGAGTTCAATGCGCAGCCGAAGTTGGCGGTGCCGACCCAACAAGGTCACCAGACCGGCGCCGAAGGCCACCAGCCGACTGCGGCCAAAGCGGGCCTTGTAAGCCTCTCGGTCCTCCAGAAGTTGGGGGTACAGGCCAACGCTGGCGTTGACCAGGAAAACCCGGTCATTGATCAAGCCCACCTGTATCGCCACGGGAGCGCCGCGCAGCAAAGCCTGCGCTGCCGCCGCAGGATCGGTGGGGATAGCGTGTGTCCTCGCGAAGTAATTGAAAGTACCTTGCGGCATCACCCCCAAAGCACAGCCCTGGGCGTGTGCGGCCTGCGCCACCGTGTTGATCGTGCCATCACCGCCCACGGCAATCACCGCCGTGCGCCGCTCGGTGGCCATCCGGGCGGCCCGCTGGGCGACACGAACTAGGTCATCGGGCGGGGCAAACAACAGCTCACCGGTTCTTCCGGCGGCCAGCAGCGCTGTCTCAATGACTTGGCGGGTGACATCCGCGTCATGGCGGCCTGAAGCGGCGTTGATGACAAACAGCAACGCCGCCGCAGGATCTATGTCGGGAACAGGCAAGGGCGGGCATTCTGGGATGGGCATGGCGCGATAGGGTCTGAGTAGGCATCGCAGTGTGCCTGATCGGCGCTGGCAAGTCGGTGGCTGCGCTGAAGCACCCCTACTGATTTTGGCAATGTATCTGGCCTGTCCAGGCCTGTGTACGTCATCGAACAGACCTCCCTGCCTGGGGCCGTGACACTGACATTTCCGCTTGTTGCACCACATGCGGCAAGACACGGAAGCAATCACTTTTACACACAGGAGCCACCATGAGCCAACGAATGACCGACGCACTGCATGATGTTCACACCGCCACCAACGACGTTTTAAAAGGTTACCGGGAGATGTCGGCGCGGGCCGAGCCCGAAATCCAGACGGTGCTCGCTCGGCTCATCGCGATGCACGAGAAGCATGCAGCCGAGCATGTGGCTGAACTCAAACTGTTGCGCGAGTCGGTCCAGGACGATTCTTCCATCCAGGGCACGGTGAATAAAGTGGTGGTGATATTGCGGGACTGGCTGACCGATCTGGACCGCGATGTGCTGCCAGCAGTGCGTGATGGTGAGGAGGCACTGCGCAACGAATACGGCAAGGCGCTCCAGAACGAACAGGTGGCCGCCAACGCCGCTGTGGCGCAAATGCTCAGGGCACAGATGGACGCCATCACCACCGAAATTGCCCGTTTGCCCAAAAACTGAAGCCTTGCCAAGCTGAATGCCCACCGGCCCAGAGCGGGCCTGGTGGCGGCGCGACTACAAGCAATTTTGGCCTCTAGCCCTTGATATAAAAGGGCTGGTAGCTATATTTATGGTAGTTTCTGTGGCTAGCCAGGGTGGCAACAGCGCTTGGGTTGACCATGCGCCAAAGATCATGTGGGCTGCGCAGTGAGCCCCTTTTTCATGAAGAAGCGCGAGAAGCCCACCGGGTAGTTGGGCAGTTCGGCAAAACAGCTGTAACCCAAACGTTCATAAAAGCCGCGCGCCTGGAACTCGAAGGTGTCGAGCCAGGCGCTGTGGCAAGCCCGCGTGATGGCCTCGGTTTCTGCAAGCTGCATGACTTGGGTGCCGACGCCCTGGCCGCGCAAGCTTTCTGGAACCACCAGCAGTTGGGTGAAAAGCCAGCCATACCCCGTGTAGCCCCACAGGCCGCCCAGGGTGGCACCCATCGGGTCTATCACCTGGATGACGAGTGGTCGGCCTTGGCTTGGGCCAGCCTGGCTGTCGTTGTAAGCACGCAGTGGCGCCAGAATGGCTTGTCGAATGTTCTCGTCTGCCACATCGGTGATGGTGAGTGTGTATGTCATGTCGTCTACCAGTGGGGGGATGGTTTGTCTGTGGCGGCCACAACCGTCCTACCGTGGCCAGCAGTCAGTTCAGTCGCTTGTTTCCACCGTGCAGCGGCTCCACTCAGGCCGTGATCTCGATGCGGTTGCCGTCTGGGTCCAGCACCACACTTTCGTAGTAGCCGTCGCCGGTTCGGCGCGGGCCATCCAGCACCGGGTAGCCATCGTTTTTCAGGCGCTGGGTCAGCGCATCCACCAGCTGCTCTGAACCGAGCGAGATAGCAAAGTGTGTCAAGCCCATGCGCTGGGCGCCTGGCTCGATGGCGACCGGATGCAGCGTGCTGGTGCTCATCACTTCGATCCGCGCACCGCTGGAGAAGCTCAAAAAGCAAGATGCAAAACCCTTGTTCGGGTTGGTGTAACCGCTGCCCGCCGTGGCGCCAAAGTAAGACACGTAAAACTGCTTGCAGCGTTCAAGGTTGTTGGTCCACAAGGCAATGTGATCGATGTGCATGATGGAATGTGCGGGAGGTGGTGGTTGGCAAAGTCTTGTGCGACGCTTGGTGAATCACAGGGATTGTCTGTGCCGTTCGATGGTTAGTGATCGTTCGTGACGTGTTGGGATGGAGAAGTCAGGCTTTTGATGCACAGAGACTTCATTGTCATCAACTCACCTACGGTGGCGAAGTTATGGTCATCGCAACGCCGGACGTCCCAAGAGGCGTGTTGCTAGATGCATTCACAGATTCGGCGCCAGTGTCTGCAATGAACGAGAAGATATGGGCAGCTGTAGCCTGGCCCTGAACCTGCAGCCTGTTGTGTGCCAGACACTCGTACACCGCACCGGCCTTGCGTGCGACGGCGATGCTCGGTTCATTGCCCTGCGCAACAACGATCTCCAGGCGAGCCAAGCCCAGAGACTCAAACGCCAGCCGCCGAAGGGCTAATGTTGCGGCGGTTGCGGCTCCTTTTCCCTGCTCGGACTGCCTGACCCAATATCCTAGGTTGCAAAACTTATCGCGTTGGGAGAACTGGTTTAAGCCGCAGCCCCCGATGAACCTGCCATCTTTGGAAAAGATGCCAAACTCATGTGCCTCACCCAGGGCTCGAGCGCGGCTGCACTCTGCGAACCAGCAACGTGCATCGTCATCGCTGAAATCAGGTTTTGCCCATGGCATCCAACGGCCCAGCGTTTCCATGGATTCGCGTACACCGGCGCTCATGCTGGAGGCGTCAGCCTCAACATAAGGGCGAAGGATGAATAAGCCTGCGGTGATCAGGCCATCCACGCCATCAGACATCACTTTTGATAAACAGTTGCTCATTCACTTCCTTGCCCCACTGATGGCCTACCTGCTCCTTGGCCAGTTCAAATCCGTACTTTTCGTAAAGATGCCGCGCCGCGTGGAGTTGGTCAAACGTCCAGAGGTACACCTTGCGGTATGACTTGCTGCGACAGAAATCCATGGCGGCGCTCAGCAGCTGCTTGCCCGCGCCTGAGCCGCGCAGCTTGTCTGAGACGATGAACCAGCGCAGATGTGCCCCTTTGTCTTCGGCGTTGGCACCGTCAATGACGATGGAGCCCAGGATCTCACCGGATGCCACGGCCAGCCACATCCCATCGCGGGTGGGATCCATATTGACGCAGAACTCGGCCAGTTCAGAGGCCACCTTGGCCTCAAACGCCACGCCAAACCCACTGTGTTCGGCATAAAACGAGGCGTGTAATTGGGCGATTCTGCCGATGGTGCCAGGCAGATAACCCGGGTAGAGGTGCATGTCCATCGATGTGTGGTCCTGCCAGGTCAATCAGGATGATGAAGAAATATACCTCTAGCCCTTATGAATAAAGGGGGTATAGCTACACATGGAATAGCGTACGGCGTCGCGATTGCTCAGCTCAGCCCATCTGGGAGTTGGCCGAGAGTTTAAAAACCGACACCACCTCCACCAGCTCCTGCGCCTGAGATTTGAGGCTGCTGGCGGCGGCAGCCATTTCTTCCACCAGTGCGGCGTTTTGCTGGGTGGCTTGGTCCATGTGGGTCACGGCTTCGCTGATTTGGGCGACGCCCTGGCTTTGTTCGGTGCTGGCGGCGCTGATCTCACCCATGATGTCGTTCACGCGCCGGATCGAGCTGACCACCTCGGCCATGGTGACACCGGCCTGGTCCACCAGCGCGGTGCCTTGCTCGACACGCTGCACACTGTCGGTGATCAGACTTTTGATTTCCTTGGCCGCATCTGCGGAACGCCCGGCCAGGCTGCGCACCTCACTGGCCACCACCGCAAAACCGCGACCCTGTTCACCAGCACGCGCGGCTTCCACCGCAGCGTTCAGGGCCAGGATATTGGTTTGGAAGGCAATGCCGTCGATCACACCGATGATGTCGGCAATCTTGCGCGAGCTGTCATTGATGCCCTTCATGGTGGCCACCACCTGGTTGACCACCTCACCGCCCTGGATCGCCACCGTGCTGGCACTTTGCGCCAGCTGGTTGGCCTGGCGGGCGTTGTCGGCGTTTTGTCGCACCGTGGCACTGAGTTCCTCCATCGATGCGGCGGTTTCTTCGAGCGCGCTGGCTTGTTGTTCGGTGCGTTCACTCAGGTTGTTGTTGCCCTGGGCAATTTCGGCGCTGGCCACCGACACACCTTGGGAGCCTTGGCGCACATGGCTCACAATGCCCGCCAACTGGTTCTTCATGGTGGACAGGGCTTGCAGCAACTGCGCTGTTTCGTCCTGGCCCACCACCTGGATGTCGGCGCTCAGGTCCCCCTCGGCCACCCGGGTGGCAACCGCCAGCGAGTTTTTCAGCGGCCCGGTGATGCCCACGGTGAGCAGCCAGGCACACAGTGCACCCAAAGCCAGGGCACTCACCGCCAGAGCCAACAGCAGGTTGCGGCTGCTGCGCTCGATGTCGGCCATCTCTTGAGCGCGGGTGTCCAGATTTTTGCGTTGCACCGCGAGAAACTCACCGACCAGCTTCATGTAACCGTCGGCGGCGGGCAGGTAATCCTTCTCAAGGATGCTGTAGGCTTCCTCGACCTGTCCGTCCGTTTTGAGTTTGGTGACCTGGTCGCGGCTGGTCAAGTAGAGTTTGCGCACCTCGGAGATTTTGGCGAACAGGGCTTTTTCTTCCGGGGAGTTGATCAGTGGCTCGATCTTCTTCAGCAGTTCACTGGTGCTTTTGGTGATTTCGGCTGCATTGGCTGCAAAAAAAGGCACCAGGCTGGCGTCGCTGCTTTTGGCCACTGCGGTGGTGCGGATCACCGCCACGTTGATGTTGCGGCTCCAGTCCGAGATGTAGCGTTCTTTGGCCAGCGGTTCCTGCATCATGTCCTGGCTGGCCTGGGCCAGGCGGTTGAGCTGAACCACACTGAAGGCGGTGATCACCACCACCAGGGCCAACACCAGGGCAAAACCCAGCGCCAGACGCACACCAATTTTCGCCGAAGACACCATGTTCATAAACCGACTCCTGAGGATGGGAAGAACAGACCAGTCGTTTGCAGTCGCCGTGGCAAGGGAGGAAACCGCGGCTATTGTGCGGGCAAACGGTTTGGCGTCAACACCTGGCGCGAAAAGCCGTTGGCAGTTCACCAGACCAGCGCTTGAAAGCGCGTCGGAAAGCACGGGCGTCCGAATAACCGACCGCCTGCGCGACCTCGGTGATGGTGCTTGACGAGTTCTGCAAAAGGTCGCGGGCACGTTCGAACAGGGCGGCGTCACGCAAGTTGCGAAAACCGACCGACTGTTTGTCCAGACGACGGCGCAAGGTGCGCTCGCTGAGGTTCATCTGGCGTGACAGGTCGCTCTGGCTTGGGCGATCTTCGATGTCAAAGCGGATGCGGTTGGACAAGGACTCCACCAGATCGTGACGCCCCAGCGGCTGCTTGAGCAAGGAGTTGAGCTGCTCGCGGATCAGGCCGCAGGTGATGCGGTCGTAGCCGGGCAGCCGAACACCCAGCCAATGCGGCGCCATGGTCATGCGGTTGTAGCCCGCGTTGAAACGCACCGGACAACGGAAAAAGCGTGCATAGAGCTCTTTGTGTTTTTGGCCATCAAAAGCCAGCTCCACACGCACCGGCTTGAACGCACTGCCAACCAGATAGCGGCTGACCGTCAGCGCAGCGGCAAAGGACTCTTCAATCAGGTAGGGTTCAATCTCAAGATCAAAGACGCGAGGCACCAGCTCCAAATACATTTCGTTCGCACGGCTCTCAAAGATGTGCCGCATCATCGCGCCAGCCTCGATCTGCCGGCTCAGTCCATAACTGATGGCTTCCCCAAAGGTCTCGCAAGTCAACATGGCCAAACCAGGCAAACCCCAGGACACCGGTGTTTGGCGGGCACCGCTGGCCAAGCCCAGCGCGGGCTCATCGAGCAGCTTTTGTGCGCGCAGGATCAGGTGACGTACCTGCAGGTGGGACAACAACATCTCCCGGTTTTGAAGGTCTTTGTAGGTAAAGCCTAGGCCACGACACAGCCGCTCCGGTGAGCGGCCTCGATCCTCGACCAGACCGAGCAGAGAGCGTGCCGAAAAGGGGACGATATTGGCCAGTGCCAGGGACGCCAGTGACACGACGGGTGGCGCCACACGTTTGCGTTCAGTGAGATGTTTCATGCTTGCCAAAGAGCTGAGATGCCGTGCTGCGATGCTGCCGGAATGGAGGAGATAAGCCATGGTATTGACTGAAATAGCCCCTCGATGATGTCGATTGCATTCCGTGTGCACCCCAAGTTAAGCAGGCTTGAGTCGAGTCGGCCGGAAGTGTGCCAGATCTGTCCGATTTTGTCCCCATGAAAGTGCAGGCTTGCACCTACAGTGCCTGGCTGACAGCTGCAGCCCATGGGCTGTAGTACTCCGATCAGACAGGACCACATTTTGAGCACACACATTTTTAACCCCCGACGGGTTGAGCGCCATGCAGCATGGGCTGCAGGTGCATTGACCTTGGCCGCAGCCTTGGCCGCCTGTTCCCCAAACGAGCCGACTGCAGGCGCCGATGTATCTCGCCCCGCGTATGTGGCGACCGTTCGCAGTGCCAGCGAGGCCTCGCAAACTTACGTGGGTGATGTGCGGGCCACCCGCCGCGCCGACCTGTCATTTGGTGTGACTGGCCTGGTGTCAGACGTGGCGGTGCAAGTGGGTGATTCGGTGCGCCAAGGGCAACTGTTGGCCAGTCTGGACAACAAGCCGCAGCAAGCGCAGTTGGCGGCGGCCAGCGCTGAGTTGCAGCGGGCTCAAGCCCTAGCGGCAGAAGCGTATCAGCGCGTCGAGCGCATGCGCCCGGCACATCAGCAAGATGCCGCCAGCTCCACAGAATGGGGGGCCGTCCAACTCGAGTTGGCCAGTGCCCAGGCGGCGGTCAAGGCAGCCCAAGCCCAGCGCGAACAAGCGGCATGGGCATTGGATAAAACCCAGCTGCGGTCCCCGATTGATGGGGTGGTTGCGCTACGAAATTTGGAGCGTGGCCAAGCCGCAGGACCGGGAGCACCGGTCATGGCGGTTGATGGCAGAGGGCGCGAGCTGGTGATCCATGTTCCTGGCAAGCTGCGTCTCAAACCTGGGCAGACGGTTCAGCTGCAGGGTCTGGCTGGCACGTTGCAAAGCCGGGTCCTGCACAGCGCCGAGCGACTGGACGCTGGTGGTGTACGTCAGGTCTGGCTGGCGGTGCCTGATGATGCGCAGGTCGGCTCTACATGGTCTGTTTCTGTGAACATCAGCGACCCGGGTAAAGCGTCGGCCGTTTTGCAGATTCCCCTGCGTGCCGTGGTGCCAGATCAGGGGGGCGACACCGGCACCGCGTTGCGGCTGGCCAAAGACGGGCAAACCCTCGAGAAGCTCAGCTTGAAACTGGGGCAGATCCAAGGTGATTGGCTGGATGTGCAGGAGTCAAACAGCCTGCGTCCGGGGGACCGCGTGGTGGTTGCGGGAGCGCTGGCCTTGCGTGCGGGCATGAAGATTCAGCCCGTGATGGCCAAGCCCTAGGAGCCGCCCATGTTCAGTCTGACTGCGGCGGCCTTGCGCCGTCCTCGCTTTACCCTGCTTGCGGCCCTGGCGCTGGTGCTCTCTGGCCTATGGCTGGCGCTGGACTTCCCGTCCACCGAAGAGCCGCAAATCACCATCCGAACTGCCACCGTCTTGAGCTTGATGCCGGGGGCGTCGGTCGAGCGCATGGAGCAGCTCATTGCCCGTCCTACAGAAGAAAGCATCCAGCATTTGTCTGAGGTCAAACGCGTCAGAACCACGGTGCGCCCTGGTCTTGCGTTCACCTATGTGGAATTGTTCCCGACGGTGCCCGGCAGAGAGATGACCTCGGTCTGGCAAAAGCTACGCTCTCGCATGAATGACCTGCGCCCGACGCTGCCCGCAGGTACCGTCGGCCCCTTGGTGGATGACGAGTACGGCAGTGTGGCTGTTTTGACCATGGGCTTGACTGGCCCGGGCTACAGCGCAGGCGAGCTGCGTGAACATGCCCGATACGTGCGCGATGCGTTGCAACGCGTCAACGGTGTGGAGCGGGTCTCGCTGCATGGTGTACGTGACGAACAGGTGCAGATTCTGCTGGACGTGCCTGCGCTGGGCGCGCGTGGCATCAGCCCAGGTGTGATTGCCCAGGCGGTGGCGCGGCGCAATGTGTTTGCACCTGCGGGCTCCATGGACGTGGCGGGGACCGACATCGCGCTCAATGTCACGGGGGATGCTTCCAACCTGGACGACCTGCGCAGCACCCCGATCCCTCTGCCTGGCGGCGGTGCCATCCCGCTCCACCAGCTCGCCAAAGTCGAGCGGGTGGCGATGGACCCGCCATTAACGGGCGCTTTCGTCAACAGCTCCCCGGCCGTGGTGATCGCCGTGTCGATGGATGCCGGGCTCAATGTCGTCAGTTTTGCCCAGACCTTGCGTGACACGATCCACAGCCTGGAGACCGGACTGCCCGCAGGCATGTCGTTTGTGCCCATCACCGATCAGGCCCACATCGTCACCCAACAACTGGACCAGGTGGGGCACGTGTTCATGGAAACCACCGTGATCGTGATGGCCGTGGTGGTGGTGTTTTTGGGCTTGCGCACCGGCCTGATCGTGGGGGCAATTGTTCCGACCACAGTGCTGGGTGTGCTGGGGCTCATGCGCCTGTTGGGCGTTGACCTGCACATCATTTCGATTGGCGCGATCATCATTGCCTTGGGGCTGTTTGTGGACAACGCCATCGTGGTGGCAGAGGACATGGAACGCCGCCTCGGATTGGGCGAATCCGCTGAATCTGCCGCTGCGGCTGCCGGGCGCAGCATGTTTGTGCCGTTGCTGGTGTCGTCGCTGGCGATCAGCCTGACCTTCATGCCGCTGGTGTTGAGCCAGACCGAGATTGGCGAATACCTGCGCAGTCTGGGCGTTGTGCTGTCGATGTCCTTGCTGTTGTCGCTGTTGTTGGCCATGACGGTCACGCCGCTGGTGTGCAAACGGTTTGCACACCAGCATGTCAAGCTCAGCCGCACTGCGCAGACGGTCGAAACCCTGACGGGTTGGTACCGTGGCCGGGTGCGTTGGGTGCTGAAACACAAGGCGATGTATGTCGGCAGCATGCTTGTGCTGCTGGGGCTGTCGCTCTGGCTCTTCAGCCACATTCCTTCCGAGCTGATGCCTGCATCCGCGCGCAAGCAGCTGCAACTGGCGATCGAGTTGTCGCCTGATGCCAGCCGCAACAAGACCCTGGAGACAGCCCAGGCGATCAGCCTGGCGCTGAGTGACAGACAAGCCTTTCCAGAGGTCATCAGCCATGCGTTGTACATGGGGGATGGCGGCCCGCGTTTTATCCTGGCGCTCAATCCACCGACGCCGGCGGCACACCGCGCTTATGCGGTGCTCACGCTGGATCCCAATGCCACCCATGCGGCGGCGATAACGCGGCTGCGAAGCGGCCTGAGTGCCCGTTTTCCCGATGTGCATTTTGAGCCCAAACGATTTTCGATGGGGTCTTCTGACGCTGGGCTGGCAGTCATGCGCCTGACCAGTGTGGACGGCACCAGCCACCGCGCTGCAGCAGACAAGCTGTTGGCTGCGCTGCAGCTCATTCCCGGCATTGAGGACGCCAAGACCGATGCTGATCACGATATTCGCCAGCTGGATGTGCATGTCGACCAGGCCAAGGCATTGGCCGCCCATGTCAGCACGGCCGACATTGCCAGCAGCTTGCAGATGCTGCTTGACGGCTCGGCGGTGGCGCAGTATCGGGACGGTGACACCGTGTTGCCGGTGCTCTTGCGCGGTCCGGGGGAGCTACGTACCCGTATCGAACAGCTGACGGCATTGCCTGTCCAGACATCCGATGGCAGTGGCCATGTGCCGCTGGGCCAAGTAGCTCAGTTGAAGCTGGTGACCCAGCCGGCCGTGGTTGAGCGCTACAACCAACAGCGCGCCGTCACCGTGAGCGCCCGACACCCGCAACTCACCGCGCAAGGCATCGTTGATCGGCTCAAGCCTGTTCTGGACGACATCCGTGCCAGTGGCCGGGTGGAGGTGGCCTTGGCCGGTGAGATTGAGGAAAACGCCGATGCCAACGCCACCATCATGGCGCTGTTGCCAGTTTGTGTGGTGGCGATGTTCTTGCTGTTCATCTTGCAGTTTGACAGCGTGCGCAAGAGCTTGATCATCATGGCCAGTATTCCCTTTGTGTGTATTGGTGCTGCGCTGGCGCTGAGCATCACGGGCATCACACTGACCTTTGTGGGAACGCTCGGTTTGCTGGCCCTGGCTGGCATCATCGTGAACAACGGGGTGTTGTTGCTTGATGCGATTGAAGAAGCCCGGCGCAGCGGCTTGCCTGGCGCACGTGCCATCGAAGAAGCCGCTGCCAAACGCCTGCGTCCGATTGTCATGACCAGCTTGGTGTGTATTTTGGGCTTGCTGCCACTGGGTTTGTTCGGTGGTGTGATCTGGACCAGCTTGGCGGTGGTGATGATGGGTGGTCTGGCGCTGGGGACGCTGATCACACTGGGCCTGATCCCCGCCCTGTATGCCATCGTTTACCGCGTGCCAGCCAACGTATCGTGAGAAAAACCATGTTGCATTACTCATACGGGTTTCATTTGCCCGCCTTCGCCGGGCTTGGCTTGACCGCTTTGTCCGTCCTGATCAGCGGTTGTGCCAGTGTGGCGCCTGCCAGCCAACTGCCTGCAGTTTCTCAACAAATCGGTGTCACCCAGCAACTGACACCAGCTGCCGCCGCTGCAGGGTTGCGACTGGGCACACCTGCGCGCAACTGGTGGCAAGACTTGGGCGACGCGCATCTGAACACGCTGATGGCGCAGGCCATGGCTCAAAACCATGAGCGCCAGGCGGCCTTGGCTGCGGTCAAGGAAGCGCGCGCTTTAGCCGGTCTGGCCGACCGGGCCAGCCTACCGCAAGGCAGTTTGAGTGCCCAGGTTCAGCGTGTGCAGCTATCCACCGCAGAGGTCGACCCCTATCTGCAGGGTTTGCCACATCCGCCCGAGCAGTCTCTGGCCACGGTGGGGCAGATGGTGTCGTGGGAAGTGGACCTGTTTGGCCGCATCGGCACCGCCACGGCGGAGGCCGAACGCCAGGCAGATGCGGCACGTGCCGAGGCCCATGCGGTCACCGCGCTGCTGCAGGCCGAAGTAGTGCGTCAGTATGTGCGCTTGCGCCTGCACCAACAGGAACTCCTGCAACTGGGCGAGGAGCAGGCGGCTTTGGAGCCGCGCCAGACACTAATGCAGGCGCGTGTGCAAGCCGGTCTGGCGGATCGACGTGAAGCCCTGGCCGTGGCGGCAGAACTGGCCCAGGTGCGGGCGCAGCAGGCCCAAGCCCAGGCCTTGGTGCATGTCAGCGTGGCCGCATTGGCCACCCTCACAGGGCGCGCACCCACCCAGACGGATGCCGCTTGGCAGACGCTGATCGCAGCGGCGGAGTTGCCCTTGGTGCCCAGTTCGACGGGCTTGTTGCAGCCCAATGACCTGTTGGCCAATCGACCCGATGTGGCCCGGGCCGATGCCTTGTTGCGCGCCAGCCTGGGGAACGTGGTGTTGGCAGAGCGCGCGCACCTGCCACGCTTGAGCCTCAGCCTGGGTGTGGGCGCCAACGCATTGGCAGGCGATTTGTCCAGTGCCAACGCATTGCGGTATGCCGCCGGGCCGGTACTGCAGTGGGACTGGCTCGACATGGGTCGTATCCAAGCCCAGGCCAACGCGGCGCAGGCAGGCAGCGAACGCGCTTGGCACGGCCTGGAGCAAACCGTGCTTAAAGCGCTGGAGGACAGTGAGTCTGCCTTGCGAGGCTGGGTCGCAGCCCAGCAGCTGCTGCAACGCGCACAACAAGCCGAGCAAGCCGCCCGCGCCACGGCCCAATACACCGGCGTGCGAGTCCGCTCCGGGCTGGAGCCCAGCACTTTGGCGCTGGACCATCAGGTGCAGCAGCTGCGTGCCCAGCGCAATAATTTGACCGCGCAGGCGACTGCGATAGAGAGTTTTGCCCAAGTACAGCTGGCACTTGGTGCCTGGCAGCCAGATGCATCGGCCATGCCATGAGCGCTTGTTGACCACGTTGGCCGTCAAAGTCGGCAGCTGTGTAGACGACCCGAGAGGGTATCTCTCTCGGGTTAAACATCTCTCGTCATTTACCGCCGCGCATAAGCGAGAAGGTGACCTCCGCCCAAGGCGATGGTCGCCCCGATACAACTGACCAGGCAACCTACAACCAGATAAAGGGTCGGTTCCGATTCACCAATGACCACCGACCCAATGCCACCCACCGCTGGAAACAGCGCCACCATGTAGCTGCTGGCGGCAGCGCCGATGCGCTCCACCAGCTTGAGGTAGAACAACCAGGCAAGGCAGGATGCCACCAACGTCAGGTAGAGCAGGGCACCCACGTAGCGTGCCGACATGTCGAATTGCCAACGCTGTCCCTGAAAGGCACACAGCACCGCCAATAACACCGTGGCCACGCAAAAGCCGATGGCGTTCGCGCGCAATGGGTGGATGCCAACGCGTGCATTGCGTGCCGAGCAGGCATCCCCGACCGAGGTCAGCAACATCCCCAACACGGCAAAACCGAGACCAGTCCATGCCGCGCCAGTCATCGTCTGCCCCAGCATGGGGTACAACACCAGGCCCACACCGCAGACACCGATCAGCCCGCCAACCAGCACCGTGGGATGCAAGTCCTGTTTCAGGAATAGCCGCAAGGCCAGCGGTGTGCCGATGGTTTTGAGCGAAAACACCAGCGTGACCAGCGCCGCCGAAATCCAGGTGGTGGCGTAGTACAGCAGCAGGTAACTCATCGACAGGTTCAGCACACCAAAAGCCGCCAGATAACTCCAGTCCTTGCGCCCGGGTTTGCCGCCCGGTTTCAGGAAAGTGACCAGTGCGATGAAAACCATCGCGGTGAAGGCCAAGCGGTACAGCAGAGACTGTTCCAGCGGGACGTTCTGGCCCTGAATCTTGATGGCAATGAAGTTCAAACCCCAAGCCAGCAAGCAAACCAGATACATCACCACATTCACAACAAACCTCTTTTCGCGCTGAACAGCTCAGCTGTGAGCCATTCATGGCGTTGGCCAAGTTTAGGTCAGGCGCGTTGGCCTGCCGTTGCCGGATTGTCCTGGCGCGGCCCGTACCGCTATTTGGTGTCGGCGACTTGGTTTTTAGCACGCCCTTTTTGCCTTGGACTTCATCAACCAGGTGCAACTTGTTGCGCGCATGCAGGTGATGTTACCTATGAGGTTGCTGGCCTACTCGCCAAACAGGAACAGCACGTAGGTGTTGAGCAAATACATACACACCAGGCCCAGGCTGATCCAGCTCATGGCGCGCAACACGCGTCCTCCGGGTTTGAAAAACAGCCCCACCAGGGCCAATCCGGTCATGGTGATGGCCGAGGCGGCGGTGACAGCATGCACGGGGGACACATTGGCAAGCAAGACACCGGGGCGGTAAAACAGATCATCCACCGCGATGATGAGCACATTAAACAAGTTGCTGCCCAGCAAGTTGCCAATCGCCATGTCCAGCGCCCCGAGGCGCAGGGCAGACAGGGTCACCGCCAGCTCCGGCAAAGAGGTGGCCAGGGCAACAAACAAGCTGCCAACAAAGGACTTGTTCCAGGCCATGACGTTGGCCAGGTCGGTGGCCACAAACGGCAACCACACCCCCGCGCCGGCCACCACGAAGGCAGCGATGGCAAAGCGTATCAAGGCCGTGCGCAGTGTTGGCAGTTGGTCGTCCAGAGTGGCCGTCTTTGGAACCGCATGGTCTCGCTCATAGGCAAACACGGTGCGCATCGCCACCAGGTACAGACCGAGCAACACCAGCGTGGTCAAACCAAAGCCCAAAGGGGTGAGAACTGAGCTGAGCACAGACGCTTGAGGTGGTGTCACCTGGCTCATCAACAGGCTGACCAGGGTAAAACCCAGCATCAGCACACCAAAGGCTGCGGCCAGCACATGACCTTGCCCGGCACGAGGCCAGAGGGGTTCTTTGCGAAACAGTGTGTCGATCACCACCAGAAACACCAGGTTGACCACACAGCTGCCCAAGGCGTCTCCCACTGCCAGGTTGGGTGCGTTGGCCACGGTCACGCTGCTGATGCCCGTCGCCAGTTCAGGCAGGGATGTGACGGTCGCCAACAAGGCCAACCCCACCCAACTGCCAGACATGCCTGTGCGTCGGGCGATGACATCACCGTAGAGCGACAGTTGGTAGCCTGCCACACCGATCAGAATGGCGCATAGCGCAAACTGAAACCAGATCACGCTCACCGGACTCATCATCACAGATTGGCCCCGTAGTCGACTGCGTCACGCCTGTTTGTGATGGATGCTCGGGATGTTGTCATGACATATGTTGGCCGTGCACCAGCTCCTTGTCTGTGCTGCAGGCCGCACACGACCCAAGCTCAGCGGGCGTGGCACCCGCCAAGCGATGCCTTTGGCCTCAATGCATCAGTTGGTACTGCAACAGATAGACCCCGGCGCCGGCCAGATAACCCACCAGAGCCAGAGCACCGATTTTCTTGAGATACCAGAAAAACTGGATCTTTTCTAGCCCCATGGCGGCGACACCAGCGGCTGAGCCAATGATCAGGATCGAGCCACCGGTGCCAGCGCAGTAGGCCAGGAACTCCCAGAAGAAGTGGTCCTGCGGGAACTGCTCCAGGCTGTACATGCCCATGGACGCGGCCACCAGCGGCACGTTGTCAACAATGGCGCTGGCCAGGCCGATGATCATCACAATGATGTCCTGGCGCCCCACGGCCTGGCCCAGCCACTGAGCCAGCGAGGTCAACACATGGGTGTGTTCCAGTGTGGCCACCGCCAGCAAAATGCCGATGAAAAACACCAGCGAGCCCATGTCGATCTTGCTCAGGGCATGGACCAGCGTGAAATGGTGTTTGGCGTCATCTTCCTTGCGGCGATGCACGATGTCACCCACCACCCACAACAGCCCCAGGCCAAACAAGATGCCCAGGAACGGTGGCAAATGGGTGAGTGTCTTGAACGCCGGTACCGCCACCAGAATACCCAGGCCCAGGAAAAACATCAGGTTGCGTTCAAACTGTGTGGTGTGTAAGCCGGCCGCCGAAGCCACCTTGGCCGGTGCGACTGCAGCGCGGCCACGCAGCACGTAAGAGACGATCGCCAGTGGCACCAGCAGGCTCACCAAGGAGGGCAGCAATACCCCCTGGATGATCGCCAGGCTGGTGATCTGCCCGCCAATCCACAGCATGGTGGTGGTCACGTCACCAATCGGTGACCAGGCGCCGCCAGAGTTGGCCGCAATCACGATGATGCCGGCGAAAAACAGGCGGTCTTCCCGTTTGGCCAGCAGCTTGCGCATCAGTGAAATCATCACGATGGTGGTGGTCAGGTTGTCAAGAATGGCGCTCAGAAAGAATGTGACAAAACCCACCAGCCACATCAAGGTGGACAGTTTGGCGGTCTTGATGCGCGAGGTGATCACTTCAAAACCGTTGTGGGCGTCCACCACCTCCACAATCGTCATCGCCCCCATCAGAAAGAACACGATCTGTGCCGTGCTCATGAGCGACTCACTGAGCTGTTCACCCACCAGATGGTGGTCACCCATCGACAGGGCATACAGCGTCCACATCAGGCCGGCGCCGACCAGGGCTGAGCCCGATTTGTTGATTTTGAGAGGGTGTTCCAGTGCAATGGCCGCGTAGGCCACCACAAAAACGGCAATCAGAGCCGGGGCCACCAGGGCGACGGTTTGGGGTACAAGAGACATGGTCGAAGTTGCTCCGCGTGGCGGCCCGACCAGCGCTAAAAACCTGCTACATCACAACACGCAATGCAAACACCCGGGGTGCATTCTATATGCACTTGATCGCACAAAAGCAAACATTTGAGAGGTGTTCTTGCTCTCACGCATACCAAGTTTGCATTGCACCTTCCCTGGCGGCGGGGCCACGACCCGTCGCCAGGAGGTTGCGCTCAACGTGCAGCGGGCTGGCTGCCGCGATGCACAAAGCGTCCAGCGCGCAGGCCGCTGGCCCGCCCGGCCTTGGTGTAGCTGGAACTACCATTTACCCAGACCTGCTCGATGCCTTCGCTGAACTGCTGGGGTTGCTCGAACGTGGCCATGTCCCGCACCTGAACCGGATCAAAGACCACCACGTCGGCATAGTGACCTGCCTGCAGCAGGCCTCGTCCGCCCAAGCGGAAACGCTGGGCCGACAGGCCGGTCATTTTGTGCACGGCCTCTTCGAGCCGCAATACACCCTTGTCACGCCAGTAGCTGGCCAGCACCCTCGGGAAGGCACCCCATAAGCGTGGGTGCGGGCGTTCGTCATGGGGTAGGCCGTCTGAACCGATCATGGACAGGGGGTGTGCAATCACACGCGCCACGTCATCTTCACGCATCTGGAAATAGCAGGCTCCGCCCGGTTTGAGTCGCAGTGCGGCCTCTTGCTGCGTCACGCACCATTGTTTTGCGATATCGGCCAGGTAACGGCCGCCCATCTCCGGGTGCGGTTGGCTGTTGGTGATCAGAATGTCGATGACACCGTCCACCAGATCCTCGCGCAGCACCGTGGAGCCCGCGGTATAGGGGTACACGTCCATGCCGATTTCCTGGTTGCGGGCCAGGCTGTCGATCAAGGGCAGGGTTTCGCGCGTTCGGCCCCAGTTGGCCGGGCCGGCGCATTTGTGGTGTGACAAGACCAAGGGCAGGCCCGACTGCCGTGCTGTGAGTGCCGCCTCCTGGAGCGCTGGCAGGATGCCCGCCAACTCGTCGCGGATGTGGGTTGCATACACGCCACCGTTGCGCGCGGCCACCGTGGCCACCGCCACCAGTTCCTCCTGGTCGGCGGCATAGGCCTCGCTGTAGAAGATGCCCGATGACAGCCCGAGTGCCCCCGCATCCATGGCTTCCTGCATGGCTGCGGCCATGGCGACCCGTTCCTCGGCCGTGGCGGCACGACTCAAGTCGGCCATGTGGCGCATGCGCAGAGCGGTATGACCGATCAGCGCGGCCACATTCACGGCAGGTCGTGCAGCGTCCACCGCTTGGGCGTAATGCGCCATGCTGGCGTGGCAGAACTGCCGATTGCCGAGCAGGGACAGCGGAGCTGCAGGCGTGTGTGTCACCACCGGCGCCAGCGAGATGCCGCAGTTGCCAACAATCACCGTGGTGATGCCTTGTGACAGCTTGGGCAACATGGCGGGGGCGTCCAGTACAGCGGCGTCGTCGTGGGTGTGGACGTCGATGAAGCCGGGTGCGATCACGCGGTCGGTGCAGTCAACCTCGGTGAGGTGGTCGATTGCAACCAGTGTTGCCGGGGTAATTTGCCCTGGCGCGGCCAGTGCCACGATGCGTTCACCGGCCATCAGCAGGTCACCGACCCAGCCTGGCCCCAGCGAGCCGTCCACAATGAGTCCGTTTTTCAGAAGTGTTGCGTGTGCCATGTCATTCCCTGGTCGCTGGGTCGCACGAGGCAGCCCCTTGCGGATTGCCCGTTACGCTGCCAACAGCACCAGCGTATTCGGCGCTGTCAAAGCCATGTTTGTGTAACAACTGTTTGAACTGTTGCAGATCGCGCGTGACCAACGGGCCGAGCCTCTGGGCCAGGCGAACCATCAGGATCTCAATCACGACCAGATGCGCCAGATAGGCCTCTGTGCCCACACGCATTACTGCATCCTGGGGAACAGAGACCGCAAGTACCAGATCGGCTGCTTCGGCCAAGGGTGTCCCGGGCTGGGTCAGTGCGACCACGGTGGCACCCTGCGTGCGGGCGAAACGTGCTGCTTCCACGGTGTAGGGCATACGGCCGACATGCGAGATGACAAAAGCCACACCGTCTGGCCCGAGCGTGCTGGCCGATACCAGTTGTTGGTGTGCATCGAAGATGGCGTTGGCCGTGCGGCCCAGGCGAAAGAGACGGCTTTGCAATTCGTTGGCCATGAACGTGGAGGCGGCCCCAACCGAATAGCAGTCGATGCGGCGCGCCTGCGCCAGCCGATCTGCCACCTGGTCCAGCAGATCGGTGTTGATGGCACGACCCAGTTCGGTGAGGGATGACACCGCAGCGTGGACGATTTTGCTGGCGACATCTCGGGCGCTGTCGTCGGCCTGTACGCTGCGGTGCAGGTGGGACCCGGTCACAGCCAGGTCCTGGGCCAGCGCGACCATAAATCCCCGCACAGAGTCGTGGCCAAAGCTGCGGCAGGTGCGCACGATGGTGGGCATGGACACGCCCGCCTGCTGAGCCAGTTGCTCTACTGTTGCCACAACGGCGGTGCGCGGGTTATCCAGTATCAGGCGTACCACGTTGCGTTGTGCTTCTGGCAGGTCAGGTTGGCGCTCGCGCAGTTGTTGCAGCAAGCTGGTTGAGAATGGGGTAGACATGGTGAATTCAAAAATGGGTGCGAAGGCCTTCAATGACTGATTCATTGTCGTCAACCAGCGGCAGCCAGCGCCATTTGTCAAACGTGGTGCAGGGATGGGAGATGCCCAGGGCCACTCGGTCGCCGACTGCCGGGGCTGCGCTGGCCGGGTCATAACGCAGGTAGGCGTGGTGGTCATTGAGTGCACTGATCGTCCAGCCTGCGGGCGTATGGGTCGCGGTGCGCTCGGCACGGCGCGCCCACCGCACTGGTACCGGCATTTCCAGGTCGTAAGACAAGTCGCGTCGACCGCCGGTGAGCAGGGCCAATCCTGGCTCCGGCACCGACTGGACCATGGTCCAGACTTCCAGGGCAGGGCGCAGCGAGGCATCGAGTCCTTCGCGTTGTTCCACATGCTTGAGAAAACGCATGTAGTTGCCATGGTCATGTGTGATGTAGCAGCCTGAACGCAAGATGCCCTGAACTGGCTTGGACAGCCCTTGTGTGCGCAACAGGGGCACCACCAGGTCGAACACGGCCGAACCACCGGCGGTGATCAGGATGTCGGCGCCGACAAAAAGTCTCTGCTGGTCACACTGGCGGGCGGCCTCGGTCACACGGCGCAGCAGCGCCGTGACCTCTTGGGCATCGTGCGCACTGTCGCAGCGGGCCACGCCGCCTTCGTAACATTCGATGCCACCCAGCTGCACGGCGGGTGAACGGGACATCGCCTGCGCCAGCGCCATGGCCTCATCCAGTGTTCGGCAGCCAGTCCGCTGGCCGGGCACACCAATCTCCAGCAGCGTGTCAAAGCACTGCGTACTGGCACGCCGTGCTGCCCAGTCTTCAATACAACGCAGTTGCGCGATGGAGTCCACCAGGAACCACACGCGCAGGTCAGGGTGGCGCTGCAGCAGGGTCTGCAGCCCATCCAGGTCGGCGTCACACACCACTTGGTTGGCAATGATGGCGCGGCGTGCACCGGCGCCTACTCCTACCGAGAGCTGGTACACCGTGGCAAAGGTCAGGCCCCAGGCGCCGGCCTGCAACTGTCTGGCAAACAGTTCAGGCGACATGGTGGTTTTACCGTGGGGTGCCAGCATCACGCCTTTGCGGTTGGCGTAGTCCTGCATCCAGGCCAGGTTGTGTGTCAGCGCCGTGTTGCGGATCACCGCCAGCGGGTAGGGCAGATCATCCGCCAGTACGTTCCAGCCTTTGCTGCCCAACTCGGAGGTTAGGCAAGGTGTGGCTGTCAATGGGTAACTTTTGCAGTGCGGGTCCAGAGCGAGATCGTTGGTCATGGTGAGAGAGGTGTTAGAGCTGTTTTCCAGCAGGCATGAAAGTGGTCGGGCTTTACCTCGCGCAGTTGCATGTCGGCGCTGGCACAGCGTTCTTCGGCCATCGGGCAGCGGGTGCGGAACACACAGCCCGAAGGTGGGTTGGAAGGGCTCGGCAGATCACCTTGCAGCAAAGCAATGCTGCGTCGTTGCGCCGGGTCGGGAATGGGCGCCGCCGCCAGCAGGGCACGCGTGTAGGGATGCTGGGGGCGGGCGTAGAGCGCCTCGGTCGGCGCAATCTCCATCACCCGGCCCAGATACAGCACCACCACGCGGTCACACAAATACTCCACCACATCCAGGTCGTGTGAGATGAACAGCAGCGTGAGGCCCAATTGCTCTTTGAGTTCGCCCAGCAAGTTCACGACCTGGGCCTGGATCGAAACATCCAGCGCTGACAAAGGCTCGTCTGCCACGATGAATGTTGGCTCCACCGCCAGTGCGCGGGCAATGCCGATGCGTTGGCGCTGTCCACCCGAAAACTCGTGTGGAAAGCGTTCTGCGTGTTCGGGTCGCAAGCCCACCTGCTGCAGCAGCTCGTGGATGCGTGGCAGGCGCGCTTTGCCCTTGGCCAGGCCGTGTGTGTCCAATGCCTCGGCCAGCACCTCGCGAATGCGCATGCGTGGGTTCAGGCTGGCGTACGGGTCCTGGAAAATGATCTGGATTTTGGAACGCAACGGTCGGTACTGCGCCTGCGACAGTGCCGCCAGATCTTGTCGGGCGCCCGCGCCGTGGTACAGCATTTGACCCTCCGTGGGGTCCACCAGTCTTGTCAACAGTCGGCCAATGGTGCTTTTGCCCGACCCCGACTCACCTACCAGGCCGAGGGTCTCGCCCTGGCGGATGGTGAAACTCACGTCATCCACGGCGCGCACCGGGTGGCTGCTGCCGCCAAAGTACTTGCGCAGGTGCTGGATATCCAGCAAGGGGGATTCGGCCGCTGGGGCATGCGGTGTGGTTTGCAACACATTGCTCATGCTGTCACCTCGCGCTGGATGCAACGCAGCATGCGACGTGCTCCGATGGCCTCCAGCCTCGGCATGGCGCTGTCGCAGGCGGGCTGTGTGCTTGCACATCGCGGCGAAAACGCGCAGCCGGGTGGGGGTGCCATCGGGCTGGACACTTGCCCGGCAATGGCCACCAACTTGCGCCGTCCCGCGCCGATGGCGCCTTGCTGGCGCCTTGCCACACCGGGCAGGCAGGCCAGCAGGCCGCGTGTGTAGGGATGTTCAGGGCGAGCAAACAGGTCATGCACGCGGGCTGATTCAACAATACGGCCCGCGTACATCACGGCCACCGCGTCGGCGTACTGTGCCACTACACCGAGGTTGTGGGTGACAAACAGCATGCTCATGCCGGTTTCCTTCTGGAGCCGCCCCATCAGCGCCAGGATTTGGGCCTGGATGGTCACGTCGAGCGCGGTGGTGGGTTCGTCGGCAATCAGCAACGTCGGGTTGCAGGCCATGGCCAGTGCAATCATCACACGCTGGCGCATGCCGCCCGAGAGCTGGTGTGGGTACTCGTTGACACGCTGTGCAGCCGCCGGGATCTCTACCAGCTCCAGCATGCGTCGCGCGTGGGCATGGGCGGTGCTGCGGTCCATCTTCAGGTGCAGGCGGGCCGATTCGGCAATCTGTTCACCGACAGTGAGCACCGGGTTCAGGCTGGTCATGGGTTCCTGGAAGATCATGGCCAGTTCATTGCCGCGCAGGGCGCGTTTCTCGGCTTCCGGCATCGCCAGCAGGTCAACCCGGCGACCGTCGCGCCGAACAAACCAGGCCTGACCGGTGACCTGGGCCTGCGAGGTGCGCGCATGCAGTCCCATCAGTGTGAGGCTGGTGACAGATTTGCCCGAGCCAGATTCACCCACCAGGGCCAGCGTTTCGCCGGGATGGATGGCAAAGGACACATCGGCCACGCTCTGGATGCGGCCCGCATCGGTGGCAAACGAGGTGGACAGGCCGCCGACCTCCAGGCGCGCTGCGCCCGGGGTGGTGTCGCATGGCGGTGTGGTGGTTGAGGCTTCGGAAGTCATACGGTTTTCTTCAGTTTGGGGTCGAGCAAGTCGCGCGCACCATCGCCCAGCATTTGCAGTGACAGGACGGTGAGCACAATGGCCACACCCGGTGAAAAAATGGTCCAGAACGCCTTGTCGGCATAGTCCAGACTGCCTGCAATCATGGTGCCCCAGGTCGGGATGTCAGGCGGTACACCCACACCCAGAAAGGACAGCCCAGCCTCCGCCAAGATGGCGTAGGCAAAGATGAAGGTGACCTGCACCAGAATCGGCGACATCAGGTTGGGCAGGATGTGTTTGAGCAAAATCTTCGGGGTACGTACACCCAGAGCGCGGGCGGCATCGACAAACAGCAGCTCGCGCAGCACCAGGGTGGTGGCGCGCACCACGCGGGCCACACGCGGCGTGTAGACAATGACCAGCGCCAGCATCACGTTCCACAGCGAGACCCCCAGAATCGACACCAGCGCAATGCCCAGCAGGATGTCGGGGAAGGACATCATGGCGTCCACCACGCGCATCAACGGCGCATCAAGCCGCCGGAAGAAACCGGCAAACATGCCCAGTAGCGTACCCAGCAGCACCGCACCGGTCGCGGTGACGATGCCGATGAGCAGCGAGTAACGGGCACCGTGCACGATGCGCAGCATCACATCGCGGCCCAGCTCGTCGGTGCCCGCCCAGTGGGTGGCTGAGGGCGCGTGCAATCGCTCGCTGATTGACAGGGCATTGGGGTCGGCGTCTGATACCCAGGGGTACACGGCGGCAATACCCACCACCAGCGCGAGCGTGACGGCCGATGCCAGCACCACCTTGCGGGCAAACAGGCGGCGTAGCACAGCCAACAGGCGGTGCAAGAAAGACGATGACGAGTTCATTGGGTCTCCAGGCGAATGCGCGGGTCCACCAGCGTGTAGAGGAAGTCGATGGCCAGGTTGATGAACACGTAGATGGCCGCGATCACCAACAGCGTGCCCTGGATCACAGGGTAGTCGCGCCGCAGCACGGCCCGCACCACCAGGTTGCCGACACCAGGCAGGTTGAAAACGGTCTCGGTCACCACTGTGCCGCCAATCATGAGTGCCATCGTCAGCCCCAGGACGGTGACGATTGGCACCAACGCGTTGCGCAGCACATGTTTGACCATGATGGTGCCCTCGGGCAGGCCCTTGGCGCGTGCGGTGCGCACGTAGTCCTCCCCCAGAATGTCGAGCATGGACGCCCGCGTGAAACGGATGATGAGCGCCGAATTGAGCAGACCCAGCACCAATGCGGGCAGCAGCAGGTGCTGCAGCCGATCACCCAGACCGGCGCTGGGGTCGCCATAACCCGAGGCTGGGAACCAACCCAGCTTGACCGCAAAGAGCTGGATCAGGATCAGGCCCAGCCAGAAGCTGGGCACACTGGCACCCAGCATCGCCACGCCGCTCACGGCCTGGTCGGCGGCGCTGCCACGCCAGATGGCCGCTGCCATGCCGCTCGGTATGCCCACCAGCGCGGCAATACTCACCGCAAACAGGGCCAGGAACAGTGTGGGCTCAGCCCGCTCCAGCAGGGCCTGAGCCACCGGCCGTTGAAGGAACAGTGATTGCCCCAGGTTGCCCTGCATCAGCTCACCGATCCACAGTGCAAACTGCACCGGCAGCGGCTTGTCCAGCCCGTATTGGGTGCGTGCCTGGGCAATGTCGGCGGTGGTGGCCTGGTCGCCCAGCAGCAGGGCTACCGGGTCACCCGAGGCCAGCCGCGTGAGGCAGAACACCAGCACGGCCACCAGGGCCAGCACCACCACCGCGCCACCCAGGCGCCTCAACAGGAATCGCATCATGTTTGTCTTTCCGAAAATCCCGTCAGCAGCAACACCTCCACCCTAGGCCAGTGCCACCGTGGAACCGGCTTTGCCGGGCCACTGGTGGCGCCCCCTTGAGGGGGAAGCGCCGCAGGCGCTTCGAGGGTGATCTAGTTCTTCAGGCCGGTATTCCAGAAGAAGGGCCAGATGGCGGGGGTGTAACCCTGCAGCTTGGCCGAACGCGCCGACAGGCCGTTGAACTTGCCGACCTCAATAAAGGGCACCTCGTCGTACACCACTTGCTGCACCTTGCCCCACAGGGCGCCGCGTTTGGCAGGGTTGGTTTCCTGGTTGAAGGCAGAGAGTGCGGCCTTCTTGTCGGCAGAGTCCCACCAGCCTGGTGCACCATCACCCAGTTGTGGAGGCGAGAGCATGGGCTCAGGGAACAGGCCGGAGTGTGTGAAGTACACATCCCACAGCTTGGCGTCGTTGCGGCGCTGCACCAGTGTGGCCCAGTCCACAACCTGCAGGTCGGTCTTGAAACCAGCCTTTTTGAGCTGCTCAGACATCACCAGCGCCATGTTGTAGTGGAACTCGTACTGTCGGCTGGCCATGATGCGGATTGGCTGACCGTTGTAGCTGGCCTTGGTGGCCTGTTCCTTGGCGGACTGAGGGTTGCGCTCGTTGTACAGGTTGGTGCCAGCAGCCGAGTAATACGGTGTGCCCTTGGGAAAGAAGTTGGGCTCCACCAGGAAGAAGCGGTTGTCGCCAAAACCGGCGGCCATCAGCTCGCCGGTGCCCACCGCAGTCTGTACCGCGCGGCGCAGTGGCTGCGTGGCCAGCACACCTTCTTTGGTGTTGAACACAATGTACGGGAAGCCGAAGTTCTTGGTGACGATAGGCACCACATTGGGCGCACCTTTCTCAATGCGTCCGATGGCTTCCACCGGCAGCAGGTCGGCGTAATGGAACTGACCCGACAAGGCGCCTTCCACGCGTGTGTTGGCACTGGGTACGGGCACAAAACGCAGCTCATCGAGCAAGGCCTCACGCTTGCCAGCGTAACCACTTGCAGCCTCTTTTCGGCTTGTATAGGCATCAAAACGCACCAGCACGGTGAACTGGTCCGGGCGGCGCTCCTTGAATTTGTAGGGTCCGGTGCCGACGAACTCCTTGAGCTGCGGCGCAATACTTTCCTTGGCCATGATCGCCGCCATGCCGCTGGGCAGTGCGAGCTGCGCCAGCAGCGGGGCGTAAGGCGTCTTGAGTTTGAGCTCCACACTCAGGGGGCCCTTGGCTGTGAGTGATGCCACTTCTTTGCCAACCGCTTTGCCTCGGGGCGAGAGCTCCATCCAGCGCTGCAACGAGGCGACCACGTCGTCAGAGTTCAGCTCGCGATCGTTGTGCAGTTTGACCCCTTTGCGCAGAGTGATGGTGTAGGTCAGTCCATCCTTGGAAACGCTCGGCATGCCCTCTGCCAGCATGGGCGCAATGTTCCAGTTGGCATCGAAGGTATAAAGTGGTTCATACACGTGCTGCATGATGGTGCCCACCAGGTCGGCTGTACTGACCATCGGATCCAGCCCCTGGGGCTCCCCCACCATGGCCAGATTGGCTGCACCACCTTTGGGCGCTGGCACCGATTGTGCCCAGCCGATACTGCTGCCCAGGCAACACGCCGTGACCATCGCAGCGGCCCTCAGGACGGTGCGTCGACGGGTTGTGCCTGAGAGTCTTTGCACCAGATTGGTTCCAGAAGTTTGCATTTTGCACCTCGAAGTAATAGGGTTACACTGATAAGCACATTCGATGCCAGTTTTGCCCTTCTTATTGGCTTTTAGAATGTTCTTGTGTAAATTATTTACCTGAAGGAGTCTTTTTTATGACAGTAGAAACCCTTGGTCAGTCTCCCATTGCTTCAGACCGTCAGGCGCGTCCCCTGTCGCCAGCCACCCGCGCCGGCGACTTCGTTTTTGTCTCTGGACAGGTCCCCACCGACGACAAGGGTGAGGTGGTGGTGGGCGGTATTGAGGCTCAGACACGCCAGGTGTTTCAGCGGTTAACGCAAGCCCTGACGCTGGCAGACTGCACACTGGCCGATGTGGCCAAGGTCAGCGTCTGGCTGGCAGATGCCCGCGACTTTGGCAGTTTCAACCGCGTTTACATGGAGTGTTTTGGTGAACACCGCCCGGCGCGTTCCACCGTGGAGTCGCGTCTGATGATTGACGCCAAGGTGGAGATGGATGTGACCGCGTACAAACCGCGCGGCTGAGCCACCACGGCCGCATACGTTGGCGCGGCGTAGGGCGTGTCTGAGCAGCGCCAGTGGGGTGAACACCACCCCACATTGAGTTCCGGCGTTGGACCGCGACGTGGCGCTGTTCAAGCATTGGGGTTTGTCAACGGGGACGGTCCGTCTGGCCGATTGTGGCCAAACAACGATGTGGCAAATTGGCCTCCAGCCCTTATAGGATAAGGGCGGGTAGCTATCAAAGAAGTAACTTCACGGCAGGCGCGAAGGCGGATAGACACAAGCGCATTTTTGCAACACCTCCCCCAAACGGGGGATACCCAAATCGGGCCGCGCCGCTGAGAATGGGCTGGCTGCCGATGCCAGCCAGTACCTCATGGCGGCAAGCAGATTGTTTGCAGGATGCCCAGGCCGATGCCTGTTGGCCTGCCCCCGACTTCATCAACCAAGTTATGGACATCCAAGTTCACTTCCGGCCCTATTCGCGCAATGAGCGGGAGACCTGCCTCGGTCTGTTTGACGCCAACTGCCCGGACTTTTTTGCACCGGTTGAACGTCCTGACTATGCAAGTTTTCTCGATACCAGCTCGGCTTGTTACGAGCTGTGCCTGGTCCAGGGCCAGGTGGTGGGTGCGTTTGGACTGACTGGCCATGAGCGTCTGCGCCGCAGCCTGAGCTGGCTCCTGATCCATCCCTCATCTCAAGACCTGGGCATTGGTTCGGTGGTGATGGCCCGCGTGATCCGGCTCGCTGTCTCGCTCGGGCTGGAGCTGGTGGAGATTGCGGCGAGCCACAAGTCAGCGCCGTTCTTCACCAAGTTTGGCGCGGTCATCAACGGATTTTTCCCGGACGGCTGGGGCCCCGGCATGCATCGGGTGGACATGGCGCTGGCGCTCCAGCGGTCCAACCGCCCCTTGAGAACACAGCCGCTGCGTGGGCCGGTCTGAACAGGCGCATCCTCAGGCTATGGCATGGCGCCTGGCCGACCGCCTGCGCCAGGCTTTCTCCAGCTCCACAACTATCCCCACCACCGCTGCCGCGCCCAGGCAGATGCCCAGCTCCATCAGGCTCAGGGGCTGGGTTTTGAAGATCGGGTTGAGCACCGGCACATAAATCGTCGCCATTTGCAGCAAGAAGGTCAGCAACACCGCACCCAGTAAAGGTTTGTTGCTGCCCAGGCCTTGTGTCCACAACGCGTCGCGCTCGGAGCGGATGGCCATCACATGCACCATTTGTGACAGGGTCAGCACGGTAAACACCATGGTTTGCCAGTGGGCATGGCCTGTCGATAGCGCCCAGTACTGCACACCCAGGCACAAGGCAGCAATCAGCAGCCCGACACCCAGGATGTGTTGCCACATGCCGTTGGCAAACAGGCTCTCGTCTGGTGCGCGGGGTGGGCGCTGCATGACACCACGCTCAGCCGGTTCGGTCGCCAGTGCCAGACCCGGCAGGCCGTCGGTCACCAGATTGACCCACAGGATGTGGATCGGCTGCAGCGGGATCGGCAGCAACAGCAGCGGGGCCAGGAATAAGGTCCAGATTTCGCCCGAGTTGCCGGTCATGGCATAACGGATGAACTTGCGGATGTTGTCAAAAATGCGCCGCCCCTCACGCACCGCCGCCACGATGGTTGCAAAGTTGTCGTCCAGCAGCACCATGCTGGACGCTTCACGTGCCACGTCGGTGCCGCCTAAACCCATGGCCACACCAATGTCGGCGCGTTTCAGGGCCGGGGCGTCGTTGACGCCGTCGCCGGTCATGGACACGATTTCGCCGCTGGCTTGTAGCGCTTGCACAATGCGGATTTTTTGCGCCGGGTCGACCCGGGCGTAGACCCGCACCTTGGCCACACGGGCCAGGAGCGCTGCGTCGTCCAGGTCGGCCAGATCTTGCCCGGTCAACACCTCGGCCTGATCGTCAGTCACGATGCCCAGCCGCTGGGCAATCGCCCGTGCGGTGGCCGGGTGGTCGCCGGTGATCATCACCGGTGTGATGCCTGCACTGATGCAGTCGCGCACGGCGGCGGCGGCCTCTTCCCGGGGCGGGTCAATCAGGGCAATCAGTCCGAGAAACTGCAGCTGGCTCTCAACCCCTGCCAAGGTTTCACCCTCGGGCAGGCTTGCAAAATCGCGCCGCGCCAGGGCCAGCACACGCAGGCCTTGTGCCGCCAGGGTGTTGGCCTGGTGAATCACCGCTTGGCTGTCCAGCGGCTGGGCGCCGTCTGTGGCCCACTGCGCGTCACAACAGGCCAGCACAGACTCCGGCGCGCCTTTGGTATAGCCGACAAAACGCTCGCCGCTGCGGTGCAGCGTGGTCATGCGTTTGCGGTCAGAGTCAAACGGTAACTCCTGTACCCGTGGCAGCTCGGTCTCCAGCTGTGTTTTGTCCAAACCCGCGCCGTGTGCCACCAGCACCAAGGCGGTTTCGGTCGGGTCGCCTTGCCAGGCTTCGGCGCTGTTGTCGTTCGGGTTGTGGCGGGCGTCGTTACACAGGGCGGCGGCGCGCAAGGCTTCCAGAACCTCCGGCGTCGGGTCAGGCGCGCCAGGTAACCATGCGGCGCCCTGGACCCAGAGCTGTTCGGCAAACATCTTGTTTTGGGTCAGCGTGCCGGTTTTGTCGGAGCAGATGGTGGTGACCGAGCCCAAGGTTTCCACCGACGGCAGCCGCCGCACCAGTGCATGTACCGCCACCATGCGTTTGGCCCCCAGCGCCAGCAGCACCGTGACCACGGCGGGCAAGGCTTCAGGAATGGCAGCCACCGCCAGGCTGATGGCGGTCAGGGCCATCAGCAGCGGGGCTTCACCGCGCCACACACCTGCTACAAAAATAATGACACATATCCCAATCACCACCAGGGCTAGACGCTTGCCAAAGGCTGCAAGCCGGTTTTGCAGCGGGGTGCTGCGGTCGTCCTGGTCGAGCAACTTCGCCACTTTGCCGAGCTCGGTGGCCATGCCGGTGGCCAGCACCAGCCCACGCGCCCGCCCCAGGCTGACGGTGGTGCCTTTGAACACCATGTTGAGCTGGTCACCCAGCGCCTTGCTGCTGTTGCTTGGCAGCACATGGGTTTGTTTGGCCACGGTGACGGATTCACCAGTGAGTGCCGATTCGTCCACCTGCAGTTGTGCGATGTCGATCAGGCGCATGTCGGCCGGCACCTGGTTGCCCGCTTCCAGCAGCACAATGTCACCGGGCACCAGAGCGGGTGAGGGCACGGTTTGCAACTGGCCGTCACGCAGCACTTGGGCCTGGGCGGTGGCCAGTACTTGCAACGCCGCCATGGCGCGGTCGGCGCGCCAGCTTTGCACAAAACCAATCACCGCGTTGAGCAACACAATCACCAGAATCGCGATGGTGTCCACCAGATCGCCAATCAAGCCTGAGATCACGGCGGCCACCAGCAGCACCAGCACCATGAAGTCGCTGAACTGGGCCAGCAGCAAACGCCAGGGGCCACGGCGCGTTTGGCTCTGCAGCGCATTCGCGCCAAAGCGTTCTAACCGACGGCTGACTTCGTCCTGGCTCAGACCCTGGCTCGGGTCTACCGCCTGTTCAGTCAGGAGTTCTTGGGTTTCGCGCTGGTGCCATGGGGCCGGGTTGGACATAGGGAGTCTGTCAAGCACCCAGGTCCGACTGCAGGTGGGCCGGCAGCCGAGCCTGCAGCGATTGCACCTGGCGCTGCAACATTTCAATGCGTGTCAGTTTGTCCAGCAATATCGCCACGGTGAACATGTCCAGGTCGTAGTCCACGCGTAACCTGGCCGCGTTGCGCAGCGGCATCACCCATTGGGCACTGAAGACACGCTCGGGTGTTGCCGGGCTGACCGGCTTCAGCGCACGGTAGGCCACCAGGTCATCGAGTTCGTCTTCGGTCAAACCGCAGCAATGGCTCAACTCACGCAAGCTGACGGTGTCCTGGCTGTCGGTCCAGCTCCATAACAGGCTCTGTTCGTGGCTCATAGTGGGTTTTCCTTGGTTGCGACAACGCGCGGGTTGAAGGTGGATACACGCGCCAGCTCCTGATACAGCGCCCGTTCTGCCTCACTCAGGGTGGCTGGCACATCGATGTGGACCAGGGCGTAAATGTCACTTTGGCCCGCCAGCAACCCGCGCCCGCGCAGGCGCAGCTTGCGCCCCGAACGGGTGCCCGCCGGAATGGTCAGCAGCACCGGGCCATCGAGCGTGGGCACCTCCACCCCGGCGCCCAAAGCGGCCTCCCAAGGGGTCAGCGCCAGGTCAAAGTACAGGTCCAGCCCGTCGGGCCGGAAGATCGGGTGCGGTGCCAGGCTGATGTGCAGGTAGATGTCACCATCGGGTCCGCCGTTTTGGCCCTTGCCGCCTTTGCCACGCAGGCGCAGTTTTTGGTCCTGCCGCGCGCCGGGTGGTACGGTGACCTCCAGCACACGTTCACCTGTGCCGTCTTGCAGCGTGAGTTTGACGGTGCTGCCCTGGCGCGCGTCGGCCAGGGTGATAGTGATGCCGGTTTCCAGGTCGCGGCCTTTCACCGGCATGGCCGCACGTGCACCGCGCCCCCGCCCCATCGCCGCCAGCAGGTCGGCTAGATCGATGTCTTCAAACGATTGCCCGCCGGTTGAGAAGTCTTGCTGCCATTGCGGCGGTGGTGAAAACTCGGCGCCCGGCTGCGGGTGGCCCAGCTCGTCATAGGCGGCGCGTTTGGTCGGATCTTTGAGGGTGGCGTAGGCTTCGGCGGCTTCCTTGAAGCGGGCCTCGGCATCTGGCGCCTTGGACATGTCGGGGTGGTGGGTGCGCGCCAGCTTGCGGTAGGCCTTTTTGATCTGGTCCAGATCGGCGTCGCGCGGCACCCCCAGCGTCTCGTAATAGTCTTTGTATTTCATGGTGTGATTCTGTTCCTGGGAAGGTCCGACAACAAGCACCTGGTACTTCACCAGCCGTCAGGCTCGGGGGCTCAGGCCGCTGGCGGTATGCCGTTCTGGTTGCTGATGTGGATCTGCCACACCGCCATGGCCATCGCGGCAATCACCGGCCCAAGCACAAAGCCGTTGATGCCAAACACCGCCATGCCGCCGAGCGTGGTGATCATCACCACATAGTCGGGCAAGCGGGTGTCTTTGCCCACCAGAATCGGGCGCAGCAGGTTGTCGACCAGGCCGATCACCAGCATGCCATAGGCCAGCAGCGCCACACTTTTGCCGAGCTCACCCACCAGCAAAAAATACACCGCCACCGGCGCCCAGACCAGGGCCGCACCCACCGACGGCAACAATGACAAAAAGGCCATCAACACCGCCCACAACACCGCGCCACTGACACCTAACGCCCAGAACCCCAGGCCGCCCAGCGCCCCCTGGATGGCCGCCACCAGCAGGTTGCCTTTGACGGTGGCGCGCACCACGGTGGTGAAGGTGTCGAGCAGCACCGTTTTGTGTTCTGGGGTCAGTGGCAAGGCGCGGCGCAGTGCCTGACTCACACTTTGGCCGTCGCGGATCAGGAAATACGCCAGATACAGGGTGATGAACACACTGGCCACAAACTCAAAGGTGTTTTGCCCGATGCTGAATGTCTGCGTGGCGATGACCTGTGCGCCCTGCGTCAGCGCGGCGGTGAGGCGGCGCTGCAGGGTGTTGAAGCTGACCAGCCCGAAGCGATCCAGCACGCTGGTGATCCAGTCAGGCAAACTGTTGAACACACCGCGAAAGTACAGCGCCGGGTTGAGTTCACCACTTTGCAACTGGCTGTACAGCAGCGCAGCCTCTTGCACCAAGGACGCGGCAATCAGTCCCAGCGGCAGCACCACAATCACCAACACCACCAGCAGGGTCAGCAGCGCGGCTAGGCTGGGCCGTTGACCCACGCGGGGCATCAGCCAGGCAAACAGCGGCGAGAACAGCAGTGCAATGATCACCCCCCACATGAGGGCGCCGTAAAAGGGCAGCAGGATGACGATCAGCGCCGCTGAGACCAGCAACAGCAGGACGTTCAGGGCGCGCTTGCTGTCGCGACGCAGGTGTGGTGTGGGTTCTGGGAGCATGGACCAGTTATTTGGGGGCGGTGCCGCTGGCTGGCGGCTTGGGGCCAAGGTGTTTCATGACTTCGGACAGGATCTGTGGCATCAAACCCGCAAGCAGGGCGGGGGTGGAGATCCAGCGCCAGGGCCGCAGCACCACCGTCAGGCCACCCAGCGCCGCAGCGGCCAGCACCAGCGTGTAGGGGTGGCGTTGGGCGACCGGCTGCAACAGCATCTTGGAGGTTTCAGAGCCCAGCAGCAAGGCCATGCGCATCGGTTGTTTTTGCCACCAGGCTTGCAACACATCCACCACCAGCCCCAAGCCCGGGCCGGTTTGCAAATGGCCCAGCAGGCCACCCAGCAGGCCCTCCGGGTTGCTGCCGGTGCCGACACCGGTGCGGGGGGGCTGTTGCATGGCCTGGCGCAAACGTTCACGCGAGGCGGCAAGCCGTTCGCAGGGGCTGACGTCCTGGCTCATGGCTCACCTGCTTCGCGCAACATCGCCATGTCTTCGTTGATCTGGCGGCCTAGGCTGGCAAAGGCGGCGGATGGTGCTGGCTGGCGTGCCAGCAGCAGACAAACCACCGCGACCAGCAGTGGCACGGCAGGCACGGCCAGCAACACCCACAAGGCCTGTGCTGGTGCCGCTGTGGCAAACCACAGCATGGTGGCCACCCCTGCCAGCACCGCTGCCACACCCAGGGCACACAAGGCCGCCGCGTACAACAACAGCTGGCGCTGCCAGGTGGCGCGGGCCAGGCCCAACTCCTCGGAAAACAGCGCAGCGTAAGCCTGCGCATGGTCTACCAGCAGTTGTGGTCGGGTGGCCAAGAGGGCCAATAAAGGGTGCATCAGCAGCCGAGCCTCAGCGATGTTTAATGGCGGTCGCGTGAGCGGGCCACCAGGCTCACCAGCGCCATCAGTGCAGCGCCGGTGGCAGCGGCAATCAGCACCGCTTTGACCGGTTCCTGGCGGATGTAGCCCACGGTGCTGTCCGAGGCGTGTTCGGCCTTGACACGCAATTGGTGGGTGGTTTCACGCACGGACTCCAGGCCACGGTGGGCCATCGCGCTGACCTGTTCGCTGGCGCGCTCGAGCACCGGTGTGGCCTGTTGACGCAAGCCTTGTAATGCGTTGCCAGCGCTGTCAACGGCTTGGTTGGCCGCTTGCTGGCTGGCGCGGATGGCGTGGTCTGCAGACTGGGAGGCCTGGTCAATCAGGTTGCCAGTTTTTTCAGTGGTAGGTGTCATGGACATGGTGGTTCCTTGAAATGGGTTAAAGAGGGGTGTGGACTAGCGTCCTTTGAGCGCACCGAACAGGAAGCTGACAACGGCCAGCACAATAAAAACAAAAAACAAAATCTTGGCAATGCCCACAGCGCCAGCGGCGATGCCGCCAAAGCCGAACAGGGCCGCAATCAGAGCGATGACAAAAAATACAACGGCGTAATGCAGCATGGTGAGTCTCCGGTTAGGTGAAGGGGTGAAACAGACCGGCAGCAAGCCGGCCCATTGGGCTTACAACTTGCCAAAAGTGACTTTGGCGTCTTTCAGACAGTTGTCTTTGGCGGTGGATGCCAGGGCATCACACTTTTCTTCAGCCACCTTCAGCTGGGCTGCACGTTTGTCGGCTGCTGCGTCGGCGCGAACTTCCTTGTTCTCGCTGCTGGCCTGGGCTTTGGCTTCGGTGGTTTTTTCTTTGGCTGTGGTGTTGGCGGCCGAGGTCTTCATTTGCACCTTGGCATCGGCTTTGGCGGCGGTCAGCGCGGCCTTGGCTTCTTTCACACAGACATCCTTGGGGTTGCCAGCCAGGTCATCACATTTTTCTTTGGCCACGTCATAAGCAGCTTCGGCTTTGGCGATGCTGACTTTGTTGTGGGTTTTGGCGGTCGGTTTGTAGCTGTTGTCCAGCTCGGCCAGGGCCACAGCTTCTTTGCCTTTGGCTTCGGCGACACAGACGTCCTTGGCGTTGTCTGCCTGGGAGTCACAGGCTTTTTTGTCGACCTTGTAGTCGGCCTTGATGCGGGTTTTGGCAGCGCTGAAATCGCTGGAAGACATGGTTTGCGCCATGGCACTGCTGCCAAACAGCAAACAGGTCGCCATAGCAACACCACTGAGCAGATTGAGAGGGTTCTTCATGTTGATTCCTTAAAGTTAAGACTTTCGCGAGCAGCAAACGCTCCGAAGTCCTGACGTTAAGGGGTGGCCAGCAAGACGTCTGTTCGCTCGCGCACACAGGTGGAAAACCTGAGCAAATCCGCTGGCAGCGCCGTGCCGCATGCGCACAAAACCGCTGGAGCATGAACTGTTTGCGTGACCTGTCGAAGGCCGTCGGCAGGCTCAGCCCGAGCGGAATCCAATGCACATTGGGCCGCACTAAGAGCCGAGATGGCTTTGTGTCAGTTCTGAGGTGGCGCTTTAATGCCGGCGCAGCTTGAACAAGTCCAGCGACAACGCGGTGCCGCACAAAATCGCCGTGCCACAGATCAGCATCCAGGGTGTGACCAACTCACCCAGAAACACCAGGCCGTAGATCAGCGCAAACACCGGGATCAGGAAGGTCACCGTCAGCGTGCTGGCCGCGCCCACTTTTTCAATCAACCGGAAAAACAGCACATAGGCCACACCGGTGCACAACACACCCACTGCCAACAGCGCCAGCCAGGCCGTCATGCTGGGCGTCGCTGTCGGCCAGAGCCACAGCGCAGGCAGCGCCAGACCCAGCGTGGCGCCGATTTGGCTGCCAGTGGCCACCGCCAGCGACGGCACCCCGGCCAGGTAACGTTTGGTGAAACTGGCGGCGATGCCGTAACACAGACACGCCACCAGACAGGCCACCACCGCCCAGCCACTGGACAGGCCCGAGGCATCGGGCTTGAAGCTGGCTTTGCCCCAGGCCAGCATGGCCACACCCACAAACCCGATCAGCAGACCCAGAATTTTCAGACGGTGTGGCCGGTCACGCAACCAGACCCAGGCGACCAGCGCGCCAAACAGCGGCACCGTGGCGTTGAGCAGCGCCGACAAACCGGTGGTGATGCTCATCAGCGCATAGGCGTAACAGGCAAACGGGATGCCGGAATTGATCAGCCCCAGAAAGAAGATCTTCTTCCAGTGCTGGCCCAACGCCGCCCCCTGGCCACGTGCCAGCAACAGCGGTAGCAAAAACAGGGCAGCAATCCCTACCCGCAGGCCTGCCGTGGGCAGCGCACCAAACTCGGCGGCGCCCAGGCGCATGAACAAAAACGAGGCACCCCAGATGGCACCCAGCAGGACAAATTCGATCAGCCAGGGCTGTTTGGAGGAGGGGGAAATCACAGGACACCTTCAAGTTGCAGCAGAGCGGTTTTTCGGTCCAGGCCACCTGCGTAGCCGGTCAAGCTGCCCTTGGCGCCAATCACCCGGTGACAGGGCACGATGATAGTCAAGGGGTTGCGCCCCACGGCCGCACCCACGGCACGCACCGCGCTGGGTTGGCCAATGCGGCTGGCCAGCTGGCCGTAACTGCAGGTGGCACCGAACGGGATATCCAGCAGCGCCTGCCACACGGCCTGCTGGAACGCGGTGCCGGTGGTCAGGTTCAAAGGTAAATCAAACTGTTGGCGCTGCCCGGCAAAGTAGTCCTGCAACTGCAGCTTGGCCTGGTGCAACACCGGCTGCCCGGCATCGGGGGCGCAAGCCGACAGGTCAGGCAGATGCGCCTGGCCCTCAAACCAGATGCCGACCAGCTGCTTGTTGCAAGCCGCCAGCAGCATCTGGCCCAGTGGGCTGGTGAACTGGGTGACTTGGGTGTGTTTTGGGAGTTTCATGTGTTTTGGCCTCTAGCCCTTGTATCAAAAGGGCTTTTAGCTATTTAAGTCATAGTGATGGGGCGAGATTCCTCGGAACTGGTGGGCGGCGGCAGATTGGCCCAGGCGCGGATCACCGCGTAACTGCGCCACGGTTGCCAGGCGGTGGCAGCGGCCAACGCGGCTTGCGCCGGGTTGGGCTGCTGGCGCACACCCAGCGCGTTGTGCAAGGCCACATCACCCGCTGGAAACGCATCGGGCCAGTGCAGGGCGCGCATGCAGATGTATTGCGCCGTCCAGTCACCAATACCCGGCAGGGTTTGTAACACCGCGCGGGTCTGGTCGGGGTCGGCGCCGGGCTGCAACTGCAGCGCGCCGCTGGCCACCGCATGTGCCAGGGCCAGGATGGCGTTCTGGCGTTGCTTCACGATGCCGAGTTGGCCCAGCACCTCGCCGCTGGCTGTGGCCAGTGTCTCGGCACTCGGGAACAGCCGGTCCAGGCCGGCCACCGGTGTCTGGATCGTCTCACCAAAGCGGACCACCAGCCGCTGGCACAGGGTGCGCGCCGCGGCCACGGTGATTTGTTGTCCCAGCACCGCACGCACCGCCAGCTCAAAACCGTCGAATGCGCCGGGCAGACGCAGGCCGTCACTGTTCGGAAAATGGGTGTGCAACACCTGGTTGATGGCGCTCGGGTCAGCGTCCAGGTCGAGCAGGGCGCGTACCTTTGCCATCACCTGGGGCAACACCTCAGCCAGAGAGTCACTCACCGTCAGGTCGACACGGCAGCGGGTGTCATCAAACTGCGCCACCACCCAGCCGGTGGTGCGCTGTGAACCGTTGTGGATGGACAGGGTTTTGGCGATACCGGGGCTTTTGGGTGCCAGGCTCACCAGCTCGGTGCCTTGGACTTGGCGTCTGGCCAAAAACTGCAGCATGGCCGCCACGTCATAGGGCGGGCGGTAGGCCAGTTTGAGATGGATGCCGCTCTGGCCTGCGGCGCTGCTGGGTGGTCCGCTGCGCCGCAGCTGGGTTGGGTTCAGGCCATAGTGTTCGGCAAACACCGCGTTAAACCGCCGCACGCTGGCAAACCCGCTGATCTGCGCCACCTGCGTGGCAGGTAGTCGGGTGTCGGTCAGCAGCTGTTTGGCGCACAACAGGCGCCGGGTTTGCAGGTATTGCAGCGGCGAGACACCAAACTGCGCCTCAAAAATGCGCCGCAAATGCCGGTCGCTGATGCCCAGACGCTGCGCCAGTGTGGCCACACCCAGAGCCTGGCTCGGGCTGCCAGGCGCGGCGTCCATCAGCCGGGCGGCCTGCTGCGCCAGGATGCTGGAGGCGTCCTGCATCGACCAGACCTGGGCTCCCCCGCCAGCGGGCGCCAATTCGGGGCGACAACGCAGGCAGGGGCGAAACCCGGCTTGCTCCGCCAGCGCTGCGTGTGGGAAAAAACGGCAGTTGTCACGCTTGGGGGTGCGCACCCGACACACCGGTCGGCAATAAATACCGGTGGAGGTGACACCGGTGAAAAAATTGCCGTCGAACCGCGCGTCCCGGGCTTTCAGGGCCAGGTAACAGGCATCGTCGTAGGCGGTGGTGGGTTGCAGGAACATGCGTTGGATGATAGGTGCCGCAGCGCCTTGTGTGCTGCCAGTTCTGGCCGTTTTCGGACATCTCCCTGACTTGGTTGGCGGCCTACAATGCCCAGCGCAAAAACGGAACTTCTCCAACCAGCAAGGGACCTTCATGCAGTTATCTCCTACGATTTTCAAAGCCTATGACATCCGTGGTGTGGTGCCCAGCACCGTGAATGAGGCCATGGCCGAAGCCCTGGGCCGGGCCTTTGGCACCGTGGCCTTGCGTGAGGGGCAAAAAGTGGTCGCGGTCGGGCGCGACGGGCGCTTGAGTGGTCCGGCACTGAGTGCCGCGCTGATCCAGGGTCTGGTGTCGGTCGGTGTCGAGGTGATCGACATTGGCAAAGCCACCACACCGATGTTGTACTTTGCCGCCACCACCTTGTGCGCCAGCGGCATCCAGGTCACCGGCAGCCACAACCCCAAGGATTACAACGGTTTCAAGATGGTGATGGACGGCCGCGCCATCTACGGCGACGAGATCCAGACCCTGCGCCAGATCATGGAAAACGACAGCTGGGTGCTGCAGGATGGCGGCTCGGTGCGCCATGTGGATGTGTTGCCTGCTTACTCCGCTCGCATTGTGGGTGGCATCCAACTCTCGCGCCCGATGAAGATTGTGGTTGACTCGGGCAACGGCATTGCCGGTGCCTCGGCCCCTGGCATTCTGCGTGCGATTGGTTGTGAGGTGACCGAGTTACACAGCGAGGTGGATGGCAACTTCCCCAACCACCACCCCGACCCGAGCAAACCCGAAAACCTGCGTGACGTGGTGGCCGCGCTCCAGGCCGGTGATGCCGAAATTGGTCTGGCTTTTGACGGCGACGGTGACCGCCTGGGCATCGTCACCAAAGAGGGCAACACGATTTACCCGGACCGCCAGATGATGCTGTTTGCACGTGATGTGCTCAAACGTGCGCCCGGTGGCACCATCATTTTTGACGTGAAGTGTTCCCAGCGCCTTGCACCCACCATCGTGGAAGCCGGAGGCGTGCCGATGATGTTCAAGACCGGCCACTCGCTGATCAAAGCCAAGATGAAAGAGATTGGCTCGCCTCTGGGTGGCGAGATGAGTGGCCACATCTTCTTCAAGGAGCGCTGGTACGGCTTTGACGACGGCACCTACGCCGGTTGCCGCCTGTTGGAGATTTTGAGCCAGTCGCCTGACGCCAACGCGGTGCTCAACGCGCTGCCCACCAGCTTCTCCACGCCCGAACTCAATGTGAAATGTGCCGAGGGTGAGCCGCACCGTCTGGTCGACCAGTTGGTGGCCAAGGTCAACTTCCCGGCACCGGCCACCGTCAACACCATTGACGGCCTGCGCGTGGACTGGCCGGACGGTTTTGGCCTGATCCGCGGCTCGAACACCACACCGGTGCTGGTGTTGCGGTTTGAGGGCCACACGCCCGAGGCGCTGGCGCGTATTGAGGCCGACATGCTGGCCCTGTTGCGCTCGGTCAAGCCCGACGCGCAGTTTGACACCGCTGCCCATTGACCTTCATGCGCTGTCTGTGGGTGCAGGGCGGTTGACGTGCGGATCCTGATTGTCAAACTCTCCTCGCTGGGGGATGTGGTGCACACCATGGCGGCGGTGCAGGACATCCGCCTGGCCCATCCCTATGCGCAGATCGACTGGGTGGTCGAGCGTGCGTTTGCGCCGCTGGTGCTGCGCTGCAAAGGCGTGCACCGGGTGATCCACTGTGAGCTGCGGCGCTGGCGCAAAGCGCCTTTGGCCGCAGAGACACGCCAGGCCTGGAAAGAGTTCAAGCAGGAGCTGCAGCAGACAACTTACGACGCGGTGATTGACCTGCAGGGTTTGAGCAAATCGGCCCTGGTGTCCAAGCTGGCCCGGCTGGCGCCAGGTGGCAAACGCTACGGCATGGCCAACCAGACCGAAGGCTCCAGCTTTGAGGCACCGGCGCGCTGGGTGGCCGATGTGGCGATCACCTTGCCGACCCACTGCCACGCGGTCACACGGGCTCGCCTGCTGTGTGCCGAGATATTTGGCTACACCCTGCCGTTTTACATGCATTTTGGGCTGTTGGCCCAGATGGATAAAGGGCTGGCAGATACCAAAAAAGTAGCATTCCGAACCGGCTTGCAAGGTCTGGTGGCCTTGGTGCATGGCACCTCGCGTGCCGACAAATGCTGGCCGCTGGACCATTGGCGTGCCTTGGCAACCCGCCTGAACGCTGCCGGTTTTATGGTGGCCCTGCCGCATGGCAGTGCGGCCGAAGAAGCCACCTGCCACGAGATTGCCCAGGATCTGGCCCATGTGCAGGTCTGGCCGCGACTGGCGCTGGACGCCCTGACCGACTCCCTGGCCAACTGCGACGGTGTGATTGGTGTGGACAGTGGCCTGAGCCATATCGCGGTGGCGCTGGACCTGGCCCATGTGCAGCTCTACAACTTTGACACCGCCTGGCGCACCGGCCCGCTGGCCGAGCGGCAGGTCGAACACGGTGGCCCGGCGCCGCGCCAGGTCAGTGTTTATGCCGATCCGACACCCACCGTGGACAGCGTCTGGCAAGCCTGGACGTCTGTGCTGGCCGCTGCGCAAGCGCACCGGCAGGCGGCGGGTCACAACCGTCCTTCGAGTTTTGCCAACCTATGATCCGTGCCCTTTACTCCCTGGCCATGTGGCTGGCCCAGCCGCTGCTGGTTCTCAAGCTCAGGCGCCGCGGTGCCAAGGAGCCCGGTTACCTGCACGCCATCCCCGAGCGTTTTGGCCACTACAGCCAACCGCTGCCGCCGCACGACGGCCCCACTGTCTGGCTGCACACCGTCTCGCTCGGTGAAACCCGTGCGGCGGCGGTGCTGGTCACCGCGCTGCGCCAGATCTTGCCCGACATGCGCCTGCTGCTGACCCACGGCACCGCCACCGGTCGCGCCGAGGGTGCCAAACTGCTGTTGCCGGGTGACCTGCAGGCTTGGCAACCCTGGGACACCGTGGGCGCCACCCAGCGTTTTCTGCGCCACTTCAAGCCGCAGATTGGTGTGCTGATGGAGACCGAAATCTGGCCGAACCTGGTGGCCATCTGTCACCAACGCCAGATGCCGCTGGTGCTGGCCAGCGCCCGCCTGAGTGACAAGTCGCTGCGCCAGGCCGAGCAACTGGCTTGGCTGGCACGCCCGGCTTATGCGGGCCTGAACGCGGTCTGGCCACAAACCCCACAAGACGCCCAGTGTTTCAACACCCTGGGCGCACCGGTGCGGGCGGTGTTGGGCAACCTCAAGTTTGACGCCACACCCGATGCACAATTGATCGCCACTGGGCGCCGCTGGCGCGAGCAGGCAGGTCGGCCGGTGGTGATGATCGCCAGCTCACGTGAAGGCGAAGAACTGGCTTTGCTCCAGATTCTCAAGACTTTTAGCCCTCCAGCCCTTATGCATCAAGGGCAGGAAGCTATTGATCATGAAGCAAGCCAGATCCAGTGGCTGATCGTGCCACGCCATCCGCAGCGTTTTGAAGCAGTGGCCGAGCTGATCCAGGCCCAGGGGTTTACGGTGTCGCGCCGAAGCAGCTGGGGCACAGAAGGGCCGAACCTGTCAGCGGGGGCGCCAGACATCTGGCTCGGCGATTCCTTGGGCGAGATGGCGCTGTACTTTGGCCTGGCCGATGTGGCCTTGCTGGGGGGCAGTTTTGAGCCGCTCGGTGGGCAAAACCTGATCGAGGCCGCGGCTTGTGGTTGCCCGGTGGTGATGGGCCCACACACCTTCAACTTCGCGCTGGCGTCCGAGCAGGCCCAAGAGGCCGGTGCCGCGCTGCGGGTGGCCGACCTGAGTTCGGGTGTGGCGCTGGCTGCCGAGCTGGTCGTGGACGAGACGCGGCTGGATCAGGCGCGTCAGGCCTGTGGCCAGTTTTCGCAGGCGCACCGGGGTGCAGCGCAACGTCTGGCGCGCGCCATTGTGCATGTGATGAATGCCTCGGTGGCGGGGCTGGTGCGTACCGGTTGAGCGGTGGAGTGGCCCCAGCCGGGTGCTGGCTTGGGCAAAAACAAGCCAGCTGTTGCGACTGGTTTAGCGCTCGAGCAAGGCGTTGATGGCGCTGATGTCTTCTTCCCGGAGTGAACCATTGGCTTGGCGCAACTTGAGGTTACCCAGCAACACGTCATAACGCGCCTTGGCCAGTTTGGCCTTGGTGTCAAACAAAGTGGTTTGGGCGTTGAGCACATCGATGTTGATACGCACCCCCACCTGGTAACCCAGTTTGGTGGCATCCAGAGCGCTTTGGCTGGAGGCTTCGGCTGCTTCATAGGCCTTCACCTGGCCCAGACCCGATTGCACACCAAAAAAGGCTGAGCGTGTGGCCTGGGCCACCCCACGGCGGGTCGCGTCCAGGTCAGAGCGGGACTTTTCTTCGAGCGCCACGGTTTCCTTGAGGCGGTTCTGGATCGCAAAACCAGCAAACAGCGGCAGGTTAAAACTCAAGCCGACCGTGGCCACATTGGTGCGGTAGTCCTGGGTCAGGCTGTTGGAGCCGTTGTTGTGGGTGACGCTGTAGCTGCCAGTCAGGTCGAGTGTGGGTTTGTGACCGGCTTGGGCCTTTTGGGTTTCGAGCTCGGCCACTTCGAGGGCAATGCGGGCCTGGCGCACGCTGGGGTGGATGTCTTCAGACTCGGCCACCCAGGGGCTGACCTCTGCGGGAAGGACGGCGGGCAGGGCCACTGGCAAGTGCAAGGGCATGGGGGTCGCGTTTTGGCCGGTGAGCTGGTCCAGCGCCAGTTTTTTGACGCGTAAATCGTTGTCGGCTGCAATTTCTTGTGCCAGCACCAGATCGGATTTGGCCTGCGCTTCGCGGGTGTCGGTGATGGTGGCGGTGCCGACTTCAAAGTTGCGCTTGGCCGAGGCCAGTTGCTCCGAGACGGCGGACTTCTGCGCGGTGACAAACCTCAGGTTGTCCTGGGCGGCCAGCACATCAAAGTAGGCCTGGCTGACCCGCACCATCAGGTCCTGGTTGGCGGCTTCCAATTGGGCCTGCGCCAGGGCGGCCTGTTTTTTACCTTGTTCGGCGGTGGCCACATTGGCCGGGCGGTACAGCGGCTGCGAGGCACTCAGGGTGACACCCTGGTTGCCGTAGCTGCGCTCCAGCGACGCGATGTCGCTGTTGACGTTGTTGCGGTTGACCGAGCTGCCCAGGTTGACGCTGGGCAGCAGCCCGGCCCGGGCTTGCTCCCCTTTGGCCAGGGTCGCTTCAAATTGGGATTTGGCCGATTGGTAGCTGGCATCAAAGGCCTTGGCGGACTGGTACAGGTCGGTCAGACTTTGCGCCTGCGTCGGCAGGGCCAGCAGCGTGCTGATGGCCAGCGTGAGGGGGAGGAGGCGCAGAGTCTTCATGATGGGGTACCCGGTGAGGCAAATTCAGTAACGCGGTATGCGCTTGTCCACTTCGGCAGACCAGGCGTTGATACCACCCGCGATGTTGGCCACATGGGTGAACCCACGCGCGCTCAGGAACGAGGCCACCTGCATGCTGCGGCCACCGTGGTGGCACAGGCAGGCCACCGGGCGGCTCGGGTCCAGCTCGGACAGACGCGGTGGGATCAGCCCCATCGGGATGCAAAGCAACTCAAATCCGTCGGCCTGAATGCTGGCCAATGCCAGCTCATGGGGTTCGCGCACATCCAGCACCACGGGCTGACCATGTTGTTGGACCGAGGCCAGCCAGGCTGGCAGCTGAGAGGGGCTGATTTGTGCAACCATGCTCAGAACCTGAAGCTGGGCGCCTGCGCAAAGTTCTGCAGGCGTGGGGCGTTGTCGTCCCATTTTTCGGTGCTTTGGAAGTTGCTGTCGCTGGTGCGGGTGATCACGGTGGCGTGCATGATGGGCTCCTGGCCCACGATCGCCACCAGGCGGCCACCCACCTTGAGCTGCTGCAACAGCGCCGGTGGCACTTCACTGACCGAGCCACCCAGCAGGATCACATCAAACGGGGCATCGGCGGCAGCGCCCTGGGCACCGTCGGCACAACGCACCTCGGCGTTGTGGATGCCAGCACGTTGCAGGTTGGCGCGGGCCAGGTCGGCGAGTTCGGGGTGGATTTCGAGCGAAATCACACGTTGCGCCTGTTTGGCCAGCAGTGCGGTGGTGAAGCCACTGCCGGTGCCAATCTCCAGCACCTTGTCGGTGGCCTGGACGGCGGCGTCTTGCAACAAGCGGGCTTGCTGGCGTGGTGCCAGCATGACCTGTTGACCCGGCAGCGGGATGGCCATGTCGGCAAACGCCATCGCTTTGTAAGAGCTTGGTACAAAGTCTTCACGTTTGACCACGGCCAGCAGCTCCAGCACGGCGCTGTCTGCCACGTCCCAGGGGCGGATCTGTTGCTCGATCATGTTGAAGCGCGCTTGCTCGACGTTGTGCAGGGTCATGTTGTGTACTCCGGGGGGTATGTTAGCAATGTTTTTTGATTTTAGCTGGCCTGGTGTTTGGCGCGGGTTGGGGCGGCTGTCTTTACAGTGTGCCGGGTGTGGTTTGACGCACCCCCGAGCGGCGGCCCAGCCAGCGCGCCAAGTCATCCATGTAGCAGTACATCACAGGCACCACCACCAGGGTCAGCAGCGACGAGGTGATGACACCCCCAATCACCGCCTGGCCCATGGGCGCGCGCATCTCAGAGCCTTCGGTCATGGCAAAAGCCAGCGGCACCATGCCAAAAATCATGGCCAGCGTGGTCATCAGGATCGGGCGCAGACGCACCCGGGCGGCCAGCAGAAGGGCCTCTACACGTGGCAGGCCGGGCAAGACCTGGCCGTCGTCCCCCAGCGTGGATTCACGCGCGCGAATCGCAAAGTCCACCAACAAAATCGCGTTTTTGGTGACCAAGCCCATCAGCATCACCACCCCGATCACCGAGAACATCGACAGCGTCGAGTTGAACAACATCAGCGCCAGCACCACACCGATCAGGGTCAGCGGCAGGGCGGTCATGAGTGCCAGAGGCTGGAAAAAACTCTTGAACTGGCTGGCCAGGATCATGTAGATGAAGATCACCGCGAGCACCAGCGCCGAGACCGCGTAGCCAAAGGCCTCGGCCATGTCCTTGGTGGAGCCGCTGAACTTGTAGCTGTAACCTGGAGGCATTGCAATGCTGTCCATCGCGGTTTTGATGTCCTTGGAGATTTCACCGGCCGAGCGGCCCGCCACATTGCCGGAGATGGCCACCTCGCGGGTCAGGTCGCGCCGGTTGATCTGGTTGGAACCGGTGGACTCGACCACGCTGGCAACCTGGTTCAGGCGCACCACGCGGGTGCTGCCGTCGCTGGTGCTGCTCAGGGCAAATGGCAGCTGGGCCAGGTCTGCGGGCTGGTTGCGCGCCTCGGGCGAGAGGCGCACGTTGACGTCATAGGTCTGGTCGTCGGGGGCGCGCCAGTTGCCCACGGTCTGCCCGGCCACCAGGGTGCGCAGGGCATTGCCAATCTGCGCCACGCTCAGGCCCAGGTCGGAGGCAGCGTCGCGGTGCACCTGCACGTCCAGCGTGGGTTTGTTGGGTTTGAGCGAGGAGTCCAGGTCCACCAGGCCGGGCACGTCGCGGATCTTGTCCTGCGCCAAGGTCGACAGGCGCGCCAGTTCCCCCATGTCGGGACCCTGGATCGAGAACGCAATCTGTTTTTGCCCGCCAATCGGGTCGAGCAGACCCACATGGGTGATGGTGATGCCCGGCACCTGGCGCAAACGCAGGCGCAGGATGTTGGACATCTCATCGAGGCTGCGCTGGCGCAGATGGCGGTCCACCAGGCGGATGTAGACATTGGCGTAGATCTTGCCCGCTGCATTGCCGGTGTTGATGGTGGCCAGGGTGTAGTTGACCTCGGGGAAAGAGCGCACGATGGCCTCCACCTGGCGCGCGCGCGATTCGGTGACTTCCAGCGAGGAACCCACCGGGGTGTTGAAGGTGACGCTGGTCTCCGAGAAGTCGGACTTGGGCACAAACTCGGTGCCCAGCAGCGGCACCATCGCGATGCTGATCACAAAAATCACCAGCGCCAGTGCCAGGGTGCCCAGTTTGTGCAGCAGGGCCCGGCGCAAAATCGCCTGGTAGATCTCTGCCAGGGTGTCGGTGGCCTGGTCAAACAGTGCGGTGACACGGCCCACGGTGCGGTCGTAGAACGAGACCGGCCGATGCCGCTTGCCGTGTGCCTCAATGCTCGGGTCGTGCCACAGGCTCGAGAGCATCGGATCCAACGTGAAGCTGACGAACATCGAGATCAGCACCGCGGCCACGATGGTCAGGCCAAACTCATGGAAAAACTTGCCGATGATGCCGCCCATGAAGCCAATCGGCAAAAACACCCCAACGATGGACAAGGTGGTGGCCAACACCGCCAGGCCAATTTCGTTGGTGCCGTCCATCGCGGCCTGATAGGGGCCTTTGCCCATCTGCACATGGCGCACGATGTTTTCGCGCACCACAATGGCATCGTCGATCAACAACCCCACACACAGGGAGAGCGCCATCATGGTGATCATGTTGATGGTGAAACCAAACAGGTTCATGAAGAAAAAGGTGCCAATCAGCGCAATCGGCAGCGTCAGACCGGTGATGATGGTGGAGCGCCAGGAGTTCAGAAACAGGAACACGATCAGCATGGTCAACCCGGCACCCTCGATCAGGGTCTGGCGCACATTGGCCACCGACACCCGGATCTGGCGCGAGTTGTCGGTGATCTGGGCCAGCTTGACACCCGGGGGCAGCTGGGTTTGCATCGTTTCCAGGGTTTTTTTCAGGTTGTCGACCACCGCAATGGTGTTTTCGTCCTGGGCTTTTTGCACATTGAGCAACAGCGTGCGTTGGCCGTTGTAGAGCGCCAGGCTCTCGATTTCCTGGGCACCGTCAGACACTTTGGCGACTTGATCCACTCGCACCGGCGCGCCGTTTTTGCGGGTGATGATGATGCGTCCGAAGTCTTCGGGGCGCTGCACCCGGGCGGCGATCTGGATCACCCGGTCCTGATCCAGGGAGCGGATGGTGCCGGCAGGGTAGTCCTGGTTTTCGCCGTTCACCGCGTTCACCACCTGGTCCGGGGTGATGCCGTACGCTTCCAGCGCCTGCGGGTTGAGGTAGATGTTGATCTCGCGTTTGCTGCCCCCCACCAGCGTGACCGAGCCAACGCCGCGCACGTTTTCCAGGCGTTTTTTGAACACCTGTTCGGCCCAGTTGGTGAGTTCCACCGGGCTCATGGCCTGAGCTTGGCCTGTGGTGTCCGGCAGCACCGCCACCGACCAGACCGCCCGGCTGGCCGGATCAAAACGCAGCACACGGGGTTCTTTGACCTCGGTGCGCAGCGAGGGGCGAACTGCGGCCACCTTTTCGCGCACATCGTCGGCGGCCTTGCGGCCATCCATGTGCAAACCAAATTCGATGATCACCACCGAGGTGCCCTCGTAGGAGCGCGAGGTCAGGGCGTTGATGCCGGCAATGGCGTTGACAGCTTCCTCGACCTTTTTGGTGACTTCACTTTCGACAATTTCAGGCGAGGCACCGGGGTAGTCGGTGCTGATCACCACCACCGGGAAGTCGATGTTGGGAAACTGGTCCACCTGCAGGCGCTGCATCGAAAACAGGCCCAGCACCACCAGCGCCAGCATCATCATGGTGGCAAACACCGGGTTGTTCAGGCTGACACGGGTGAACCACATTCAGACAGCCCCTTGGACCGGGGCGGCCAGCTTGACCTGGGTGCCTTCACGCAACACCCCCGCCGCACCCGAGATGACACGCATGCCCTCGGTGGCGCCCGTGAGGCTGACCAGCGTCTGGCCATCCACCTCGCTGCGTGGGCCCAGGGTCACGGCCACATGGCGCACCTGCTGGTTCTGGACAATCTGGATGTAGGGCTGGGGCTTGTCGGTGCGCACCGCGCTCAAAGGCACAGCCAGGCCGGTCATCGAGCCGATGGCCAGCGCACCCTGTGCAAACAGGCCATGGCGCAGTTCGGTGCCGGGGGCGATGGCCAGGTACACCAGCACCGCGCGGCTGCCCACCGAGGCGCTCGGGTTGATGCGCACCACCGTGGCGGATACGGGCTGCTGTAAGCCTTCGACGCGCAACTCCGCTTTTTGGCCGACCATGACCTGCAAGGCGTCCGCTGCGCTGAGTTCGGCCTGCATCTCCAGGCGGCTCAGGTCCACAATCTCGACCACCTTGGCATCCACCGCCAAGCGCTCACCGGGCTGGGCCAGGCGTTGGGACACCCAGCCGCCGATGGGGGCACGCAGCACCGTGTCGCTGAGGGTTTTGGCCGACACATCGGCCGCAGACTGGGCCGCAGCATAGGTGGCCTGGGCGTTGGCCAGATTGGCCTGGGATGAGACCAGGGCGGTGTTGGAGATAAAACCCTGGGCCACCAGGGCCTGGTTGTTCTCGTGCGTGCGTTGGGCAATATCCACCTGGGCCTTGGCCGCTTGTGCCTGCTGGCGGACCTGGCGCAAACGGGCGTCAGACTCGGTCGGGTCAATCTGACCCAGCACCTGGGCTGCCCGCACACGGTCACCCTCGCGCACCGTCAAGCCTTGCAACTCACCCGCCACACGGGCCTTGACCATGGCGGTGTTGACGGCGGTGATGGCACCGGAAATGGCCACAGACAGCGGCAGCTCGCGGCTGCTCAACGCGATCAGGTCACTGGGTGGCAGCTCAATCGACACCTGTGTTTTTTGCTCGGTTTGCAGCGCCTGCAGCGCAGCCTGTTTGTCCTTGCGGGCCGACAGTGTGCGCACTGTGCCGCCCGCCAAGACTGCTACCACCACACCGAGAAGGGTCCATTTGAGCCAGGGTTTCATGCGCTTGGGTGCTCCAGAATCTAAGACAAACCCGCACCCGGGGGGGCGCTGGTGGTGCTGAAACCACGCAACAACATGTCGAGTTGCATGGCCAGGTAGTGTTCGGGTTCGATCTGTGAGGCCGGGTCACAGCAGGTGCCCAGAGAGTGGGTCCAGGTGGTCAGAAACAGCAGCGGTGCCAGCACCATGTAGACCGCGTATTTGAGGTCCATCGGCCGGAATTCACCGCGGTCCACACCACGCTGCAAGACGCGGGCTATCAGGGCGCTGCCGGGCTGGATCACCTCCTGCTGGTAGAAGGCCGCCAGTTCCGGGAAGTTGCGCGCCTCGCTCATCATCAGTTTGGGGATGCCTGAGGCCTTGGTGGCGCCGATGCGTTCCCACCAGCAGTTCAGGCAATAACGCAGCATCTCCTGCGAGTTGCCCTCGAAATGTTCGATCTCTTCGCTCCACTGGGCAAAGCGTCCCGAAATGTGTTCACGCACCTCGGCCTTGAACAGCTCTTCCTTGCTGGAGAAATACAGGAACAGCGTGCCTTTGGACACACCTGCGAGGGTGGCCACTTCTTCGACCCGGGTGGCGGCAAAACCTTTGTCCACAAACAGATCGAGTGCGGCTGCCAGCAGTTCGCCGGGCCGCGCGTCCTTGCGGCGCAGGCGCCGGGTGTGGGTGTCAGTGGGAGGGGCTTCGGAGACGGGAGACAAGGGCATGAATTAATGACTGATCGGTTATTAATGTAGCCTTGGGTGTCACAGGTGTCAATCTCAGGCGCTGATGCTCAGGGTGTGTCCAGGCTGAGCACCACCGGGGCGTGGTCGCTGGGGCGCTCGTTCTTGCGGGGCGTCTTGTCGATCTGGCAGGCACTGACCAGCGGTTTGAGCGCACGGCTGACCAGGATGTGGTCGATGCGCAGGCCGCGGTTGCGCCTGAACGCCATGTCACGGTAGTCCCACCAGGAGTAACTTTTGGCTGGCTGGGGAAACAATCGGTGGGCGTCACTCAGGCCCAGCGCCACCAGCGCTTGCAGGTGGTAACGCTCTTCGTCGGTGCAGTGGATCTGGTCGCGCATGCCCTCGGGGTCCCAGACGTCGGCATCGTCAAAGGTGATGTTGAAGTCACCCATCAGCACCAGGTTCGGGTGGGTCAACAGCTCTTGGCGTAACCACGCGCGCAAGCCGTCGAGCCAGGCCATCTTGTATTCAAACTTGTCGCTGCCGGGTTCCTGGCCATTCGGAAAATAAGCCCCAATAACCCTCAAGCCCTTATTGGATAAGGGTAGGGTGCTCTCATTTGTGGAATTTTCCACGGGCGTCTCACCCAGTGGGAAGCTGCCACTGATGACGCGTGCCATGTCGTCGTCAAACCCCGGGATGTTTTTCACCACATCGAGCGCAGGCGTGCGCGAGATCAGCGCCACACCGTTATAGGTTTTCTGGCCAAAACACTGGGCGGTGTACCCGGCCTGGGCAAAAGCCTCATGCGGAAACTTGTCGTCCGTCAGCTTGAGCTCTTGCAGGGCCAGCACGTCGACCGGGTTGGCCTGTAACCAGTCCAGCACTTGGGGCAGGCGCACGGTGAGTGAGTTGACGTTCCAGGTGGCGAGTTTCATAGGTCAGAGGGCTCTAGCCCTTGTTCATGCTGCTTTTGTTGCTATTGCTGTTGTAGTGGTCGGAAGCTTGGTCGCGCTCATTCTCCCGTTTGGCACGTGTAGGTGACAAAGCTGTAGGCCAGCCCATTGCTGGCGGTGTGTGATTCTCGGGCCGTCTCAGACCACTCCGGTCCAAAGCGGGGTGCAAAAGCATCCCCTTCAAAGGCCGCATCAATCTCGGTGACCACGGCCTGTGTGGCCAATGGCAGAGCCTGGGCATAGACCTCGGCACCACCAATCACCCAGGCGGTGCTGTCGGGCGGGCACAGATCACAGGCTTGGCGGATGCTGTGTGCCACCAAGGCACCTTCTGCTTGCCAATCGGTTTGGCGGGTCACCACCACGTTGAGCCGACCCGGCAGCGGGCGGAACTTGGGCGGCAAGGAGTCCCAGGTTTTGCGGCCCATGATCACCGGGCAGCCCAGGGTGCTGCGTTTGAAATGCGCCATGTCCTCGGGTAGGTGCCAGGGCAGGGTGTTGTTGTGGCCAATCACACCGTTGCTGGCGCGGGCAAAAATGAGTTTGAGTTGCATCAGAGAAAGCTCCGGGGGTTAGGCGTCCGCAAGGCTGAATTGTCACCTTGTACTGCGCACCTTCAAGTCAGCTGGTTGAGCCGTTCGGTCACCCATAACAAGGCCAGCAACACCAGGATCAGCGCTGGCATCACCATCGGTAGCCCGGCATACGCCGCCAACAAACCACAGGCGGCGGGTACGCCGGCGCTGCCCACATAGGACAAACCAACTTGGCGCCCGATGACCTTGGCCGTCAGCTCGGCGGGAAAGCGTTGCGCGGTCTCATGCATCATCGACGGGTACACAGGCGCGCAGCCCAGCCCCATCATCACCAGACCCGCCAGCGACAGGGGGGCGGGTAGGCTGGGAATGGCAAACACCACCGCACCCAGTGTGGCCGTGAGCAGCCCCAAGCGGATCAGCCGCCGATTGCCCAGCCGGTTGGCCACCAGACCCACCGCAAAGCGCCCGGCCGTGATCGAACCAAAGAAAAATGACACCCACAAGCCCGCAGTCGCCGGGCTGGTGCCACGGCTGTTGACCAGAATACTGGCGGCCCACAAGCCGGTGCCCGCTTCAGCGGCCACATAGAGCAAAAAGCCCAGCGGCGCCAGCCAGGTGGCGGCCATCGACACCGGTTTGATGCGCGCCTGTTGTGCTTCGTTGTGCACTTCGGCCGGTGGTTTGGCGTTTTCACGCTGCCATAAAGACAGCGACAGCAGCAGGATGACTGCCAGGGCCAGCTGCATCGTCGCCAGCGTCTGGTAACCACCTTGCCAGCCTTGTGTCGCCAGGGTGGCGCCCATGATCAGCGGCCCCAAGGTGGCGCCAATGCCCCAGCAGCCATGTAACCAGTTCATGTGGCGCGAGGAATAGTGCGCCGCCACAAAGTGGTTGAGCCCGGCGTCCACCGCGCCCGCACCCAAGCCCAGCGGTACTGAGAGTGCCAGCAACCAGCCCATCGACGGTGCCAGCGAAAAACCCAGCAGCGCCAGCCCGGTCAGGAAGCCGCTGATCATCACCACCGGCCCGGTGCCGAGCTTTTGGAGCACATAGCCGCTGACCACGGTGCTCAGGCCCGAACAGGCGGTCAAGGTGATGGTGAGTAAACCCACGGCGGCCAGCGGTTGGTTCAGATCCTGCCGCATCGCTGTCCAGGCCACGCCCAGCACACCGTCGGGCAGGCCCAGGCTGATGAAGGCCAGGTAGATGATGGTCAGCAGGGCCAGGTGCACCAGCGGCACCTTCTTGTTCAAAGACACCTTGGCAGCTTTCAAACAGCGACCGGTGCCTTGATGGCCGGGTGGCTTTGGTAGCCTTGCACCTCAAAGTCCTCAAACTGGTAATCAAAAATGCTAGCAGGTCGGCGTTTGATCACAAGGGCTGGATAGGCAAAAGGCGCACGACTGAGCTGCAGCGCCACCTGCTCCTGGTGGTTGCTGTAGATGTGGCAGTCGCCACCGGTCCAGATGAAGTCACCCACATCCAGGTCACACTGCTGCGCCACCATGTGGGTCAGCAGCGCATAACTGGCGATGTTGAAGGGCACGCCCAGAAAGATGTCGGCGCTGCGCTGGTAGAGCTGGCAACTGAGTTTGCCGCGCCCGCCTGGTGTGGTGGGCGGCGCTACATAAAACTGGAAGAAGGCGTGACACGGCATCAACGCCATCTTGTCCAGGTCGGCCACATTCCAGGCGCTCACGATGATGCGGCGGCTGTCGGGGTTGCTTTTGAGGGTGTTGATCACCTGCTGGATCTGGTCAATGTGACCGCCATCCGGCGTGGGCCAGCTGCGCCATTGCACACCGTAGACCGGGCCCAGGTCGCCATCGGCGCGGGCCCATTCGTCCCAGATGGTGCAGCCGTTGTCTTGTAACCATTTGACATTGCTGTCACCGCGCAGGAACCAGAGCAATTCCACAATGATGGCGCGCAGGAACACCTTTTTGGTGGTCACCAGCGGAAAGCCTTCGTTCAAATCAAAACGCATCTGGTAACCAAACACGCTGGTGGTGCCGGTGCCGGTGCGGTCGGCCTTGAACACACCCTGGGTGTGGACGTGGCGCAGGAAATCTTCGTATTGGGAGCGGATGGGGGCAGAGGTCATAGGGGGGATTTTCCTACAAACCCCGTCCCCTCAAACGGACAGCACCCGCCCCGGGTTCATCAGGTTATGCGGGTCCAGCGCCCGCTTGATCGAACGCATCATGGTAAGTGCCACCGGTGACTTGTAGTGCACCAGCTGGTGCAGCTTGAGGCTGCCGATGCCGTGTTCGGCGGAAATCGAGCCGCCAAAGTAGGTTACCGCATCAAACACCAGGCTGTTCACCTTGGGCTCGTGCTCGCGCAAAAAGGCGGCTGCATCGACACCCTCCGGGGCCTGAACGTTGTAGTGCAGGTTGCCGTCACCCAGGTGGCCGAAGTTGACCAGACGCACGCCCGGTATGGCTTGCGCCAGCGCCGCGTCGGTGCTCTGGACAAAGGCGGGAATGTTGGAGATCGGCAGCGAGATGTCGTGTTTGATGTTGAGCCCCTCTTGGGACTGCGCTAGCGAAATGCTTTCGCGCACCTGCCACAAGGCCTTGGCCTGGCTCAGGTTTTCGGCCACCACCGCGTCGGTGACACAACCATCGGTCAAGGCGGCTTCCAGCAGACCTTCAAATTGCAAGCGTGCGTGGGCCTCGGACTCGTGGTCGGAGTTTTCCAGCAGCACACAAAACGGCCCGTCTAGCCACAGTGGCACGCGCAACTGTTTGAAATGTTTGTCCACCAGGCGCAGGGCAAACTGCCCCATCACCTCAAAACCGGTCAAGCCCGCGCCCAGATGGCGATGCGCCAGGCCCAGCAGCGTCACGGCGGCCTGCATCGATGGCACAACCGCCCAGGCGGTGAGCTGGGCCGCGGGCAGTGGGTAGAGCTTCATCGTGGCAGCGGTGATGATGCCCAGCGTGCCTTCGGAGCCAATGAACAGGTGGCGCAGGTCGTAACCTGTGTTGTCCTTGCGCAGGCCACTCAAGCCGTTCCAGACCTCACCTTGTGCAGTCACCACTTCGAGACCCAGGCACAACTCTCGGGTATTGCCAAAACGCAGCACCTGGGTGCCACCGGCGTTGCTGCCCAGGTTGCCACCCAGGGTGCAGGAGCCTTCAGCGGCCAGACTCAGGGGAAACAGATAACCGGCGTTGAGAGCGTGTTCCTGCACGGCTTGCAGCACACAACCGGCTTCGGCGGTGAGGGTTTGGTTGGCCGCATCCAGTGCGCGCACCTGGTTCAAACGCTGCAGGCTCAGCACAATTTGCCGACCCGACTCATCCGGCGTGGCACCCACCACCAGCGAGGTGTTGCCGCCCTGCGGCACGATGCTTAAGTGTTGATCCGGGTGCTGGGCCCGGTGTCGGGCGCAGGCCTGGACCACTGCGGCCACCTCGGCCGTGTTGCCCGGGAGCACCACCGCCAGGGCCTTGCCTCGGGCACGTTTGCGCCAGTCCTGCTCCCAGGCGCTTAAATTCTCCTCGCTGAGCACATGGGTCTCGCCGACGAGGCTGCGGAGTTCACTCAGCAGGTTTTGCATGGCTTGCCGCTTCCAATTGGGCCTTCTTGACATCGCGAAAACGCCAGCGGATGTGCATTGCGCTGGCCGCAAACAGGGACAGACACAGCGCAATCTCGACCATGGCCAGGTAATTGCTCGGCGGCCTGTCACTGTAGGCGCGCACCACGCCTTCGGTGAAATAGAGCCAGACCATCAGCGTGACCCAGCGGTGGGTGTACATGCGGTTCTTGAGCAGCCCGATCAGTGGCAGGCACAGCGGCAGCACCTTGAGCGCCAGCAGCGAGCCGCCCGGGCGCACCGGCGCCAGCACCAGCTCCCAGGCCAGGCCGAGCACGATCAGCCCGAGCAGGCTGCCCACCGACAGCAAACGGGTCAGGGCGACGGAAGACGAGGGCGGGGTGGGAGGGGGGGGGTTCTGGGTGTGCATCGGGATGGCATCATAGCGGCCATGACCGACCTGACCCAAGCCGCCTTTGACGGGCGCCAGCGCCTGCAAGCCCTGATCCACCAGCTGCGCCACTTTCCCTGGAAAAACACTGCCCACACCTTGCGTGAGCGCTTTCGCGAGGACCGCCTGGGCATCACGGCCAGCAGCCTGACCTTCACCACCACCATCGCGCTGGTGCCGCTGTTCACCGTGGTGTTGGCGGTGTTCACCGCGTTTCCGATGTTTGCCAAGTTCCAGCTGGTGCTGCAGCAGTGGCTGATCGAGAGCCTGATCCCCGACAGCATCGCACGCCAGGTGCTGGGTTATTTGACGCAGTTTGCCGGCAAGGCCAGCCGCCTCGGGGGTGTGGGGCTGGGCATTCTGTTCTTGACCGCGCTGGCCTTGATTTTGACGATTGACCGCACCTTGAACGGCATCTGGCGGGTGCGCCAACCGCGACCACTGGGCCAGCGCGTGATGGTCTATTGGGCGCTGATGACCTTGGGCCCGCTGCTGCTGGCCCTGAGCTTGAGCCTGACGTCTTACGCCCTGTCGACCTCCAAAGGGGTGGTGGGTGCGCTGCCGGGGGGGCTGCAGTTTTTGCTGGATGGCTTGCAGTTTGTGTTGCTGGCCTGGGGCATGGCCGCGCTCTACCATTTTGTGCCCAACACCCATGTGCGCTGGTCACACGCCTGGGCCGGTGGCCTGTTTGTGTCGGCGGCGTTTGAACTGGCCAAGCGGGTGCTGGTCTTGTACCTGGCCAAGGTGCCGACCTATTCGGTGCTGTATGGCGCTTTTGCCACGGTGCCCATCCTGCTGGTGTGGCTGTATGTGGCCTGGGTGATTGTGCTGATGGGCGCGGTGATTGCCGCGTATTTGCCCAGCCTGCTGACCGGGGTGCAGCGCCGTGCGCGCGCCCATGGCTGGCAGTTTTTGCTGGCGCTGGAGACGCTGCAGCAGTTGGAGCGGGTGCGCCAGCGTCCGGACAAGGGCCTGAGCCTGGAGCACCTCAGCGCCTTGTTGCGGGTGGACCAATTGCAGCTCGAGCCGGTGGTGGAGGCCCTGCAGGCGCTGGACTGGATCGGCCAACTGGCCGAGGAGCGCTCAGACGCGAGCGCCCGGCTGGTGCTGCTGGCCGATCCCGACACCACCTTGCTGGCGCCGCTGCTGGATGGGCTGCTGCTCAAACAGGAGCCCAGCACCCATAATTTATGGGAAAACGGCCTCTGGCCCTCACTCAGTATGCGTAGCGCGCTATAAAAAAAGAAATTGTCGCTGGTGCTGAATGGCGCGATGTATGGCGGCGCAGCACGGTCAATAAGCTGTTATCGTGCAGTTGGCGAAAATTGAACCGGTGTTTCAAAAATCTCCGCCACATTGAGCTATGTCATGTGGTAGCAGTTGGAACGCCGCACAATGCTTGTCAGCCGTACAAGGGTCGCTTCGAGCCATCCCTCAGCAGGACGAGATCGCACAGCCCAAAACGGTGACTTTTTTAAATAGTGTCAAAAACTCATGTTGGAAAGCAGATGAACAAACAAGCTAATCTACAAAGCAAAAAAGATACGGTTCAATACATCAATCTTCAATTAGCCTCTTTAGGTCAGCCTCTGTTTCATGACCATGAAGATGACGGCACCAAGTTTTGCAATCCAGAGTTTGAGGCGCTGACCAACGGCTTGATCAAGGGCTTTAAGGAAAAATCCCGACTGCTGGCGCAATGCCTGTCTCCTGCCGATCAACGTATACAGAATTTCATTGACAGCTACTTGCAGGGTGTGGACTTTGACAAGTCATTGGCTTTGCCCAATGACACCTTGGTGTTGACCCAGGCCGGCCATGCGCGCGAGCTCAGCCTGCCACCCAATGGGGACAGTTTCATCAGTGAAGACATCATCACCTACAGAATCAAGCAAGGTATTCTGAACAACCCCAGCAACGACAAACGGACAACGGTCAATACCTTTCATATTGTCGAAGGTGATTTGCCTGCACCTTTGGATAAAAAAGAAGTTCCCAAAATCACGTTTGCGCATTTTTTGCATGCGGCTTTCCATCCCTCGGATGAACTGAAAATTTTGCCGTTCACCGCCAACCAGGCAGACAAAGCCAAGGTGTTGGTGTCCTTGTTGTTGCGGCCCATGGTGTGTCCGGAAGTCAAAGGTGTGATTGCCAGGAAAAGCATGGAAGTGCGCTTCTTCACACCCGGCAGTCTGGTCAGCAATCTGGACTTTGTGGAGTCCATTTTTGGCAATGCCGGTGACCCTTACCTGGCACAAAATGACGCTGGCCTGGATACCGCGCATTGGACCGGGCATACAGGATGTGTCATTTTGGCGCCCCAGTTGAGGAAACTCAGAAAGAAAGAGGTTGGCTTGCCACATTGGGAGCAGGCCACAGACCGCCAACGGCATGAAGGCATGTGCTGGAAGTCAGAGGACGAGATTTACAACGACGGCGGCGCGTTCAAGGTCACCTGCCGGGACGACCGTGGTGTGGTGGTCACCATCATTGCTGACAATTATTTTGGGTATTCCAAGAAAGAAATCAAAACCCAGATCAGCTACGCGGCCAACTTGTATGGCCTGGTGGAGGAAGAACATTCCGGCGGTGCCATTGCTTACCCGAAAGGTGTCATGGGTGACATCGTGGATGGCAGCGGGTTCTCAAAAAAATTCGGCAATGTGTATTCTTTTGAAGAGGCGAAATCACTTCTGGGCGAGCGTATCGAGGTGAAGTCGGGCAACTATGCGGTCGACAAAAAATACCCCAACCTGATATACATCCCCGAAAACGCCTACATCAACACCAACACAAACAGCATCACCTGGATGTATGAGGGGCTTGAACAGAAGCTGGTGTTGTCGCCGAATAAAACCTATGTCCACCCAACGGGTAACAAGTTCAGGTTAGAAAAACACAAGGCCATTGCCTTGTGGCGCATTGTGAATACCTCTCCTGAAGGGGTTTTCTGCCATAAGCCCTGTACGGTGTCGGGTGGTGGCAAATCCGAGATATCGAAGTCCATGTTGAACGCGATCACGTACAGCGAGTTCAACATCATCGACATTGACGAGGATTTCAAGAAGGCAGATGAAATCATCGAATACGATTATTCAAAACGCTGGAAAAATTACGACCCCAGCTTGCCGCCCTCAGAATCTTTCCTCAGTCCGAAGAGAACATTGGGCGCTGCTGTGCGCTTGTTGCAGCCATTGGATGTGTATACCGACGAGTACAACAACTTTGTCAGAAACATCCCGGTTCATATCCGCTCGCTGGTGCTGTTTGTCAAACGCCTGTACCGTCAGGATGGCAACAACCTGAACTGGAAAGAGTGCATGTCCGTTGATGTGATCAATGGCAAAAATGGCACCGGTCTCAAATACTTTACCAATCCGGTGGTGGGGAGTTATGTCCGGATCGGCTTCAGCCAAAAAGGCAATTGGCTGTTGAACAAATTGCGCTCCGACTTTTCTGCCAGCGAAAAAATCCAGATGGAAGATGACATCTCGGCTTCCATCACGCTGCCCCGGAGCCAATTCAAGAAGCTCAATCCCGAGTACACCAACCGAAGCCTCAAAGTGGTGGCCAACTGTGAAAGTTACCTGTTTCAGCGGCCTGACGAAGCCATTGTGAGGGGGTATGACAAAGGTGCTGAACGCGACATTGTGTCGAACAACACCTTCCTGACCAATTTTGAGCTCTTGAGAAAACAGGATGCGATCGACATTTACGAAGACACCGTCAACTTCGACAAATACACCCAGCCTGTCAAAGACCTGATATTGGACATTGTCAACAGCCCAAATGATGAGGAATACTTTTGCCTGCCATCCCACACGCGCATTGTGGATGGCAAACCAACAAAAAATCCGCGTTATCTGGAGCGCAATATCTTCATCCAGGAAACAGAAGCCAGTTATCTGGGCGAGATCGGCACACGTCTCTACCGGAAAATGAAATCCGATGATCCTTTTATTCCTGTTGTCAATGCTGTCTTGCCGGGACGCAGAAACAATCCGGTGGACAAGAAGGCGGGTATTCGTCCGCTGGCGGTTTACAACCCCATCCATTACCAGGAAGCCCCTGAACTGTTCATGGACTTTATTTGCAGCCTGACAGGCAAGTCACCTTCGACCACTGGAGCGGGTTCTGAGGGCGCCTTGACAAAGGGGCCGTTCAATATGTTGACGCCCACCACCGACCTCAACAATGCCTTGTTGTCGCATATCCTGACGGACGCCAATGCCTTCAGTACCGCTGCAGGTTATGTGGGCGCGCAAAACAGGGTTGATCACGATATCAGTTTGTTGATTCCCGAAATCTGGGCGCGCTTGGCAGAAAGTGACCGCGATCCCAAAAACCTCATTCAAAACGGCTGTCTTGAGAAGATCGATGATTTTGAGTACCAGGGCAAAAAGGTATTGGCCAGTCGTCTGGGTTACAGGATCACCGAGCGCTTCTCTTTGATGTGCCTGAACAGATTGTTCGATGAGCCACAAGCTGTTTTCAACGAAAAAATGTTGAAACCAGAGCTGCAAGGTCTGGAAGACTATGTGGATGGCATCAACAACATTGTGGAGGCCCAGCAAAAAGTCGCCCTGAGTTATTTCGAGGATGGCAGCATCGAGGCCGCCATACCCCCCCTGAAAGTCTTGCTGCATGTGATGGCCTATGGGCATTTTGAGGGCCAGGACATCAGCGACCCCGAACTGCGCAAACTGTTTGACCGGCAAGCTGTTGTTGACAGCGACTGGTACAAGGCGCGTTTGGTCTTGAAACAGGACAAAGACATCGCGTTTTACACACAACAGATGGCCTACCTGAAGGACTTCATGGCTGACCCCAAGAACGCGCAGCTGGTGGAAGAAATGAAGATTCGGGCGCAGCTGGACGATGCCAAGGACATGCTCGCTACCGTCAGCTCCAAGGCGTATCTGGAGAGCCTGGTGGGCACCATCGGTTGTGATCCTTTGTACCGACGTGTGAGTTGAGCGGCCGCCAGGCCGGGCATGGATGGCGAATAGGCTTGTAGCCCTTATCTCCTCTGCGCCATGTGCTATCAAAGTTGAGATGTCTGGCGCGGTGTGTTATTACCCGTCTGTGTGTGCAAGCGAACAGACCCCGCGTTGTTGGCTGGCTAAGCTTGACCAACGTTTACAGACAAGCCTTGTTTGTGACGCCAGCGCCCTGGTATTGAGCCAGGGTGTCCACGTAACGCAAAGGACCTCTCATGCACAAAACTCTCCGTCTCACCGCCGGCCTGCTGGCTGTTGCCGCCTCTTTCACCCTGGTTGGTGTGGCGCAAGCCCAAAGCACCAGCAACAACACCAACGCCGCACCGTATTACCGCGCGGGTGGCAGCTACTTTGACTTCAATGCCGGCAAGTCCGACTACTCGCTCAGTGATGGTGTTGGCATCTGGGACAAAGACGACAGCGACAACGCCTACAGCGCCCACATCGGCAGCTATTTCAATGAGAACGTGGGTATGGAGCTGGGTTACACCGACTTCGGCCAAATCAGCCGCGCAGGTGGCAGCACCAAGGCCCGGGGCATCAGCCTGAGCCTGGTGGGCAAGTTCCCGGTGTCGCCGTCGTTTAACCTGCTGGGCAAGATCGGTACCACCTACAGTGACACCGACACCTCGGCCAACGGGTTCTCAGGTATTCAGACCGGTTCTGAACATGGCTTTGGTGTGAACTATGGCGTGGGCGCGGAATACGCCTTCACGCCCAAGTGGTCGATCTTGCTGCAATACGAATCCCATGACCTCAAGTTCGCGGGTGACAACAAGGAACGTGTGGACGTGACCTCTCTGGGTGTGCGTTACAGCTACTGATCACGCCCTGGCCGGGTGAATTGACACCCGGTTGACACAGCCCTTCGTGGCTGCGGCGCTTGGCGCATCGGATGGGGCCCCACGGGCCAGTCGGTGCGACAGGCGCTTTTTTTTGTGCCCGCCACCTGGCGACCACCGGGCCCGAGCCTGCGTGTGATCTGGGGCCAGGTCCGGCAGGTGCAGCGCCGGGGGGCTTGAATCTGGCGGGTTTGCCATTAAGATGGCGCGCTGGTCATCCATCAACCTTTATGAGAGCAGAAACACCATGAAAGTCGCCGACATCCTGCGTATCAAAGGCAACACCTTGTACACGGTGTCACCGTCCGAGCCGCTGATCCAGGCGCTGGCGCTGATGGCGGAGCGTGACATCGGTTCGCTGGTGGTGATGGAACATGGTGACCTGGTGGGCATGCTCACCGTGCGTGAACTCACCCAGATCCTGGTCAAGACCGGTGGCAGCATTGGCACCACCATCGTGCGCACCGCGATGGACGACGCACCGCTGACCTGCACCACCCAGACCGACATGGACGAGGTGCGCCGCATGATGCTGGATCGCCACGCGCGCTACATGCCGGTGATGGACAACCACATGCTCATGGGGGTGATCAGCTTCCACGATGTGGCCCGCGCCGTGGTCGACAGCCAGAACTTCGAGAACAAGATGCTCAAGGCCTACATCCACGACTGGCCCGAAGGTGAAAACCCGGACGACGGCCCCAAGCTGTAGTTTTCTGGCGCTTGGCGCGCCCGGCCCGGCCGCTCTGGGATAATGCCGCCCATGAGCGGTAACACTTTCGGACAACTTTTCGCAGTCACCAACTTTGGTGAATCCCACGGCCCGGCCATTGGCTGTGTGATTGACGGCTGCCCGCCCGGTTTGGCCCTGAGTGAGGCCGACATCCAGCCCGACCTGGACCGGCGTCGCCCCGGCACCAGCCAATTTGTCACCCAGCGCAACGAGCCCGACACGGTCGAAATCCTGTCTGGCGTGTTTGAAGGCAAAACCACCGGCACACCAATCTGCCTGCTGATCAAAAACACCGACCAGCGCAGCAAGGACTACGGCAACATCGTTCAGACCTTTCGCCCCGGCCATGCCGACTACGCTTATTTCCAGAAATACGGCATCCGCGACCCGCGTGGTGGTGGCCGCAGCAGCGCGCGCCTGACGGCACCGATGGTGGCCGCCGGCGCGGTGGCCAAGAAGTGGCTGGCTGAGAAATACGGCACCACGTTCCGCGGTTGCATGACTCAGGTGGGTGAATTGCCAATCGCCTTCGAGTCCTGGGAGTTTGTGTCCAAGAATCCGTTTTTTGCCCCGGTGGCCGATGTCTCCGCACTGGAAGACTACATGGCGGCCTTGCGCAAGCGGGGTGACTCCTGCGGCGCCAGGTTGCGAGTGAGTGCCTCGAACGTGCCGGTTGGCCTGGGCGAGCCGCTGTTTGACAAGATGGATGCCGACATTGCTTACGCCATGATGGGCATCAACGCGGTCAAAGGTGTGGAGATTGGCGCTGGTTTTGCGAGTGTGGCCCAGTTGGGTAGCAGCCATGGTGATTCACTTTCACCCGCTGGTTTTAAAGGCAACAACGCCGGTGGCACCCTGGGTGGCATCAGCAGCGGGCAGGACCTGGAGGTCTCGGTGGCGATCAAACCCACCAGCTCGATCCTGACGCCCCGCGAGTCCATTGACACCACCGGGCAAAGCACAGAAGTGATCACCAAAGGGCGTCACGACCCCTGTGTGGGCATTCGTGCCACACCGATACTCGAATCCATGCTGGCCCTGGTGGTGATGGACCACGCACTGCGCCACCGCGCCCAGTGTGGTGACGTGGTGCACAGCCTGTCGCCGATTGCCGCACAGGCTTGACTCGCGGGGCGGCCACCTCGTCTGGCGCTGAACTATTGATGACAAATTGGGCTCTGGCCTTTATTCTTGTTGGGTAAACTGCTCTTTTTATGAGAGCTGACGACGCCCGGCAGGCACCAGGCCCCCACACCTTTTGAGCGAGTGTTTGACCATGAAAATCCCCGAATTGCTGGCCCCGGCCGGCTCGCTTGCCATGCTGGAAACGGCGCTGGACTTTGGTGCCACCGCCATCTACGCTGGCCAGCCACGTTATTCCTTGCGCGTGCGCAACAACGACTTTGGTGACATCGAGGTCTTGAAACAAGGCATCGACACCGCGCATGACAAGGGCGCCAGGTTCTTTCTGGTGAGCAACATCTTCCCGCACGGCAACAAGATCCGGCACTACATCGACAACATGGCGCCAGTGATCGCCTTGAAGCCCGACGCAATGATCATGTCCGACCCCGGCCTGATCATGATGGTGCGCGAAACCTGGCCCGAGATGGAGATTCACCTCTCGGTGCAATCCAACACCGTCAACTCTGCGGCCGTCAAGTTCTGGCAAAAGGTGGGCCTGAAACGCATCATCCTGTCGCGTGAGTTGTCACTCGATCAGGTGGAAGAAATCCGCCAGGCTTGCCCCGATATGGAGCTCGAGGTCTTTGTGCACGGTGCGCTGTGTATCGCCTACTCGGGCCGCTGTTTGCTCTCTGGCTATTTCAACCACCGCGACGCGAACCAGGGCAGCTGCACCAATTCTTGCCGCTGGGACTACAAAACGCAAAAAGGGGTGGTCGATGCGTCCGGTGACGTGTTGACCCAGCAAGCCGCACAAGAGCGTGAACAAGGCGCGATAGAGCGTTCACCGGCAGCCGATCAGGTCTACATGATCGAAGAGAGCCAGCGCGAAGGCAGCTACATGCCGATCGAAGAGGACGAACACGGCACCTATGTGATGAACAGCAAGGACCTGCGCGCCATCGAACACGTCAAACGCCTGGTCGAGATTGGTGTCGATTCACTCAAGATCGAAGGCCGCACCAAAAGCCCGTATTACGTGGCGCGCACGGTGCAGAGTTACCGCCGCGCCATCGACGACGCGGTGGCTGGCCGCGAGCTCGACCCGGCCTTGCTGGGGCAGCTCGAAGGGCTGGCCAACCGCGGTTACACCAGCGGCTTTTTCCAGCGCCACACGCCCGAAGAAACGCAGAATTACCTGCGCGGATACTCCGAGTCGGGCCGCAGCCTGTATGTGGGCGATGCGCTTGAATTTGACGCGGTCCGTGGCCTGATGAAAGTCAATGTGCGCAACCGCTTTGCCGTGGGGGACTGGCTGGAGATCATCCACCCGGCTGGCAACAGCGATGTCTTGCTCACGTCGATGGAAAACGTTGACGCCCAGCCGATGACCGTCGCACCGGGCAGCGGCCACACCGTGTGGCTGCCGCTGCCTGAGAGTGCGGTCGGTGCGTTTGTGGCACGCTATGTCAACCCGCCCGAGACGGGTGTGGCGCCGTCTGAGGGTGTTTCTGCCCTCTAGCCCTTATTGGTAAAGGGCCTCTAGCTATGAATATGGATGCATTGTTGATCAAGGAAGACGAGGTGGATCTGTCCGCCATCCGCGCCCAGGGTGCGGGCGGGCAAAACGTCAACAAGGTCTCCAGCGCCATCCATCTGCGTTATGACATTCCCGCATCGAGCCTGCCCGAGGATGTGAAAGCGCGCCTGCTGGCCCTGCGCGACAGCCGCATCACCCAAGACGGGGTGCTGGTCATCAAGGCGCAGCAGCACCGCACCCAAGAGTCCAACAAATTTGACGCCTTGATGCGGCTGCAGGCGCTGGTGGACTCGGTGGCACGGCCACCCACAGTGCGCAAACCGACCCGACCCACCCGTGCCTCGCGCCAGCGGCGCCTGGCTGACAAACAGCAGCAGAGCCAGCGCAAGGCACAGCGTCGTGGAGCCCTGGATGCGTAGATGGCTGCTGGGCTTGCTGGGGTTGGTCTGGGGTGTCCTGGCGTGGGCTCAGCCTGCGGCGCCTGAGTCTGCCGCTGCGTCATTGGCGCAAGGCACCGAGCTGGTGAGCTACTGTGTTGACCCGGACTGGCCACCTTTTGAGCAGATCGACGAAGCCGGCCGCCATGTCGGGATCGCGGCCGAGTTGCTCAAGCTGGTGATGCAGCGTAGCGGGCAGGCCTTGCAGCTGGTTCCCACCAAAAACTGGGGCGAGAGCCTGGCTGCTTCACAAACCGGGCGCTGCCAAGTGTTGAGTTTTTTGAACCAGAGCCCCAAGCGTGATGCCTGGCTGGTGTTCACCGACCCGGTGCTGGTGGATGACAACGTGCTCATCACCCGTGAGGAGCATCCTTTTGTGGCCGATCTGGCTTCGGTCGAGGGTGAAGTCCTGGCGCTGCCCAAAGGCACGTCGGTGGAAGAGTGGTTGCGCCGCGATTTCCCCAAGCTCAGGCTGATGCTGGTGGACAGCGAGGAGCAGGCTTTTGAGGCGGTGAACCGGCGCCAGGCCGACATGACCATGCGCTCCCTGATTGTGGCGGCCAGCACACTCAAGCGCGAAGGCTGGTTCAACCTGAAGATTGCCGGCCAGGTGCCTGGTTATGGCAACCAGCTGCGCATCGGGGTGGCCAAAGACCAGACGGCCCTGCGTGACCGGCTCAACATCGGGGTGGCCAGTCTGACGGCAGGGGAGCGGCGGCAAATTGTGGACAAATATTTGTCCATCCATGTCACCACGGCGGTGGACACGCGGCCACTGGCTTGGCTGGCAGCCGTGCTGGTGGCAGTGTTGCTGACCAGCAGTTACTGGATTTGGCGGCTGCGCCGCTTAAATGCCAAGCTGCATCACCTCTCGCGCAGTGATGCGCTCACCGGTTTGTACAACCGGACTGGTTTTAACGAGGCCATGAACCACGAGTTGGCGCGTGCCAAGCGTTCAGGGCATGCGCTGTCGGTGATTCTGCTGGACATTGATTTTTTCAAACGCATCAACGACCAACTGGGCCACGATGTGGGTGATGCGGTGTTGCGTGATTTGGCGACCCAGCTGCGGACTGTGGTGCGCCATGTTGATATTCTGGTGCGCTGGGGCGGTGAGGAGTTTCTCGTGATTTGCCCGGCAACGCAGTTGCAACAGGCGGTGGTGCTGGCCGAACGGGTTCTGGAGGCTGTGCGCACACACCCCTTTGGCATCCCGTGGCCACTGACCATCAGCGCCGGGCTCGCCAGTCTGCAGCCCGGCCAGTCTGCCGACACCTTGTTTGCCCAGGCTGATGCGGCGTTGTTACAAGCCAAACAGCTCGGGCGCGACCGGCTGGTGGTATTTGATCCAAAGGAAATTTCCCCATGGCCATGATCCAATGGTTTCCCGGCCACATGCACCTGACGCAAAAGGCGATTGCTGAGCGCATCAAAAACATCGATGTGGTGATCGAGCTGCTCGACGCCCGCCTGCCGGGCTCGAGCGCCAACCCGATGCTGGCCCAGCTCACGCAGGGCAAACCGGCGCTCAAGGTGCTCAACAAACAGGACCTGGCCGACCCCGAGCGCACCGCCTTGTGGCTGGCGCACTACAACGCTTTGCCGGGCATGCGCGCCATTGCGCTGGACGCCAGCATGACGGCTCCGGCCAAGGCGCTGATTGCCGCCTGCCATGAACTGGCGCCTAACCGGGGTGGCCTGGCCAAACCGATGCGGGTGCTGATTTGTGGCATTCCGAATGTGGGCAAGTCGACCCTGATCAACACCTTGATGGGCAAACGCGCCACCAAAACTGGCGACGAGGCGGGGGTCACCAAGCTTGAGCAACGTCTGGCGCTGGCGCCGGACTTCTACCTGTATGACACACCGGGCATGTTGTGGCCGCGCATCATTGTGGCCAAAAGTGGCTACAACCTGGCTGCCAGCGGTGCAGTTGGGCGCAACGCGTTTGACGAACAAGAGGTGGCCCTCGAACTGCTCGACACCTTGCGCACGCATTACCCGAGTTTGCTGGAGGCGCGTTTCAAGATCAGTGGTGTGGCGCAGATGACGGACGAGCAGGCCTTGGAGGCGATTGGCCGCCAGCGCGGGGCCTTGCAAGGCGGCAAAAGTATCAACTGGCAAAAGGCTGCCGAGATTGTGATTTACGACTTCCGCTCGGCGGTGATGGGGCGCATCAGCCTGGAAACCCCGCAGGAATACGCCGAGTGGCTGGCCCATGGGCAAACACTCGACGCGCAGCGCCAGCTCAAAAAAGATGCGATTGAACTGGACCGCAAAATCCGCTTCAAGCAGATCCCGCGGCCGGGTTCACGGTGAGGGCGTTACGCCAGACGCGTCAGCGTCACATCCGAACACGGATGGGCCACACAGGGCAGAACATAACCCTCGGTTTTTTCCTCGGCACTCAAACCCGGCCAGGCGATCTCATACCGCACTTGACCGCTGGCCAGATGGCCAATGCAGGTACGGCAGGTGCCGTTGCGGCAGGAGCTGGGCCAGTTGATGAGGCCCGCCTCCAGCGACAGCAGCAAGGGCTGCTCGGGCCAGGCGTCAAAAGCTTGGCCATCGGGCTGGGTCAAACCGGAAAAAAATGGGGGTGTCTGGGGCGAGGGCATGGTTTTTATTGTATGGTTAGGTAAATGGCTGCCTAGCCCTTGTGGTTATAGGGCTAGTAGCTACTTAAAAGATAGTGTTTGTGTTCGTTGGATGTTAGAAAGAGTATCAAAAAATGAGTTTGAATTTATCGGTTGTCCCCGACAAAAAAGACCCCCAGCCGCTGGTGATCTACCACGGGCGCAGCTGCCCCGATGGTTTTGCGTCGGCCCTGGCCGCCTGGTTGTATTACGAGGGGCAGGCCGAGTTTTTGCCGCTGGACCATGGCGATGTCAAAACACTGGCCGACTTGCCGCCCCTGGCCGGACGCACCGTCTACATCCTGGATTTTTCGTTTTCGGCACCGCTGTTGCGCGAGATTGACGGCTGCGCTGCCAAACTGGTGGTGCTGGACCACCATTTGAGTGCTGCTGAAAAACTGAACGGTTTCCAGTGTCAGCACGGTGTGGTGCACTTTGACATGAAGAAATCGGGCGCGCGCCTGGCCTGGGAGTTTTTCCACCCGCAGCAGCCGGTGCCCAACTTGGTGAAGTTTGTCGAAGACCGCGACATCTGGGTCTGGCAATACCCCGAGAGCGCCGGTTTTCTGGCCGCGCTGGACATGGAACCCTTTGATTTTGAGCGCTGGCACGCGGTGGCCAACTTCGACGCCCCCCATCTGGCCGCCTACATCGACCGTGGCCGTGCCATGGACGAGAAGTTCAGCAAGCTGGCGCACAGCATGAGTGAGGCCGCCCAGCCCCTGAACTTCAACGGTGTGCCCGGCTTGATGGCCAATGTGCCCAGTGCCTTTCACAGCCTGGTGGGAGACATCCTGTGTGAAAAGTCGGGCACCTTTGCCTTGTTGTGGACGGTGGACAAAAGTGGTCTGGTCAAGTGTGGGCTGCGTTCACGCTCGGGCTTCAGCTGCATCGCGCTGGCCGAGAGCATGCACGGTGGTGGCCATGCCCAGGCCTGCGGTTTCAAGATGTCCAGCCAGCGGTTGCCCGAGTTGCTCGGTGGCACGCTGACGGCTTAAACAGCGACTGCACACACCTCTTGCCGTCTGGTCACTGAGCAAGCGGTTGGGTGTTTACTCTGCGCCCAGAAATTTCGCCAGGGTGGCGGTGTCCATCGCGCCGCTGTGGCTGATGACCTCACCACTTTGGCGGTGTTTGGCCACCACAAAGGGCACCGAGTCCTGCCCCAGGGTGCTCAAGAGCTGGGTGTTGGCCTTGATGGCTTGCTCGAGCTCAGGCGAAACGCTGCTGGATGCAGAAATGCCACCGGTGCCCGCGAGCACCGATTTTTCATGCTCACTCATGGTCTCCAGCGGGGTGCTGGACGACAGCAGGGTGGCGGCCTGGGCCAAACTCTTGCCCTGGTTAAAGGCGACAGGCACCCAGATGAACTTGACCTTGCCATGCAGGGCTTTGGAGGCTTCCCACAAGTGGCCGCAATGCGGGCACTGGGGCTCAAACAGCACATACACCGGTTGTGCACTCATCAGCGCACCCACGGTGAAACCTTTGCCCTGGCTGGCCACGGTGTCATAGGCGGAGCCGGTCATGGTCACCGGTGCGGCTGTGGCGGCGGCGGGTGCGGTGGTGGCCGCAGGTGCGGCAGGTTCGCTGGATTTGGAGCAGCCAGCGACGGCCAGGGCCAAGGTGGTGAGCAGGGGGAGCAGCAGGTGTTGAGGTGTCATGGTGTCAGGGTGGCTTGGGGTGAGGGGCGCTGCGCCTGCTTCCGGCCAGGCCGGTAAAGACGCAGTTTGACGCGCGCCATTATCCTGCCTGGCAAGACCGGATGACCGGCTGGGCTTCAAAAGCCTCGGTCACACCAGGCCTTGGGCGCTGGGTTGTTCAGGCCGAGCTGTCGGTTTGGTCGACGCCGCCGTGCTCAGTCCTTGAACTGGGGGGCACGTTTGCCCATGTTGGCCATCATGGCTTCCTGCAGGTCGTTGGAGAGCAGCATCGCGGCGTTCCAGGTGGCCACATAGGTCAGGCCGTCGGCCACCGAGTGATCGCGGGCATAAGTGATCATTTCCTTGGTTCCCCTGACCGATATTGGGGACTTTGCTGCAATCGTAGTAGCAATCTCGCGCACACCGGCCTGCAGCGCTTCGCGCGAGTCAAACACCCGGTTGACCAAGCGCATGTCTAACGCCTCAGCCGCGTCAAACTTGCGTGCGGTGTAGGCCAGCTCACGCGCGAGGCCTTCACCAATCAGCCTGGGCAGACGCTGCAGGGTACCCACATCGGCGGTCATGCCGATGTCGATTTCTTTGATGCTGAAATGCGCGTCACTTGAGCAATAACGCATGTCGGCGCAGCAGATCAGGTCGATGCCACCACCGATGCAGGCACCGTGGATGGCGGCCAGCACCGGCTTGCGACAGCGCTCCAGGCTGGTGAGGGTGTCTTGCAAGTCCAGGATCACCTGGCGCAGGTTTTCGCGGGTGCGTGCCTCGCAGTCGTTCTGGATCTGGTCGCCCATGCCCATCATCATCTGCAGGTCGATGCCGGCGGTGAAGGCCTTGCCTTCCCCTTCGAGAATGGCCACACGCGCGTCGGGCGTGGCATCGACCCACTGGAAGGCGCGGCGCAGTTCGTGCCACATGGCCAGGTTCATCGCGTTGGCCTTGTCGGGGCGGTTCAGACGGATCGTGGCGATGTGGTCCACCAGGCTGACGCTGAGGGTGTCGTAAGGCATGGTGCTATCCTTTTGATGGCTAATTGCCCTTGTTTCACGAGGGCTTGATGGTGATTTGTCTTGTAAGTCAGGCGCTGGGCTGGCGCCCAACGAAAGCGCCAGTTCGGTGCCCTGTTTGATCGCCCGTTTGGCGTCCAGCTCCTCGGCCTTGTCGGCGCCGCCAATCAGGAACACGTTACAACCCGCAGCCACCAGCTCGGCCTGCAACTCGCGCTGCGGCTCCTGGCCAGCGCAGACCACCACGTTGTCAACGTCCAGCGTCAGTTCACGTTCACCCACGCTGATGTGTAAGCCAGCGTCGTCGATGCGGCGGTATGTCACCCCGGCCAGCATCTCGACCTGGCGGTTTTTGAGGGACGTGCGGTGGATCCAGCCAGTGGTTTTGCCCAGCCCTTCACCGACCTTGCTGGCCTTGCGTTGCAACAGCCAGAGCTTGCGCGCACTGGGCTCGATGTGCGGTTCTTTGAGGCCACCGCGCTCGGCGTAGGTGGTGTCCACGCCCCATTCGGCAAAAAACTTGAGAGCACTCAAGCTCGGGCTGATACCTTCACTGAGCAGAAACTCGGCCACATCAAAACCGATGCCACCCGCGCCGATCAGTGCCACACGCTGGCCCACCGGTTTTTTGTCGCGCAGTACATCGAGGTAACCCAGCACCTTGGGGTGATCGATGCCCTCAATCGGCGGGGTGCGTGGTGTGACACCGGTGGCCAGCACCACATGGTCGTAGCCACCGGCCAGCAGTTCAGTGGCGCTGACGCGGTGGTTGAGTTGTAACTTGACGCCGGTGAGTTCGATCTGCCTGCCAAAGTAACGCAGGGTTTCGTCAAATTCTTCCTTGCCCGGTACCTGTCTGGCGATGTTGAACTGGCCGCCAATCTGTGGAGCGGCATCAAACAGCGTGACATCGAGTCCGCGCCGGGCGGCGGTGGTGGCAAAGGCCAGGCCCGCCGGGCCCGCACCCACCACTGCGATCTTCTCGCGCCGGGATGCCGGGGTGAGGGTGAGCAATGTCTCGTGACAGGCGCGCGGGTTCACCAAACAACTGGTCACCTTGCCTGCAAAGGTGTGGTCCAGGCAGGCCTGGTTGCAGCCGATGCAGGTGTTGATCTCGTCCGCGCGGCCCTGTGCGGCCTTGTTGACAAACTCGGGGTCGGCCAGCAGGGGACGCGCCATCGACACCATGTCGCAAAACCCATCGGCCAGCAGCTGTTCGGCCACCTCGGGTGTGTTGATGCGGTTGGTGGCCACCAGCGGGATGCCAACTTTGCCCTTGAGCTGTTGGGTCACCCAGGCCCAGGCCGCGCGTGGCACCTTGGTGGCAATGGTCGGGATGCGTGCCTCGTGCCAGCCAATGCCGGTGTTGAGGACGGTGGCGCCCGCAGCTTCGATCGCCTGGGCCAGTTCAATCACCTCATCGAGGGTGGAGCCACCTTCGACCAGATCGAGCATCGACAGGCGGTAAATCAGGATGAAGTTGGCACCGACTTTCTCGCGGGTGCGCCGCACAATTTCCACCGGGAAACGGATGCGGTTGGTATAACTGCCGCCCCATTCGTCGTCGCGCTGGTTGGTGCGTGCCGCGATGAATTCGTTGATCAGGTACCCCTCGCTGCCCATGATCTCCACACCGTCGTAACCCGCGCTTTGCGCCAGTGCCGCACAACGCACAAAGTCATCCACCGTTTGGTAGACCTCTTCGGTGCTCAACGCCTTGGGCGTGATGGGGTTGATCGGGGCTTTGAGGCTGCTGGGCGCCACCAGTTTGTCGTGGTAGGCGTAGCGGCCAAAGTGCAGGATTTGCATGACAATCTTTCCGCCCGCCTGGTGCACCGCCTCGGTCACCACCCGATGTTTCTCAGCCTCGGCCTCGGTGGTCAGGCGCGCGCCGCCGGGCATCGGGCGGCCCCGGTCATTGGGGGCGATGCCACCGGTGACGATCAGGCCAACCCCCCCTTTGACCCGCTCGGTGTAGAAGGCCGCCATGCGATTAAATCCGTCTTTGACCTCTTCGAGTCCGACGTGCATTGAGCCCATGATGACGCGGTTGGGCAGGGTGGTGAAGCCCAGGTTTAGCGGGGCGAGCAGGTGGGGGTAGCTTGTCATGCCGTGTTCCTCTTGTTTGTTGTGTTGTGGTCCGGTTTGTCTTGCTACAAGACCCGGTGGCCATCAGGGACAGTTTAGAGGCTGCACGGGCGGGGCCAGCACCGGCGCATAGAGTAGCGTCCCTAACGGAAAAACAGCCCAACAACGTGTTGGTTGTGGCAGGGCGCTGGGTTACCATGGTGCGCTTCAGTCGGGCCCTGTTTCCCTTTTATCCTGACCACCCTGTGTCAGAGTCAGACCCCTATGCCAGTCAGTCAAAAGACCCACCGTATTCTTGCCTGTGACAACGCTGATCTGGACACCGCGTTTTTGCTGAGCATGTTGGAGGCCGACGGCTACACCAACGTGACCGGCATCAACGACGCGCGCGAGGTGTTGCCACTGCTGCAGCGTGAGCGTTTTGACCTGCTGGTGCTGGACATGGACATGCCCTTTATCGACGGCGTGGAGCTCACCCGACTGATCCGAGAGCAGTTCTCAGAAGCCAACCTGCCGATTCTGGTGATCACCGCCAGCGCCGATAAAGAGGCACGCAACCTGGCTTTGTTTCACGGGGCCAACGACTACTTGAGCAAACCTGTGGATTCGGTCGAGACCTCGCTGCGGGTGCGCAACCTGCTCACCATCCGCAACATCTACAAGGGCCAGCAGGACACCGAGCAAGCGCTGGAACGCCAGGTCAAGACCCGTACCGCCAAACTCGATATGCTGATCCGCACCGGCATCATGATGGCCTCGGAACACGACCGCACCCGGCTGCTGGACCAGATTCTGCTGGAAGGCCAGAAGCTGCTGCAGTGTGACGGCGCCACCCTGTACCTGGTGACCGACGACAAAACCCTGCGTTTTGCCCACCGCACCCGTGACGACCAGCTGCCAGTGGCAGAAATCCCCTTGTACCAGAGCGACACCGGCCAGCCCGACGAGCGTTTTGTCTCGACCTATGTGGCCTTACACAACACCCCGGTGCTGATCGACGATGTGGCCTTGGAGACCCGTTTTGACCTGAGTGGCACGCGCCGTTTTGATGAACAAACCGGCTACAAGACCATCTCGCTGCTGACGGTGCCGTTGGCCTCCATCACCGGTGAGGTGCTTGGTGTGCTGCAGTTCATGAACGCCCTGGATACGACCACCGGCCAGGCCATCCCGTTTGACCCGGGCATGCTGCATTTGGTGCAAGCCCTGGCGGCACAGGCGGTGGTGGCGCTGGACAACCTGCAGCTGATGGAGGCGCAGGAACAGCTGATGGACAACCTGTTCCAGATGATTGCCACCGCGATTGATGCCAAAAGCCCCTACACCGGGCGCCATTGCAACCGGGTGCCCGAGCTGGCGCTGATGCTGGCCCAGGCCGCCCATGACGACCAGACCCTGTTTGCCGACTTCCGCTTCGAGACCGCTGATCAGTGGCGCGAATTCAAGATGGGTGCCTGGTTACACGACTGCGGCAAGGTCACCACCCCCGAATACGTGATCGACAAGGCCACCAAGCTGGAGACCATCAACAACCGCATCCACGAAATCCGCACCCGCTTTGAGGTGCTGCTGCGTGATGCCGAGATCAGCCGCCTGCTGGCATTGCAGGCGGGGCAGTCGGCCGAGCAGGCCAACGCGCAGTACGCAGCACGGGCGGCCCAGCTGCAGGATGATTTTGCTTTTTTGGCGGCTTGCAACACCGGCACCCGGCCGCTGTCCGCGCAGGACCTGGCGCGCCTGACGCAGCTGGCGGCTGGCACCTGGCTGCGCCATTTTGACGACCGGCTTGGTCTGTCGGTGGCCGAGGCCGAGCGCCGTGCCAACGAATCGGTGGAGCCCCTGCCGGTGTCTGAGCCTTTGCTGGCCGACAAACCACGCCACATTTTTGAGCGCGACAGCGCGCACCAGATTGACCCGCGTTATGGCTTCAAGATGGAGGTGCCCGAGAAGCTCTACAACCACGGGGAACTCTACAACCTCAGTGTGGTGCGTGGCACACTCACACTGGAAGAACGCTTCAAGATCAATGAACACATGATCAGCACTGTGATGATGTTGGAGAACATGCGTTTCCCGAAGTCGCTGCGGCGGGTTCCCGAGTACGCCAGCACCCACCACGAAACCCTGACCGGCACCGGTTACCCACGCCGACTCGGCAGTGCCGAGTTATCGATTCCATCACGCATCATGGCCATCGCCGATATTTTTGAGGCCCTGACTGCGCCTGACCGGCCCTACAAACATCCCAACACCGTGTCCGAGGCGATCAAGGTCTTGTTTGAACTCAAGCAGGCGGGTCAGATTGATGCCGATCTGTTTGACCTGTTCCTGAGCTCCAGGCTGTATGTCACGTATGCGAACAAGTTCCTCAAGCCCGAGCAGATCGACGAGGTGGACATCGCGGCCTACCTGGGCCCGGTGGTGATGCACTGAATCCATTGCCACCTCGGACCATGTCTGGCTGGACCCACACCCACCGCTGGTCTATGCGCTGGCTGGTGCCAGTGGGTGTGGTGGCGGTGTGGGTGTTGGTCATGCTGCTGGACCCGCTGCCGCTGCAGATGGCGCGCAACGGCCTGTTTGACCAGCTCCAGCGCTGGCAGCCGCGCCCCTATAGCCCGGCGCCGGTGCGCATCATCGACATCGACGACGAGAGCCTCAAGCGTCTGGGCCAATGGCCCTGGCCACGCACCCGCATCGCTGAACTCACCACCCGTTTGCAGGCAGCGCAACCGGCGTCCATCGTGTTTGATGTGTTGTTTGCCGAGCCGGATCGCACCTCCCCCAAAGCCATGCTCAAGCTCTGGCCAGCCACACCGGCGCTGCGCCAGCAGCTGCAGGCTTTGCCGGACCACGATGCGGTGTTTGCCCGTGCGGTGGCGTCAGGCCCGGTGGTGCTGGGTTTTGCGGTGGAGCGGCGTGAGCAGCCTGGTGTTTTGCCTGGGCTCAAGGCCCGTTACGTGGCCACCGGAGAACCGGCCCAGCCTTATGTGCCCGCTTTCTCTGGTGCCATCAATCCGCTGCCCGAGCTGGCGGCTGCGGCCAGTGGCCTGGGGGCGATTGCTTTTTTGCCGGACGCTGACGGTGTGGTGCGCCGGGTGCCCTTGTTGCTGCGGGTGGGTGACACCCTGGTACCGTCCCTGACCGCTGAAGCCTTGCGGGTGGCGCAGGGTGCCAAAAACTTCAGCACCCAAACCGTGGCGCAGGCTGGTGTGGGCTTGGCCGAGCTGCGTATTGGCCGCCAGACGGTGCCGACCACGCCGCAGGGCGAGGTCTGGGTGCACTATTCAGAACCCGTGGCGCAGCGCAGCATCCCGGCCTGGCGGGTGTGGGCCGGTGAGGTCAGTGCTTCAGAGCTGGCAGGCCATATCCTGCTGGTCGGCAGTTCGGCCCAGGGTTTGCTGGATTTGCGTTTCAGCCCGCTGGGGGTGGTGGTGCCTGGGGTTGAGGTGCATGCGCAGGCGTTGGAGCAATTACTCACCGGGGGCGGCCTGGTCTACCCTGCCTGGGCCCAAACGCTGGCGCTGCTGCTGGCGCTGCTGGGTGGGCTGCTGGGTGGGCTGCTGGTGGGTTTCATCGCACTGAGTTACGGCGCGGCTTTGTCGCTGACTGCGCTGGCGACGCTGCTGCTGGCGTTGGGGGCGCTTGTGGCTTATGCCTTCAGCCACCAGGGTGTGCTTATAGATGCTGTAGCCCCAGGTATGACGGTCGTCTTTAGCTATGTTTTTTCTAGCGTTGTGCACCATGTGCAAAGTGAGCAGCGCCAGCGCTGGATACGCCAGGCCTTCTCGCGTTATGTCTCGCCCAATTTGGTGACTTACCTGATCAAGCAGCCCGGTGCGCTGGAACTGGGGGGGCGGCGCCAGGACTGCAGTTTTGTTTTCACCGACCTGACCGGTTTCACCAGTTGGCTTGAGCAGATGGACCCACAACAGGCGGTGCGCCTGCTCAACGACTACCTGGACGGCATGATCGCCATTGCCTTCCAACACGAAGCCACCTTGGACCGGATTGTGGGCGACGCCCTGGTGCTGATGTTTTCTGCGCCGGTGCTGCAGACCGACCACCCGCGTCGGGCCTTGAACTGTGCCTGGGAGATGCACCGCTTTTCGACTGCCTATGTGGCGCGTCTGGCGGCCCAGAATGTGCCTTTTGGGTTGACCCGCATCGGGGTGCACAGTGGTGAGGTGATTGTGGGCAATGTGGGTGGCAAAACCCTGTTTGACTACCGCGCGCTGGGTGACCCGATCAATACTGCGGCGCGGCTGGAGAGTGCCAACAAACAGTTTGGCACCCTGGTGTGTGTCTCCAAAGCCATTCTGCGCTGTTGCCCGGAGTGGCCAGCGCGGCCCATTGGCCAGGTGCTGTTACAGGGCAAAACCCAGCCGATTGAGGTGTTTGAGCCGCTGGCCCCCGAGCAAGCGGGTGATGTCGCTTATGCGCAGGCGTTTGAGTTGATGCGCCAGCAATCACCGCAGGCGCTGCAGGTTTTTTCTGAACTGGCCACCCGTCGTCCGACCGACCCGCTGGTGGCTTTACATCTGGGCCGGTTGCGCGCCGGGCAAGTGGGTGATCTGCTGGTGCTGAGCAGCAAGTAGCCTCAGCGCACGATCACTTCCACACGCCGGTTGCGGGGTTCGTTGGTGTCGTCCGGGGTGGCTACCAGCAGGTTTTTCTCACCGTGGGATGCAATGGACACATGGTCTGCGCTGATACCCGCTTCACCAATCAGTTGGGAGACCAGCTGGGCGCGTGTCAGCCCCAGCGCATAGTTGGCCTGTGCCTCACCCTGGGTGTCGGTATGGCCAATCACGGCCACATCCACGCCCGGGCGTTGACTGATGTCCTCCTTGATCCTGGGCATCTCGGCTTGGGAGGCCTCGGTCAACTGGGTCTGGCCGGTTTCAAAGTAAAGCAGATAACGGGCCGGCTTCTTCGGGCTGGCGGCCAGCGCTGCACCAAACTGTGCCTGCAGCTGCTCGTCACTCAAGGTGAAGGTGTCGCGCCGGATACCACCAATAAACGCACCCTGGTTTTTTTGGTCGAGCAGCGCATTTTCCTGCGGGCTGGTGACCGTGACCTTGCCGAGTGTGCCATCGTCATCGGGCAGCAAGACCACATAGTTTTTGCTACAGGCCGTCAGGCCCAGCAGCAAGGCACTTGCCAACAACCAGGACAAGAGGGTGCGGCTTGGGGATGTGTATTGGTTTGACATGGCTTACTCCGGCACCACCAGCGCTACAAAATGGGTACCGCGCACACCAATCGTGCCGGTAGGGGTGCGTACCGACACGGCCGAGGGTTTGAGTTTGGCAATCACACCCGAGACATAGTTGAGTGAGCCCTTGCCCAGGCTGGCGCCGAGTTTCAACTGGTCTTGCGCCGGGTTGAACAGGTACTCGTCCACCACCAACTCGGTGTCCGGACCCATCGACAACAAGGTGTTGTCACTCAGTGTGAGGCCCAGGCTGGAGGCCGGGCCGGTTTTCAAGGTATCCGACGCCCTCACCGCTGTGCCGGGCGCGGCTGGGGTACTTTGGCCGTTTGCTACCACCGTGGCCTGCCCCTGCACCGTTTTGATGTAACCGATGACGACCTCATCGGCCCAGGCGGCTGTTGTGGCCAGACCGAGTATCAGCGCCCCGGCGGGAAGTAGTTGCTTGATATTCATGCTGTGTTCCTGTCAAAGTGTGCTGCGCCGAATGGCATGCTACCAGTGTCCAGCGTGATGGGCCAAGACGTTTGCTGAGGTGTGCGGTGGCGGCGCCACAGTGGGACTGCAGCAGTTTTGACGCGGTCCAGGGGTTCAGAACATCAGCTGGCGCTGGCTCACCAAGTGGTGCCGGGTCTGGCTGATCGGGTCGGTGAACACCAGTTCTTTGGCCAGCAGTTGCAGCGGGTGCTTGTGGTCGACCTGGCCTTCGGGGGTCAGTTCGGGGTACAGACCATCGTGGAGGATGGGCAGGCCGAGCGCCAGCATGTGGACGCGCAGCTGGTGGCGCTGGCCGGTGACGGGGCGCAAGGCATACCGTGCCAGATCCCCTTGCACCTGCAGCACCTCGATATGGGTCAGCGCATTGGGTACACCGGGTACCTCGTGCTGCAGCATGAAGTGCCCCGCCTCTTTGATGCGACTGTGGCGTGTTTGTGGCATGGGCACATCTGCTCGCCAGGGGGCAATCGCGTGGTAGGTTTTGTGCACCTGGTGTTGGCTGAACAGGGCGCTGTAGGCGGCGCGGCTGCTGGGCTGTTTGGAGAACAACACCAGCCCGGCGGTGTCGCGGTCAATGCGGTGGATCGGCACCAGGTCGTTCAGCCCGAGCTTGTTCTTGAGCCGCACCAGCACCGTCTCGCTCAGGTAGCCGCCAGAGGGCACCACCGGCAAAAAATGGGGTTTGTCCACCACCAGCAGATGGTCGTCCTGGTACAGCACCACCTCCTCAAACGGGATGGGGGATTCGTTGGGCACTTCGCGGTAGTAATAGAGCCGGGTGTGGGCCGGGTAGGGTGGTTGGCAGGCCTGCTCCGGGGTGATCGTGCTGCCGTGCTCGTTGATCACATCACCCCGCGCCAGGCGCGCCAGCCAGGTGTGGCGCGCCACATTGGGAAAACGCTCGACCAGAAAGTCGATCAGGCTTGGCCAGGGACCCGCTGGCAGGCCGACACAGCTGGGGCCCACGCCGTTACTTGTTGGTGGCTTAAACCCGCTCAAACACCAGATCCCAGACACCATGGCCCAGTTTGAGGCCGCGGTTTTCGAACTTGGTCAGTGGCCGGTAGTGGGGTTTGGGCGCGTAGCCTTGTAATTCGGGGTGGGCCTGTGACGCGGTGTTTTTGAGCAGTGGCTCAGCACCCAGCACCTCCAGCATCTGCTCAGCATATTCCTGCCAGTCGGTGGCGCAGTGGATGTAGCCACCGACCTTGAGGCGTGCTGCCAGCTTGGCCACCAGCGGGCCCTGGATCAGGCGGCGTTTGTTATGGCGCGCCTTGTGCCAGGGGTCGGGGAAAAAGATGTGCACCCCGTCCAGGCACTGTTCGGGCAGCATGTGGTCAATCACCTCCACCGCGTCGTGGGCGCAGATGCGGATGTTGCGCAGGTCTTGTTCACCAATGCGTTTGAGCAGCGCACCCACGCCGGGGTCGTGCACCTCGCAGCACAGGAAGTGGGTGTCGGGCAGCAGCGCGGCGATGTGGGCGGTGGCCTCTCCCATGCCAAAACCAATCTCCAGCACGAGAGGTGCCGGTTTGATGCCATTTTGGCCTGTAGCCCTTGTTGTATCAGGGAATGCTGCTGCAAAATCAAGAGTATCTGGCTGGTACGGCAGCAAGAAGCGGGGCCCCAATTCGTCCAAGGCTTTGGTCTGACCTGCGGTGGTGCGCCCGGTGCGTTTGACAAAACTGCGGATGGCGCGCCGCTCAGGGCTGGCCGGGACTGATGGGGTGTCTTGGGTCATGGTGTGGGTGCTCAAAGTTCGGCGGATTGTAGATTTGTCGTGAAAATGCGATCAAAATGGCCCCGCTCGCCAAGACACCTCTCATCGGACCCCCACCTATGTCAGACAACCCTGCGCTTTCTGCCCATGCCTCGATGCCCGAGGCGGGTGCTGAGCGTCGTCTGCGGGCGATTCTGGACGCCTTGCCCGACTTGTTGTTTGAGGTGGATCTGGCGGGGCGGTATCTGGACTACCACTCGCCGCGCACCGACTTGCTGGCCGTGCCGGCAGATGTTTTTATTGGCAAGACGCTGCATGAACTCATGCCCCATGCCACCGCTGACCACTGCCTGGCCGCGCTGCAGGAGGCCAATACCAAGGGTTTCTCGCAGGGTTGCCGGATTGAGTTGCAATTGCCCAGCGGCTTGGCTTGGTTTGAACTCTCGATTGCGCGCAAAGACAATGGGCCGGGACAGGCCGAGAGCTTTATCGTGCTGTCGCGTGACGTCACCCAGCATGTTCTGGCAGAACGCAAGTTGCAGCGGCTGACCCAGCTCTACGCCGCCTTGAGCCAGTGCAACCAGGCCATTGTGCGATGCAAAAGTGAGGCCGAGCTGTTCCCGGTCATCTGCGCCGATGCGGTGAAGTTTGGTGGCATGAAGCTGGCCTGGATCGGTGTGCTGGACGCCGCCACCGGGGTGATCAAGCCGGTGACCTGGGTGGGTGAAGGATCCGACTCCCTGAGTGGCTTGGTCATTGACACCAGCACCGACGCCAGCCAGGGTCTGGGGCCCTCTGACCGGGCCTTGCGTGCTGGTGAACCCTACTGGTTTCAGGATTTTGCCAATGACCCGACCGCCCAGGTCTGTCACAACCGGGCCAGAACTTATGGTTGGGGCGCTGCCGCGTCCTTGCCGCTGCATCGTCGTGGCCAGTTGGCGGGCCTGCTGACGGTGTATGCCGGTGAGGTCAACGCGTTTGATGAGGCGGCCCGCTCGCTGTTGCTGGAAATGGCGATGGACATCAGCTTTGCGCTGGACCGTTTTGCCGATGAGGCGGATCGCTTGCGCGCACAAGCCAGCCTGAGGGAGAGTGAGGAGCGTTATCGCAAGGCGTTTCACACCAGTCCCGATGCGGTCAACATCACGCGCCGCTCAGATGGGTTGTACATTGATGTCAACCAGGGTTTTGAGCGCACCACGGGCTGGACGGCTGCTGATGTGGCGGGCAAAACCTCGCTGGAACTCAACATCTGGCGTTATGCCGAAGACCGCCAACGTATGGTGGATGCGCTGCACCGCGACGGCCAATGTCACAACCTCGAAGCCGACTTCTGTCGCAAGGACGGCACCGTGTTGACGGGGCTGATGTCGGCCACCCTGGTGCGTTTGGACGATGTTGACTGTGTGCTGTCGATCACCCGCGACATCACCGACAAAAAACGTGCGGACGAACGCATCACCCAACTGGCGCATTTTGACCAGCTCACCGGCTTGCCCAACCGCAGCCAGCTGCAGGCACGATTCGACTTTGCCCACCAGTTGGCGCAGCGCAGTGGTGAGGGCCTGGCGCTGATGTTTCTGGACCTGGACCACTTCAAAAATGTCAACGACACCCTGGGTCACAGCATGGGCGACCGCCTGCTGGTGCAGGTGGCCCAGCGCCTGAGCAGCGCACTGCGTGCCGGGGACACCTTGTCGCGCATGGGCGGAGATGAGTTCATCCTGTTGTTGCCTGCGGTCAACGAGGAAGATGCCAGCCAGATTGCGATGAAGCTGCTGGCTGTGATGCACGAGCCGTTCAAGATGGACACCTACGAACTGGTCAGCACCCTGTCGATTGGTATCGCCCTGTACCCGTATGACGGGCTGGACTTCGAGACCTTGTCCAAAAACGCCGACACCGCGATGTACCGCGTCAAGCAGGCCAGTCACAACAACTTTGCTTTTTTCACCCAGGAGATGCAGACCCACTCGGCACGCCACCTGCAGCTCAACAACGCCATGCATTTCGCCCTGGCGCGTGGCGAATTGTCTCTGCATTACCAGCCGCAGTTTTCGCTGCAGGACGGCCACATCGTGGGCGCCGAGGCCTTGCTGCGCTGGCAGCACCCGGAGATGGGCAGTTTGTCGCCCGCAGAATTCATCCCGATTGCCGAGGACAACGGCCAGATTCTGGCCATTGGTGAATGGGTGCTGCGTACCGCAGTAACGCAGCTTAAGCATTGGATTGATGGCGGCATGGCGCCGATGGTGGTGGCGGTGAACCTGTCGGCGGTGCAATTTCGCCACCCCAATTTACTGACGATGGTGACGCAGATTCTGGACGAGGTCGGTTTGCCACCCCAGTACCTGGAACTGGAGCTGACCGAGGCCATGGCCATGGACAACCCAATGGCAGCCATCGCGCTGATGAACCAGTTGCACGAGCGCGGCATCCGCATGGCGATTGACGACTTTGGCACCGGTTACTCGTCTTTGAGTTACCTGAAGAAGTTCAATGTGTCCAAACTCAAGATCGACCAGAGTTTTGTGCGTGACATCAGCGACGGCCAGGATGACAAGGCGATCGTCACCGCCATCATCAACCTGGCCGCCAGCCTTAACCTCAAGACCATTGCCGAAGGGGTTGAGTCTGCCAGTCAGCTGGCCTTTTTGCGCCTGCAGGGCTGTGATGAGGCGCAGGGGTATTACTTCAGCAAGCCTTTGCCAGTGGCGGCTTTTGAGGCGTTTGTCCAGGCCCAGCAGCCTGTGTCGTGAGCCGTTTAGCCTAACCAACCCAGGTCGGGGTGCCAGCCCTCGACCCAGTTCAGCACCGCGTCGGCAGGCATCGGGCGGGCGATGCCATAACCTTGGGCCAGATCACAACCCACCCGCAGCAGCAGGCGGCAGTGGGCGGCGGTTTCTGCGCCTTCGGCCACGGCCTCGCGGCCAAAGGCACGGGCCAGGCCCAGCACCCCTTCCACGATGGCGCGGTCTTCCGGGTCATCGAGCATGTCGCGCACAAAACTCTGGTCGATTTTTAACACCTGGGCAGGCAGGCGTTTCAGGTAGGTCAGGCTGGAGTAACCGGTGCCAAAATCATCGAGCGCAAAACGGACTCCCATCGCCGCACATTCGCGGATGACAGCGGCCACCGCATCGATTTCGTCCAGCGCGGTGGTCTCCAGCACTTCCAGCTCTAGCGTGCCGTGGGGCATCTCGGGGTGCTCGGCCAAACACTGCTTGAGCCGGTCGACAAAATCGGGCTGCTGCAAGTGCTGGGCCGAAATGTTCACACTGACCGCCAGGCTCAGCCCGAGCGTAGCCCAGGCCTGGGCCTGGGCCAGCGCTGTTGTCAGCACCCACTCTCCGAGCGCCACACTGAGCGCATGACCTTCGATGTCGGGCAAAAAGACGCCCGGTGCCAGCAGCCCACGCTCAGGGTGTTGCCAGCGGATCAGGGCTTCAAGACCGACCACCTTGCCGCTGCGCAGGTTGACTTTGGGCTGGTAATGCAGCACAAATTCCTGCTGGTCCAAGGCCTGCTGCAGGCGATCCAGCGTGTCGTTGCGGGCGCGCAAATGGCGGTCGTGTTCGGCATCAAACAGGTGGTAGCGGTTTTTGCCTGCCAGTTTGGCGTTGTACATGGCCTGGTCAGCCTGGCGCAACAACTGGTCGGCGTTGGTATCCTCGGCCTGCGGGTAAAAGCTCACACCGATGCTGGCGGAGACCTTGAGCATCAGGCCGTCCACTTCGGTCGGGCGCGAGGCCACTTCCAGCAAGCGCTGGATCAATGCCACGCTGTCCTGCACGTCGACCAGGTCGACAAACACCGCAACAAACTCGTCACCCCCGAGCCGGGCGATGGTGTCGCCCTCTCGCATCATGGCCTTGAATTGGCTGGCAATGCTGGTGAGCAACAGATCACCCATGGTGTGGCCATGCTGGTCGTTGATGGTTTTGAAGCCGTCCAGGTCCAGGTAGGCGACAGCCACCTGCCGACCGCGGCGTTTGCCCTGGGCCATGGCCTGTTGCATGCGGTCCGCCAGCAGCACCCGGTTGGGCAGGCTGGTGAGCGGATCGTAGTGGGCGATGCGCTCCAGATACTGCTGGTGCTCCTTCTGGAAACTGATGTCGGTGTAGCTGCCCACGATACGCACTGCCCGGCCTTGGGCATCACGCGTCACCACCCGCCCGCGGTCTTGCACCCAGATGACTTTGCCGTCCTTGCGGACCAGGCGGTGCTCGGAGTGGTAGTCGTTGCTGCTGCCGTTGACCAGCTCGTTGATGCGCTTCTTGACCGCTTCCAGGTCCTCAGGGTGGATCAGTGTGACAAACGCTTCCGAGGTGGGGGGGATCTCGTGTTCGGCGTAGAGCAGGGTGGCATACCACTGGCGGTTGTGGACGACGTGGTTGCTGGGCAGATGCCAGTCCCAGATGCCCTCGCGTGTGGTTTCCATCACATGTTGCAGACGCTGTTCACTCTCGGCCACCTGGCGTTGGGCGCGCACCAGGTCGGTGATGTCCTGGCCCAGCACCAGCACTTGGTCGTGGCCATCGACATCTTTGAGTGGCTTCTTGATGGTGCGCAGGTGACGCACCTCGCCGGTGAGGGCGTCGCGGCTGTCTTCCATCACCACCTGGGTGGTGCCGGTGGCAATGATGGCCTGGGTGCTGGCCCGGAAAAAAGCCGCCATCTCCGGGCTGACGCCGAAATCCTCATCGTGTTTGCCCACCATGGCCTCAGGCGTGGTGTGGTAGAGCCGGGCGACAGCCTGGTTGCACAACAGGAAGTTGCCGCGCTGGTCCTTGAGCACCAGCGCATCAGGAAGTTCATCGATGATGGTGCGCAGAAAAGACACGCTGGCGCGCAGCTCGCGTGTGGCCCGGTTGCGCTCGGAGATGTCGATGTCAATGCAGTACATCTCGGGTTCACCCGCCGCGCTGTGCAGCATGACATGGCTGGAGAACACCTCCACCGGCTGCTTGTCGCGGCCTTGGAGTGTCAGCTCGGCCGAGCCGATGGCCGGGCCGCCGTGGGTCCAGGCGTCGACAAAACCAATCACCGCCTCACGCATGGGCTCGGGAATGATCAGGTCTTCAAGCCGACGGCCCAGCGCCTGTTCGCGGGTGTAGCCATACAGCTGCTCACTGGCTCGGTTCCAGTAAATCACCTGGCGTTGCCGGTTGTAGCCTTGTACCGAGATCGAGGGCAGTTCCTCAAAAATGGTTCTGAAGCGGTGTTCACTCTCGGACAGCGCGTCTTTGGTCAGTTTGAGTTCGGTGATGTCTCGGGCCACACCAAACAGGCCGATGATCTCGCCCTGGGCATTGGTGATCGGGTACTTGCGGTTATCCACCCAGCCGGTGCGGCCATCACGGGTGGGAATGGCCTGCACCTCGTGGGCAACCGGCAAACCGGCAAACACCTGCTTTTCCAGGCGGTAATAGACATCGGCAAAGGCCTCTGGGAACACGTCGTAATCGGTTTTGCCGATCAGGTCACGCCAGTGCTCGGACGGGTCGGTGATGCCCACCAAGGTCTGGCTGGCACCGGTGAAGACGTGGTTGCGGTCTTTGAAGTAGATGAAGTCATCGGTGTTCTCCATCATGGCCACAAAGTTGGGCATCAAACGCCGGGCGTTGTGCTGGTAGAGCGTGCGGGCATCGGCAAGCTGCACCTGCAGCGCCACCGGCATGTGCTCCGGCTGGCGCCGGTAGCGCAGTCGGCAACAGCGAATGCGGCCGTCCGCATGGCGCAGGCGGATGTTGAGGCTGCCATGGGGTGGGCCAGCAGCCTCTGTGAACAGCTGTTCGGCCACATCCTGGTCGTCCGGGTGGATCAGATCGGTCCAGCTGACGGTACCGTCCAAGAAGTCCCGCGCAGGCACACCCAGCAGCGTCAGGATGGGCTCGCTGGCCGTGACAAGCTGTGGTGTGGGCCCGCAAGCAAACCCGATTGAGGCTTCCAGGTGGTGTGTCATGCTGGTGTGTGCTCCCGCTTCATTATGGGCACACCAGCGGGTTTTGAGAAGTCTGTTAGCGGGGTGGCGCGCTGGGCCACTGGGCCACCCAGGCCGCCAGCGCCTCGGCCAGGGAGCCTGTCTGTGGCAGCAGACCCAGCGTCTGGGCTGCCTGGTTGAGCGCGGCCAGAGGTTGCTGCAGGTCCAGCGCGGCGGCGCCGTTTTGTTTGGAGAGTTTCTCGCCATTGGCGCCCAGCACCAGCGGGGTGTGCAGGTAGCGCGGTGTGGGCAGGCCCAGGGCGTGCTGGAGCAAAATTTGCCGGGCGGTGTTGTCAACCAGATCCGCGCCCCGCACCACGTCGGTGATGCCTTGTGCCGCATCGTCCACCACAACCGCGAGCTGGTAGGCAAAACAGCCGTCAGCACGTTTCAGCACAAAGTCACCCACCACCGTGGCCACGTCCTGCTGCTGTGGGCCCAGGCGGCGATCCAGCCACTCGGTGGGCCCCAGCAGGGCTTGGGTGCAGAGGTCGGGTTGGTGTGGGGATACTATTGAATCAGTAGCTGCATCCCCTTTTTTAATAAGGGCTAGGGGCACATTTTTTATATATATGTCGGTGCGCAGGCGCCAGGCCCCGGTGGTGGCGCTGCGTGGCGCAGAGCGGCAGGTGCCGGGGTAGACCAGTTCACCATGGCGTGCTTTGCCTGTGCCGTGTTGGGCCAGCACCGCCTCAATCTGTTTGCGGGTGCAACTGCACCGGTAGGCCAGACCACGTTGCACCAGGACCTGCAAGGCCTGCTGGTAGAGCCCGCTACGCTGCGATTGGTATTGGGGCGGCTGATCCGGAACTAGCCCACACTGGTTGAGCTGCTGCAAGATGAATTCGCCCAGACCGGGTAGGCAACGGCTGCTGTCCACATCTTCGATACGCAGCAGCCAGCGCCCGCCGTGGGCGCGTGCATCGAGCCAGCTGGCCAGGGCCGCCACCAATGATCCAGCGTGCAAGGGACCGGTGGGTGAGGGGGCAAAGCGACCGGTGTAGAGACTCATGGTTGGCACGGTGAGCAGTGGCTTTGGGGCGACACCCGCAGTGCGGGCGCAGCCCTCAAACGGGTGCTATGGGCCACAAGAGCAGCGATGGCCAGCCCGTCTGAGGCCTGGCCCATGTGCTCTGTTGGCTGCTTAGACGACGGCGAGTGCCAGTTCCAGCCCGGAGACAAAGGCGTTTTCCACCCGGTAACCCTGGCACCAGTCGCCGCACAGGCCCAAGCCCAGTTCGGCATTGAACAAGTGGCTCTGGCCCAGGGTCTGGCGGGTTTTGGCGTACAGCCAGCGCTGGCTGTCCACCAGCGCGGGTTCGGCGTGGATGCCGGTGACTTCGCCAAAGGCCTTGAGCAGCTTGGCCTGCACCCGCACCGGGTCATCCTGCAGATGTTCCTGTGACCAGTCGGCGCTGGCCTGTACCGTCCAGCGTTCAATCGGGCTGCGTCCGGGTTTGCTCGATTCACGGGCCAGCCAGGCAATGCGGTGGTGTTTGCTGCGCGCTGCGCTCCACTGCGGTCCCAGTGTCGACAGATCGGGTTGCATGGCCTGGGGGAAGGCCAGCATCAGCGTCCAGCAGGGTGCCATGTCAACCCCGTCGAGCAAGGGCAGCCAGGACTCGGCCAACTTCGAAGTTTGTAGCAGACTCTGCGCTTGGGGGCTGGGGATAGCCAACAAAACAGCGTTAAATCCGGAGTACACATGGCGCGCGTCATCGGGACCTTCGGTACGCAGTTGCCAGGCCCCGGGTTTGAGGGCATCGGGCTCGATCAGGGTGACGCGGGTGTGCAGCTCGATCTGGCTCGGCCCCTTGATGTCCTCAGCCCAGCCCGTTACCAGGGACGACATGCCCGGCACGCCCACCCAATGTGCCTCGCTGGTCGGCGCGCTGGGGGTGCTGATCTGGCCAGCTTCGTCAATCACCTGGACCGTGTTGGCGCTCCAGCGTTTGACCAGCCGGGGTGAGGTTTCCAGCGCCATGACAAAACGCGGGTCGCGCGCGGTGAAGTACTGGGCGCCGTGGTCAAACGAGCCAAATGCGCTGTCTCGGGTGGCCATGCGGCCACCCAGGCCGCCGCTTTTTTCGAACAAGGTCACGGTGTGGCCCGCTTGCACCAAGGTGCGTGCGCAGGTCACGCCCGCCATACCGGCGCCGATGATGGCGATGTGTTGGCGCATGCGAGGGGATTTGTTCATGTGGTTTGCTCCAGAGGTAAAAGAGTGTGGGCGTGGTGATGTTGTTGTGAAGGGCAAGTTGTCTCCCGCCGCTGTGACCGACTTTACACGCCCCGGTGCCGCTGCAGCAAAGCCGCGCGGGTGGTGGCACTGCCCAGCACGTCCAGCCACCACTGCAGCGCCCGCCCGGGCGTGCTGCTGCTGGCGCGCCAGGCGTAGTTGAGGCTGACGACTCGGGTGGCGCGCACCGTGCTGCGCGTCACCAGCCGCCCGGTGGCGAGGTGGTCCACCACCATCGATTCGGGCAGAAAGCCGCAGCCCAGACCGCGGATGTGGGCGTCGAGTTTGTCCTGCATGGTGGCCACGGTCAGCACGTCCTGGCCACCGAGCAGTCCGAACGTCATGCCACGACCCCGGCTGATGGTGTCGGCCACTGCAATGGCACGGTGTTGGCGCAGCTCTTCATCACACAGCGGTTCGGTGGCGTCGGCCAGCGGGTGGTGTGGTGCCACCACAAACACAAAACGCACCTCACCGAGCAAATGGCTGTGCAGTGCGGCGTTCTGTGTCAAGTCGGCCACACCCAGAGCCAGGTCGGCCTGGCCGCTGGTCAGTGCTTCCAGGGTGCCCGAGAGTGTTTCGTCGCGCAGGCGGATGCGGGTAGGTGGCGCGCCTTCCAGAAAGCGCTCACACAGTTCCATCACCGTGGCCTTGGCGATGATGGCGTCCACCGCAATGGTGAACTGCGGCTCCCAGCCGGTGGCCACACGTTTGACGCGGTTGGCCACCGCATCAATCTCCTGCAGCAGGCGTTCACCCTCGCGCAACAGTTCCAGTCCGGCCTGGGTGGCCACCGCCTGGCGCGAGCTGCGGTCAAACAGCAGCACATCCAGCGCGTCTTCCATCTGGCGGACCCGGTAAGTCAAGGCACTGGGCACCATGCCCAAGGCCCGCGCGGCGGCCGCAAAACTGCCGGTATCGGCAATGGTTTGCAGCATGGCGAGCGCGTCAGGGGTCAATACCTTGCGTGCGGTTTGCATGGTCGACATTCTTTTATTCGAAACATTTGAATGATGCCATCAAAACCTCAGGGAGATCGCAGAGGTGTGCCCGGCTAAAGTGGCCATTGTCCTATTCACACAAGGAGTCACCTTGATCCAACTCAGACCTTCGCAAGAACGCGGTTTTGCCGACCACGGCTGGCTCAAGTCGTTCCACAGTTTTTCCTTTGCTGGCTACTTCGACCCGGCACACATGGGTTGGGGCAATTTGCGGGTGATCAACGAGGACCGCGTTGCACCTGGCAAGGGCTTTGGCACCCATGGCCACCGCGACATGGAGATCGTGTCGTATGTGATGTCGGGGGCCTTGGCCCACAAGGACAGCATGGGCAATGTGCAGACCATCCGGCCCGGCGAGGTGCAGCGCATGAGTGCGGGTAGCGGTGTGCAGCACAGCGAGTACAACCACGCAGCGGACGAGACCACCCATTTCCTGCAAATCTGGATCCTGCCCAATGTGCAAGGCATCGAACCGGGCTACGAGCAAAAAACCTTTGAGACCGAGCGCAAGCAGGGCCGCCTGTGCCTGGTGGCCTCACCGGACGGTGCCCAGGGTTCTGTCAGCCTGCACGCTGACGCACGCCTGTATGCAGGTTTGTTCGAAACCGGGCAAACTGCCGATCTGGCCTTGGACATACAACGCAAGGCCTATGTGTTTCTGGTGCGCGGCGAGCTGCAAGTCAATGGCCTCGCGCTGCAGGCAGGCGACGCCGCATTGCTGGACGGGGAGCCGCAGCTCACCCTGTCGGGCGGTGTGGGTGCCGAGGTGCTGGTGTTTGATCTGTCGGCCTGATGAAGCCGTGCACCGGGTCGTTTTGAACAGTGTCAGTTGTTTCTTTTTAACCTCATCAGGAGTTTTTCATGGCCAAAGTTGCAGTTGTTTTCCATTCCGGCTACGGCCACACCCTGCGCATGGCGCAATCGGTGGCTGACGGCGCCGCCGCCGAGCTGGTGGCGATTGACGCTGACGGCAACGTGTCCGAAGCTGGCTGGGCCACATTGAACGCGGCCGACGCCATCATCTTTGGCAGCCCCACTTACATGGGCTCGGTGAGCTGGCAGTTCAAGAAATTTGCCGATGCCACCAGCAAGCCCTGGTTTGGCCAGGCCTGGAAAGACAAGGTGTTTGCCGGTTTCACCAACAGTGCCACCATGAACGGCGACAAGTTGTCCACCTTGCACTATCTGTTCACCCTGGCCATGCAACACAGCGGTATCTGGGTGGGCACCGGCATGATGCCCAGCAACAGCAAGGCGGCGCAGCGCAACGACCTCAACTATGTCGGCTCGTTCAGTGGCGCCATGGCGCAGTCACCGTCGGACGCATCACCCGCCGAGATGCTGCCTGGTGATCTGGAAACCGCGCGGCTGTTTGGCCAGCGTGTGGCGGCTGTTGCTGCCAAGTTCAGCGCCTGATCAAAGCTGATGTTGATCGGGCCCAGCGTGGCCGGGCTTTTTGTCAGGTGTGGGCGCCAGGTTTTTGAGGTTTGTATGACGTTTTTGCCTTTGGCCCTTATGGGTAAAGGGCTGATAGCTACAGACTGAGTAGCATTTTTCGGCTTTGACACGGTCCTGAGGCCGGTGAAGACAGGTGTCAGCGGGGGGTGAGCGGGGCAGGGCAAAATCGGTACAAAACAATCAGTACCACTGGCCAGCCATGCGACCTGCTTTCCCCGCTTTTCACCCCCTCTCTTCACTTTTGTTTCCGGCTGCCCTGTTGACCGGCGGATTGCTCGTGGGCAGCCTGTCGCAGGCCCAGGTGGTCGCTTCGGTGTCTGAAAAAGACTTTCTGTCAGACATGCCGATCGTGTTGAGTGTGTCGCGCCTGCCGCAGCGGCTGGACGAAACACCCGGCGCTGTGACGATTCTGGATCGCGACATGATCCGCAACTCTGGCGCGCGCGATGTGGCCGATTTGCTGCGTCTGGTGCCGGGTTTTCAGGTCAGCAACGCGTTCGAGAGTGTGGCACCGTTGGTCAGCTACCACGGCGCGTTTGGCGACTACTCGAATCGATTGGAGTTGCAAATTGACGGGCGTTCGGCCTATTCCCCTTATTTCATTGGCAGCATCGGTCCGGGTTTGCAGTCGGTGGCACTCGAAGACATCGAACGCATCGAAGTGTTGCGCGGTTCCAACTCGGCGTCTTATGGCGCACGCGCGATTTTGGGTGTGATCAACATCGTGACACGCGATACCGCCAACACGCTGGGCGTGCAGGGCGCGATCACCGTGGGTGACAACGGCATCCGTGACACCCAGGCACGTCTTGGCTGGGGCGATTGGCGTGGCACTTTTCGCCTGACGGCAGACACCCGTGAGGACGATGGCCTGGCTGGTGCCAATGGCCAGAACCGAGTCTCGCGCATCAACTTTCGCTCGGACATCCGCGCCAATGGCAGCGATGAAGTGCAAGTCCGCTTGGGCGCCCTGAAGATTGATTCTGGCCGGGGTACGGCGGGCAACATCGGTGACCCCTTGCGCCCGTTTGCCTTTGAGTCATCCTATGCCCAACTCGACTACAAACGTATTCTGAATGCGAATGAAGATGTGGCGCTCAAGCTCTCGCACACGCAGGAGCGTTACACCGATGTGTTCCCCGTCTATTTGCGACAGTGGAAACCAGTTTTTGCTGCCAATGACTTTATACCAGTCAGTGCCAATGGCACGGCCAGCAGTGACGTGGTGACCGTGCAGCACACGCTGCGCAACAGTGATGTCGTGCGCTTGGTGTGGGGTGGTGAGTTGCGCAGTGAGCGAATTCAGTCGCAGGCGCTCTACAACACGCAAAGTGTGTTTGTGAACGACTTTACCCGGCTGTTTGGTAATGTCGAGTGGTGCGTCGCCAAGAACTGGTTATTCAACATCGGTGCGCTGGCCGAGCACAGCAGTGACACCGGTGACACTGTGGCGCCCCGCCTGATGCTCAACTGGCACCTGACCCCAGGGCACACCTTGCGGGCTGGCATCTCCAAAGCCTACCGCCCGCCGAGCAACTTCGAGAGTTATGCAGATGTTCGGTACTTCTGGCATGGCCTGCAGCTTCTCCAGACCGCCCATGGCAGCAGCCAACTGCGCGCCGAGGAGCTTGTGAGCAAGGAGCTGGGGTATTTGGGAGAGTTTCCGGATTGGCGCATGGCGCTGGATGCTCGGCTGTTTGACGAAAAGATCGACAATTTCATGCGCATCACGAACCAGGCGCCCAAGACTTATCTCAATGATGAGGATTTTGCGATTCGGGGCTTCGAATACCAGCTCAGATGGCAGCCTTGGCAAGGTGCACAGGTCGTGCTGAGCCAGACCCGTACCAACATCACAACCGTCCAGCCCGGTGACGCACTGGCTGCGCCGAAATTGGCCAGCACCATCAGCTATGTCCACAGCTTGCCCGGCCAGGTCACATTGACGCTGGCACGCACCGACAGCAGCCGATGGGCGTCTTTTGGCGGCAATGAAGATGATGCACAGGCCACTCGCCGCACTGACTTGCGCCTGGCCAAAGGCCTGCGCTGGGGCACGCGCCGTGGCGAGGTAGCCCTGGTAGTGCAAAACATGGGGTCGGCCTACCGGGACTACCAGAAAGAATTTTTGTTCCAGAAACAGGCCTACCTGACTTTGCGACTGGACGACTGAGCCCCGCTGATGTCTATAACGCTGCGCTCGCTGTTGGTGACCTTGACGCTTGGCGTCTTGGGGACAGGGGTGTGGGCGCAAGCGTCAAGCCAGCCGTCGCGGGTGGTCATTGTCAGCAGCGACAGTGCCCCGGCCTACACCCAAACTGCCGAGGCGCTGACTGACCATCTGGTTCGCCAAGGCATTGCCCGGACCGATATAGCGCAGTCCTTGGCCGCTGATCTGGCTGTGCGACTCAAGTCGGGCCAGCCACCCCGGCCCACGGTGTATGTGGCGCTGGGCAGCGAGGCCACACAACTGCTGGTGGCTGCGGGCACCCAGACGCCGGTCTTGAGCGCCCTGATCCCGCGCAGCAGTTTTGAGCGCATTGTGCGCAGCCAGGGCAAGACGGTCTCTGCCCGCTTGAGTGCGATTTACCTGGACCAGCCCCTGGCCCGCCAGTTGGCACTGGTTCGGTTGGCCTTGCCGCAAGTCAGGCGCCTGGGTGTCCTGTGGGGTAGCGAGTCAGCAGATCGGGCGACAGGGTTGAGACCGCTGGTGGCCGCTAACGGCCTCGATCTGCAAGAGACGATGGTCACCCAGCCCGACGATTTGCCTTTGGCTCTGGCCCAGGTGTTGGCTGGCAGTGATGTGCTGTTGGCTTTGGCAGACCCGGCAATTTACAACAGCAACACCCTTCAAAACATTCTGATGTCGAGTTTTCGTGCACGTGTTCCCCTTGTCGCTTTTTCGCCGGCCTATGTGCGTGCAGGCGCGGTATTGGCGCTCTACACCACACCCTTGCAGGCGGGCCAGCAAGCGGCCGAGCTGGTGCTGGGGGTGTTGCGTGGCAAGCCCCTGCCAGACCATGTGCTGGAGCCCAATGATTTTGAAGTGGGTGTGAATGCCCAGGTGGCACATGTGTTGGACCTGACACTTGACGCACAGGCACTGCGTTTGGCCTTGCGACGTCTGGAGCGACTCCCATGAAGAAGACACTTGATATCCGCAGTCGCATGTTGTTGGCGGCCCTGCTGCCGTTGGCCCTGATCAGCATCTTGTTGGCCACGGTGTTCCTGCTGGCCCGTTTTGGTGACATGCAAGCGGCCTATGACCAGCGCAACCGTGCGGTGGTGCGTCAGGCGGCTGTAGCCAGTGAATATGGCCTGTTTTCGGGCAATGTGTCGCAATTGCAGGCGTTGGCCGTGGGCGCTTTGCAAGAGACCGATGTACGCTGGGTGGGCATTCTGAACACCAAGGGCCAGCTGCTGGCCAGCACGGGCCAGGCCGACCAGGCTTTTTCTTCACCGATGAGTGCGCTTGAAATGCAGGGGTTTGCACCGGACAGGCGGCTGGATTGGCTGGCACAGCCGGTGTTTCCAAGCACCGTGGCGATCGACGATCTGTTCGAAAAAAGTGGGGTGCAAAAGTCTTCGTCACCGGTGCAACTCGGCCAGGTGGTGATGGTGTTTTCGCGCCAGAGTGTGGACACCCGCAAACACGATTTGTTGCTCTCGGGCGGGGTGGTGGGTCTCTTGAGTTTGTTGTTTGGCATGGCTTTGGCGGTGCTTTTGAGCCGGGGGGTGATCCGCCCGATCACCCGCATCACCCAGTTGGTCGAGCGTATTGGCCAGGGTGATTTTGCGGCGGTGGACAAGCTCTGCGACCCGGCTTTTGCACGCGATCCGTTGCAGGACTTGCAGCGTCATATCCACCTGATGGCCAAACGCCTGTCAGAGGCTCGGTTTGAGCTGGAGCAGCAGGTCGAGCTGGCCACCCAAGCCCTGCGCGAAAAAAAGGAGGAGGCGGAACAGGCGAATGTGGCCAAGTCACGGTTTCTGGCTGCGGCCAGTCATGACCTGCGCCAGCCCACCCATGCGCTGGGCTTGTTTGTGTCACGCCTGGCGCAGTTGCCGCATGACCGGCAAACGGGTGAGCTGATTGGCAACCTGGACGCTTCGGTACGTGCGATGCAGAACCTACTGGACGGTTTGTTGGACATCTCCCGTCTGGAGGCCGGTGCGGTACAGGTGGACAGACGACCATTTGCCCTGTCTGGCCTGTTTGACCAGTTGCAGCAGGCATTGAGTGCCGAGGCCGCCGACAAAGGTCTGCGCTTGCGGGTCCGGCCCACCCCGTTGTGGGTGATGAGTGATGCCACCCTGATTTACCGCGTGTTGCTCAATCTGACAGGCAATGCCTTGCGTTACACCGAGCGTGGTGGTGTGCTGGTGGCCGCCCGCCAGCTGGCCTCGGGCCGGGTTGAGCTGCAAGTGTGGGACAGCGGCGTTGGCATTGCGCCGGAACACCAACAGGCGGTGTTTGCCGAGTTCTACCAAGTGGGCAATGCTGCGCGGGACCGCACCAAGGGCTTGGGTCTGGGGCTCAACATTGTCCAGCGTACGGTCAATTTGCTGGATCACCCTCTGACCATGAGGTCGCTGCCTGGCAGAGGCACGCGGTTTACCCTGAATTTGCCGTCTGCTGCTGGCCCGCAGGCCCTGGAGGTAGAAGTCACCAAAGACAAAGTTGTGCCTGATGATGTGCGTGACCGTTGTGCGCTGGTGGTGGAGGACGATGCCCTGGCCCGCAGCGCCCTGGTGGGTTTGCTGGTCAGTTGGGGCATGCGCGTGGCGCAGGCACGTGGTGCGTCGGACGCAATAGAGTGTCTGGCCCAGGGTTTGGTGCCCGATGTGATTGTGAGTGACTACCGCTTGCAAGAGGGGCACAACGGCATGCAGTTGGTGCAAGGCTTGCGCCAGCGCCTTGGTACCGCCACACCGGCCTGTCTGATGAGTGGGGACACCGATCCCGGGCTGATTCAGGCGGCGCAGGCGGCGGGCCTGACGCTGCTGCACAAACCCGTGCGCCCGGCCAAGTTACGCAGCCTGCTGCGCCACCTGTTGATGGAGCAAGCGGATCAGCGGGAGGTGACAGGCGCCGACTTGTCGTAACCCCAACGGCCGGCCTCCAAAGCCGCCTGGGTACGGGTCTTGACACCAAAACCCCGCAGGATGCTGCTGACGTGATTTTTGACGGTTTCATCTGACAGCGACAACTGCTCGCTGATGTCGCGGTTGCTGCAGCCACCCAGCAACAACTGCAGCACTTCCTGCTGGCGTGGTGTGAAGACCGGTGCCTTGATTTCGGCACAGGCCGGGGCTGCTTGGTGCGCCGACCTGAATTCCAGCGGTGAATAGACCTCGCCACGCAGTACCTGACGCAGCGCATGTAACAACTCATCACTCAGACCGGACTTGGTGACGAACCCGGCCGCACCTTGGGCCAGGACCCGTTGTGCGATGCTGGGGTTGGCCGAGCCCGACAGGATCACGACCGGCAGCTCCGGATGGCGCTCACCAAAAATGGCCAGGGCGGCCAGGCCGTTCATGTCGGGCAGGTGGTAGTCCAGCAGCACCAGGTCCAGGTCGGGGTGGGCGGCGGCGAGCACAAAAGCACGGGTGCAGTCGGCGGCTTCGAACACCTCGGTGGTCTCTTGAGGTGACAAACCCTGCAGCACCTGGCACAGGCCCGCACGCACCAGCGCATGATCATCCACCACCAGAATCTTCACCTTGACCGCCTTGCTGCTTTCCTACAATGCAGGTTATGTTTGTTCACTTGCGCCTACACACCGAATTTTCCGTCATTGACGGCACCAACCGGATCGACGAGATTGTCAAATCTGCCGCTTCGGACCAACAACCGGCCTTGGCCATCACCGACCTCAGCAACCTGTTTGGTGCGGTCAAATTTTACAAAGAAGGGCGCAAGCGCGGCGTCAAACCGATCATCGGCGCTGAAATATGGCTCGAAGGCCTGGGCAAAGAGGCCACCCAGCTGTCCCGGGTGTTGCTTTTGGTGCAAAACCATGCCGGTTACCTGAACCTGTCCGAGCTGTTGGCACGCGCCTGGACCCAAAACGGCACAAAAACCCAGGCCAGCATCAGCCTGGCTTGGCTCAATGAACTCAACGGCGGGCTGATTTGCCTCTCAGGTGCGCAGGCTGGGCCCATCGGCCAAGCGCTGTTGCAGGGGGACGAAGAGCGCGCGTTTGACGCGGCCATGCAGCTGGCCAACGTGTTCCCGCACCGTTTTTACCTGGAGCTGCAACGCGCCGGGCGAGCGGAAGACGAGCCACAGGTGGCCGCCGCGGTGCAGCTGGCGCAACGTATGCAGCTGCCGGTGGTGGCCACCCACCCGATCCAGTTTGCCGCGCCCGAAGACTTTGAGGCCCATGAAGCCCGGGTTTGTATTGCCGAGGGCGAAATTCTGGCCAACCCGCGCCGGGTGCGCCGTTTCACCCGTGAGCAGCACTTCAAAACCGCGGCACAGATGGCCGAACTGTTTGCCGATGTGCCCAGTGCGCTGGCCAACAGTGTCGAGATTGCCAGACGCTGCAACCTGAGCCTGGTGCTGGGCAAGCCGCAGCTGCCAGACTTTCCCATTCCACCGGTCAACGGTGTGGTGATGGGCGCTGACGAGTACTTCCGCTACGCCTCGCATGAGGGGCTGAAAGTTCGGATGGCGCACCTGTACCCCGACCCGGTGAAACGCGAGGCCGAGATGCCGCGTTATGTGGAACGCCTCGAGTTCGAGCTGGTCACCATCCTCAAAATGGGCTTCCCAGGTTACTTTTTGATCGTGGGTGACTTCATCAACTGGGCCAAAAACAATGGTTGCCCGGTGGGGCCCGGGCGGGGTTCCGGCGCTGGTTCTCTGGTGGCCTACGCGCTCAAGATCACCGATCTGGACCCGCTGCAATACAACCTGCTGTTCGAACGTTTCCTGAACCCCGAGCGGGTGTCGATGCCCGACTTTGACATCGACTTCTGCCAGGGCAACCGCGACCGCGTGATCGACTATGTCAAGGACAAATACGGCAAGGACGCGGTGAGCCAGATTGCCACCTTTGGCACCATGGCCGCCCGCGCGGCGATCCGCGACGTGGGCCGTGTGCTGGACATGAGTTACACCTTTTGTGATGGCATCAGCAAACTGATCCCGAACAAGCCCGGGGTCGCCGTCACCCTGCAATTGCCGCCGCCAGACCGACCCAAAGACGACAAGATGGTCTACGCCTCCGAGGCGGAGCCGATTCTGGCCGAGCGCGAGGCCAAGGAAGAAGACGTGCGCACGCTCTTGGAGCTGGCGCGCAAGCTGGAAGGCATGACCCGCAACATCGGCATGCACGCCGGGGGCGTGCTGATTGCGCCGGGCAAACTCACCGACTTCTGCCCGCTCTACCAGCAGCCCGGCAGCGAATCGGCGGTGAGCCAGTACGACAAAAACGACGTTGAGGCGGTGGGCCTGGTCAAGTTCGACTTTTTGGGTCTGGCCACGTTGACCATTCTGGAGATTGCGCGCGAGTTCATCGTCAAACGCCACAAGGGTCAGGAAAACTTTGCGTTTGAGAACCTGCCACTCGACGACAAACCCACCTACAGGCTGTTTCAAGAGGGCAAGACTGAAGCGGTGTTCCAGTTTGAAAGTCGCGGCATGCAGGGCATGTTGCGTGACGCCAAACCGACCCGGCTGGAAGACCTGATTGCACTCAATGCGCTCTATCGCCCCGGCCCGATGGACCTGATCCCGAGCTTTGTGGCGCGTAAACATGGGCGCGAGGTGGTCGAGTACCCGCACCCGCTGGTGGCCAACATGTTGTCTGAGACCTACGGCATCATGGTCTACCAGGAGCAGGTGATGCAGACCGCGCAGATCCTGGGCGGCTACTCACTCGGTGGCGCCGACATGTTGCGCCGCGCCATGGGTAAAAAAGACGCGGCAGAAATGGCCAAACACCGCCAGATCTTCCGCGATGGTGCCGCCAAAAACGACATCAGCCAGGACAAGGCTGACGAAGTGTTTGACTTGATGGAAAAGTTTGCCGGTTACGGCTTCAACAAGTCGCACGCTGCCGCTTACTCCCTGCTGGCCTACCACACGGCCTGGCTCAAGGTGCACTACACCGCCGAGTTCTTCTGCGCCAACATGACGGTGGAAATGGACGACACCGACAAGCTCAAGGTCTTGCTGGAAGACGCCATCAAGATGGGTCTGAGTTTTGAGCCGCCGGATGTGAACCGCGGTGTCAGCCGGTTTGAGCCGGTGTCGGACAAAGTCATCCGTTACGGCCTGAGCGCCGTCAAGGGCAGCGGCCAACAAGCGATTGAAGCCATTGTGGCGGCACGCGAGGGCCGAGGTGTGGGGCCGCTGGGTGACACCTGTGGCCCGTTCAAGAGCCTGTTTGACTTCTGCGCCCGGGTGGACCGCAGCCGCATCAACAAACGCACGGTCGAGGCGCTGATCAAGGCCGGGGCCTTTGATGCGATCCACCTCAACCGCGCCAGCTTGCTGGCCAGTGTGGACCTGGCCTTTGAGTTTGGCGCCGCCACCCTGGCCAACGCCAACCAGTGCAGCCTGTTTGACATTGGGGGCCCCGATGAGCTGGGCTCCAGCACCCAGGAGCCCGAACTGGTTCAGGCCACACCCTGGGGGATCAAAGAGCGTCTCACCTTTGAGAAAACCGCCGTCGGCTTTTATCTGTCAGGCCATTTGTTTGACGAGGTGGCCGACGAGGTGCGCCGTTTTGCGCGGCGCGCCATCGACGACCTGATCGATACCCGCGAGCCACAGCTGCTCGCAGGTATCGTCACTGATTTCCGCATCATCAACGGCCAGCGCGGCAAGCTGGCGTTGTTCAAGCTCGACGACAAGTCGGGTGTGATCGAGGCACGCGCCGACGAGGCGCTGATCAACGCCCACAAAAACCTGCTCAAGGACGACGAACTCATCATTGTCATGGGCAAACAGCAGCCCGACCGCTTCTCGGGTGGCATGCAGCTCACCGTGACCCAGATCTGGGATCTGGAGCAGGCGCGCTGCCGTTTTGGCAAGTTCCTGCGGGTGACCCTGCCCAAGCAGGCGCAGGGCAGGGCGCCCGATGTGGCGCGGTTGATCAAGGACTACCCGGCGCAGCGAGAGCAAACCGAGCAGGGTGATCTGGTGCATGGACTGCAGGTGCGTATGGCTTTGACCTGCCAGAGCGACGAGGGCGCCGCTGCTGTGGAACTGAATCTTGGTGAACGCGCCCGTTTCTACCCGAGCAATGCCGCCCTGGCCAGCTGGTGGGCGCAGGTGGCACCTGGCACGGCAGATATAGTTTATGGGTGAAATTGGTATCTAGCCCTTATGGATAAAGGGCCTTTAACTATTTAATAGATAGCGTGTAACTTCGGCCCGATGTTTTGAGTTTCGTGCGGGCTGAGCGTGTAGAGGCCCAAACACTGAGCTCAGGGCGAACGGTGCAAGCGTCACGCAACGCGAGCTGCTTGTCCGGGTGGCAATTCAAAGCGAGGTGTTGGCGCAGACCGCCTGGCCGCCAACGTGCACTTTTGTGTTGCCTTGGATGTCTTGGGGAATGCGTCCAGGGCGTCGAACAAGCAGCAGCGATGCACGGCGCGGCGACTGGGTCAGGTGCATGCGGTTTTGGGGCGAAAGCACGCGCGGGGCTACGTAGCGGTATGCGAATACCCAGGACGCGCGCATTTCGCCCCAAAGCCCGGTCACCTGACTCAGCCACCACGCCTTAAGGGTTTCTGGAAGCCGTACGGGGTCAAGAAAGCCGGAAACTCCAGGTAATTCGGGGAGCACACAGATCTTTTCTGATAGCTGTCAACCCTTTTTTGATAAGGGTTTGAGGCTGTTTTTCAATCTCCCCCTCCCGTCAAACCTACACGGTTGAGACAGGGTGATTGGGTCAGGCGACCGGGCTTTGGGGCCAAAGGCGCGCGTCTCACCGTTTGGTGTACTGATCGACTCCGCCCGCGCGTGATTTGGCTCCAAAACCGCATGCGCCTGGCCCGGTCGCCCTGGCGCACCCAGAGAAGGTTTTCTATCAGCACACATCAGTTTGAAGCCCACCCCGCCTGACCAGGCTGCGTTTACACTGCACAGGCTTGTCGGGGCGCCAGAGACGAAAGTCGAGGCTGAGACCACTTCTGTGGAACCCGCTGAACCTGATCGGGGTCATGCCCGCGTAGGGAACAACGCAATTGGCATCGGTGCACCTTAGGGCGGCTCACAAGATCTTCCCAGGTTGACCCCGGCACTCCAGGCAGGCTTTTCTTGACCTACTGGAGACCGCCATGACACCCACCGTCGACACCACACAAATCACCCGCGGCATCACCCGCACCCCGTTTCCGGGTTCGTCCAAAATTTACCTGAGCGGTTCGCGCCCCGACATCCGGGTGCCGTTTCGCGAGGTGGCGCTTGGCGACACGCTGGTCAAGAGCGACCCGACACAGGGTGAACCCCGCCGCGTGCCCAATCCGCCCTTGCGCCTGCCCGATGCCTCTGGCCCCTATACCGACCCGGCGGTGGCCATTGACATCAGCCGTGGTCTGCCGCCGCTGCGCAGCGGCTGGATCGCCGAGCGGCAGGACACCGAGGCCTTGCCCGGCCTGAGCAGCCGTTACGGCCAGCAGCGCTTGGCTGAGCCCGCCTTGAGCACTTTGCGCCTGGTTCGCCAGACCAGCCCGCGCCGCGCCAAGGTGGGTGCCAACGTCACCCAGATGCACTACGCCCGCCGTGGTCTGATCACGCCGGAAATGGAATTTGTCGCCATCCGCGAGAACCTGGTGCGCGCCGAACTGGCCGAGCGCCTGGCCAGCGAACGCCTGCCGCGCCCCGGCCAGGCCTTTGGTGCGCTGATGAGCCAGCCGATGAGCCCGGAATTTGTGCGCGACGAGGTGGCGCGCGGGCGCGCCGTGATCCCGTGCAACATCAACCACCCCGAGTGTGAACCGATGGTGATTGGCCGCAATTTTCTGGTCAAGGTCAACGCCAACATCGGCAACTCTGCCACCACCTCCAGTGTGGAAGAAGAGGTGGACAAGCTGGTCTGGGCCATCCGCTGGGGCGCCGACACGGTTATGGACCTGTCCACCGGCGACAACATCCACGAAACCCGCGAGTGGATTCTGCGCAACGCGCCGGTGCCGATTGGCACCGTGCCGATTTACCAGGCACTGGAAAAGGTCAATGGCCGCGCCGAAGAACTGAACTGGGAGATTTTTCGCGACACGCTGATCGAGCAGGCCGAGCAGGGCGTGGACTACTTCACGATCCACGCCGGGGTGCGCCTGGCCTATGTGCCGCTCACCGCCAACCGCCTCACCGGCATCGTCTCGCGCGGCGGCGCCATCATGGCCAAGTGGTGCCTGGCGCACCACCGCGAGAGTTTCCTTTATGAGCACTTCGAGGACATCTGCGAGATCATGAAAGCCTACGATGTGAGTTTCTCGCTCGGTGACGGCCTGCGCCCCGGTTCCATTGCCGATGCCAATGACGAGGCGCAGTTTGCCGAGTTGCACACACTCGGTGAACTGACCCAGATTGCCTGGCGGCATGACGTGCAAGTGATGATCGAAGGCCCCGGCCATATGCCGCTGCAGATGGTCCAGGAGAACGTCGACAAACAACTCAGCGCGTGCTTTGAGGCGCCGTTCTACACCCTGGGGCCGTTGATCACCGATGTGTCACCCGGCTACGACCACCTCTCGTCGGCCATGGGCGCGGCCAACATCGGCTGGTACGGCACCGCGATGCTGTGTTACGTGACGCCGAAGGAGCACCTGGGCCTGCCCAACCGCGACGATGTCAAACAGGGCCTGATCGCCTACAAGATTGCCGCCCATGCGGCCGACCTGGCCAAGGGTTACCCCGGTGCGCAGATGTGGGACAACGCCATCTCCAAAGCGCGGTTTGAGTTCCGCTGGGAAGACCAGTTCCGCCTGGCGATTGATCCGGATACCGCGATGGCCTTCCACGACGAAACCTTGCCCAAAGAACACGCCAAAGTGGCGCATTTCTGCTCGATGTGCGGGCCCAAGTTCTGCTCGATGAAGATCTCGCAGGAGGTGCGGGAGTTTGCGCGTATCTCGGTGCCGTCTGCGCCCCAGGCCAGCGCCCCAGCACCCAGCGCCGAACAGCTGGGCTCGGCCCTGGCAGACAAGGCGACCGAGTTTCGCCAGGGTGGCCAGGAGATTTATGGATGAAATTGGCCTCTAGCCCTTATACATAAAGGGCTGGTAGCTATTTAAAAAGAATCCTAATCCTTGGGTCGGAACACCAGCAACAGGCTCGACGGCATGCTGCCGTCAATGTCGCGTGGCAACACTTCGGTCTTGTCGATGGCGCGGATGACCGCTTCATCCCAGTCTTTGACGCCACTGCTCTTGGTGATTTTGCGGCCAACAATGGTGCCGTCGGGTGCGGCACGCACCTCGACCTCCGTTGTTGGGTTGCCCTGGATGTCTTCGGTGAACACGATGTTGGGCTTGATCTTGGCACGGATGCGCCCGCCATAACTGGCCGATGGCCCGGATGATTTCATCGCACTGCCGGTGGCGTTGGCTCCGCCGCTGGCACCGGCCAGCCCTGTCATACGCTGCAGGTTCTTCTGGCGTTGGGCTTCAAGCTGTTTCCCGTCCAAAGCCGCCTGTTTCTTCTCCGCAGCAGTTTGCTGCGCCTTGGCTGCTTGTTCGGCCTTGAGCTTCTCTTGTTTGAGCTTGTCCTGCTTCAGCTTGTCTTGTTTAAGCTGTTCCTGCTTGAGTTGCTCTTGCTTGAGTTTGTCCTGTTTCAATTTCTCAAGCCGCGCTTTTTCCAGTTTGTCCAGGCGCTCTTTCTCGCGCAGTTTCTCCAGCTTGAGTTCTTCGAGGCGGGCCTGTTCTTTCTTCAGCCGCTGTTTTTCCTGCTCCAGCGCAATGTCCACTTTGGGCGGTGGTGGGGCAGGGGGCTCGACCACCGGGGCCGGTTTGGGCGGCGGCGCAGGTTGCGGTTCTGGCTCGGGTTCGGGTTCGGGCTCAACTGCCTGGGGCGCGGCCTCCACGGGTACGCTGGACCAGAGTTCCGCCTCGGCGCTGAGCACCGGGGTGTCGTGTTTCCAGCGCACACTCCAGGTCAGGCCAAGTAACAACAAGCCGTGTACCAGCAGCGCCAACACGAAGGCCCGCAGCATGCCGGGTGGTGAGGGCGGCGCAAACTCCAGGCGATCAGTCCCAACGTGCATGCTGACTCACTCAGTTGGCCAGTTGCACCGACAGGCCCACCCGTGCCACACCCGCGCGCTGCAGGCTGTCCATGACCTTGACCACGGTTTCGTACTTGACGTTTTTGTCAGCACTGATCACCACCGCCGGGTTCTGGGCACCGGCCTGCGCCTCTTTGACCACATTGGCCACTTCTTTGAGGCTGACCGAGCTGGTTTTGTCTTTCACCTTGAGTTCCAGCGACTCGTTTTTGCCAATCACAATCTGCACCACCTGGTCCGGTTGTTTGGCGGCTTTGCCGACACTGGGCAGGTCAATCATGCTGGGCGAAATCAGCGGTGCAGTCACCATGAAAATGATCAGGAGCACCAGCATCACGTCGATGAAGGGCACCATGTTGATCTCGTTGATGGTGCGGCGACCCCGGCCCCGGCTCACAACAGCTGGCATGTGTTGCTCCTTCAGTGGCTGACGCTAGACTGCGCGCCGACATTGCGTTGCAAGATGTTGGAAAACTCTTCAATGAAGGTTTCCAGCCGGATCGCAATGCGGTCGATGTCGCGCGCAAAACGGTTGTAGGCCACCACCGCCGGAATCGCGGCAAACAGACCGATGGCCGTGGCCACCAGGGCCTCGGCAATGCCGGGGGCGACGGTGGCCAGTGTCACCTGGGTCAGTGCGGCCAGGCCGGTGAAGGCATGCATGATGCCCCAGACCGTGCCAAACAGCCCGACATAGGGCGAGACCGAGCCGACCGAGGCCAGGAACGACAAATGGGTTTCCACCACGTCCATCTCGCGCTGCAGGCTGGCGCGCATGGCGCGGCGGGCGCCGTCCATCAGGGTGCCGGGATCGGTGATGCGGCGTTCACGCAGCTTCTGGTACTCACGCATGCCACTGGCAAAAATGCGTTCCATCGGGCCGGCGGTGCGGGCGTTTTGGGTGGCGGCGGCAAACAGGTCGTTGAGGCTGCTGCCCGACCAGAATTCGCGCTCGAACGTGTCGTTGAGGGCTTTGACCTTGCCGATGGAAAACAGCTTGCGAAAGATGGCGGCCCAGCTGGCAATCGAGATGCCCATCAGCAGCAGCATCACCATTTGCACCACCAGGCTGGCGTTGAGCACCATGGAGATGATCGAGAGGTCTTGGTTCATAACAACTTGTCCAGGATAACTTGGGGAATTCGGCTTGGTTTGCCCACCACACTGACCCAGCTGGCCCGTATGGTGGCTTCACACAGCAGCACCGGGCTGTCTGGCTGCTGCCGCCAAGCCTGCTGGTGGATTGTCAGTGACGCACGACCGGCTTCTGTGAGTGATGTTGTAAGCAAAAGTTCATCGTCGAGCCGTGCACTTTTGAGATAACGCACCTGGGCATCACTGACCACAAACATGCCGCCGGTTGCTTCGCGCAAGGCCTGCTGGTGGATGCCTCGGGCACGCAACCACTCGGTGCGGCCGCGCTCAAAAAACTTGAGGTAGTTGGCGTAGTAGACGATGCCACCAGCGTCGGTGTCTTCCCAGTACACCCGCACGGTCCAGGTAAAGGGCGACGTCGCCGTCGCAGAGGGCTGTTGCGGCGCTGTCATGCCAGTAGGGTGCGCAGTCGGCCAATCGCCTCTTGCAGTTGTGGCAGCGCGTTGGCGGTGGAGAAACGGATGAACTGCCCGGTGTCGGCATGACCAAAGTCACGCCCCGGCGTCACCGCCACGCGTGCCTTGTTCATGAGTTCAAACGCCAGATCCCAACTGTCTTTGACACCCAGTTTGGCGCAGGCCGCCGTGCAGTCGGCCCAGGCGTAAAACGCGCCGTCCGGGGGCACCGGCACCGTCAGGCCCAGACGGTTGAGTTCGGGCAGGAAGTAGTCGCGCCGGGCCTTGAATTCGGCACGGCGGCGTTCGTATTCACGCAGGCTGTCGTCCTCAAAACAGGCCAGCGCGGCGTGTTGGGCGATGGTGCTGGGGCAGATGAACAGGTTTTGCGCCAGCCGCTCGACCACCGGCACCACATCCTCGGGCACCACCAGCCAGCCCAGGCGCCAGCCGGTCATGTTGAAGTATTTGGAGAAGCTGTTGATGCTGATGATCTGCTCATCGAGCGCGAGCGCGGTCTGGCCAAACTCGGCCTCAAAACTCAGGCCCAGGTAAATCTCGTCAATGATGGAAATGCCGCCATGCCCTTGTACCACCTCATGAATACGCTTCATTTCTAATAGCGATATGGAGGTGCCGGTGGGGTTGGAGGGGGAGGCCAGCAAAACACCGCGTGTCTGCTTGTTCCAGGCCGCAGCGACTTTGTCGGCACTGAGCTGGAAGCGCTCGGCCGCCGTGGTCGGGATCAACACCGCGGTGCCGTCGGCAGCCGACACAAAATGCCGGTTACACGGGTAACTCGGGTCGGGCATCAACAGCTCGTCACCCGGGTTGATCAGCGCCAGGCAGGCCAGCTGCAGCGCAGCCGAGGCCCCGGCGGTGACCACAATCCGGCTCGCAGGTACATCCACCGCAAAACGCTGTTGGTACCAGTGGCTGATGCGCGCGCGTAATTCGGGCAGGCCGGTGGCCGGGGTGTATTGCGACAAACCGCTCTGAATGGCGCGGACAGCAGCTTCTTGCACCAGCGGTGGTGCGGTGAAATCGGGCTCGCCGATGTTCAGGTAGATCATGGCGGGGTCAGACGGAGCTGCGCTGGCAGCGAGTGCCTGCGCGGCCTTGGCCACCTCCATCACATAAAACGGCTCAATGCGCTGGGCGCGCCCGGAGACTTGCATCTTGTGTGTGAACAAACCTTTAGGCTGAGGCGCGCCCAGACGGGCGGTCGGCCGCCACTTCGGGCGCACGCAGGCTGCGCGCCAGGCTGTTGAGCACCGCATTCACATACTTGTGGCCGTCGGTGCCGCCAAACTCCTTGGCCAGCTCGATGCACTCGTTGAGCACCACGCGCCAGGGCACATCGGGGCAATGGGCAAATTCGTAGACACCAATCCACATGCAGGCGTGTTCGATCGGCGAGATCTCGGCCAGGGGGCGGTCCAGCACCGGCTGGATCTGGGCGTCGAGTTCTTCCGCATGTTCGGCGCAGCCGTGTAACAGCGCGTCAAAATGCAGCGCATCGGCTTTGGAGAAACCGGCCAAGTCGCGCGTGAAGAGGTCCACGTCTTCCAGGCTGTTTTTGCCGACCAGCACCTGGTACAGCCCCTGCAGCGCAAATTCACGTGAGCGTGAGCGATCAGACTTGCTGGCGGCCTTGCGGGCACCGGTGCTGGTCAGGCCCTTGCGGGGTTGGCGGGGTGGGCGTTTGGAGGGGCCGGGGTGGCTTGATTCACTCATGACAGACTTTCCAGCAGGTTGGCCATTTCCACCGCCACACGGGCCGCGTCGCGGCCCTTGTCGGTCTGGCGGGCCACGGCTTGTTCGAGGTTTTCGGTGGTCAGGATGGCGTTGGCAATCGGCACCTTGTAATCGAGCGCAATACGGCTCACGCCTGCGCCCGACTCGTTGGCCACCAACTCAAAATGGTAGGTTTCACCACGGATGATGCAGCCCAGCGCGATGAGGGCGTCGTATTTCAGGTTTTCCGCCAGGCCCTGTAGAGCCAACGGCACTTCCAGCGCACCGGGCACCTGCACCAGGGTGATGTTTTTCTCGGCCACGCCCAGGGCCAGCAGCTCGCTGCGGCAGGCTTGGGCCAGTGCGTTGGTGATGTCGGCGTTGAAGCGTGCTTGCACGATGCCGATGCTGAGGTTTTTGCCCTTGAGGCGGGGGTCGGTGGCGTCGAGTGCGCCTTGGTCTGCAAGCTGCATGGTGTTGGGATCAAAAGTAAGGGTTAGGGCTGGACGTAGCCGACGATTTCGAGGCCGTAGCCGGTCATGCTGGGCATGCGCCGGGGGGTGCCCATCAATTTCATGGAACGCACACCACATTCACGCAGGATTTGGGCGCCTACGCCGTAGGTGCGCAGGTCCAGGTGGCCACGTTCGGGACCATGGCTGGCGCGTGCGGTGCCGTCAAACTGGGCCAGCAGTTGTGCGCCGCTTTCACCACAGTTCAGGAACACCACCACCCCTTTGCCATCGGCAGCCACCCGTGTCAGGGCGGCTTCCAGGCTCCAGGAGTGCATGGTGCGGTCTTTTTCAAGCGCGTCCAGCACCGACAGCGGCTCGTGCACACGGGCCAGCACCGCCTCGTCAGCCGCCCATTCCCCCATGACCAGCGCCAAGTGCACGCCGTGGGCAGTGGTGTCCTTGAACGCATGGGCGGTGAACTGGCCAAATGCGGTGTTGAGGGGGCGCTGACCCACGTGCTCCACCAGCGACTCCATGCGGCTGCGGTGGTGGATCAGGTCGGCAATGGTGCCGATCTTGAGGCCGTGCTCAAAGGCAAACAGTTTCAGATCGGGCAGCCGCGCCATGGTGCCATCGTCTTTCATGATCTCGCAGATCACCGCAGCCGGGGTGCAACCCGCCATGGCTGCGAGGTCACAACTGGCTTCGGTGTGGCCAGCGCGGATCAACACACCACCATCCACAGCTTGTAACGGAAAGATGTGGCCGGGCTGCACCAGGTCAGCCGCCACCGCGTTTTTGGCCACCGCCGCCTGCACCGTGCGGGCGCGGTCGGCGGCCGAGATGCCGGTGGTGACACCTTCGGTGGCTTCGATCGAGACGGTGAACGCGGTGCCCATCTTGGTGCCGTTGCGCACCGCCATTGGAGGCAATTGCAGCAGCTCGCAACGCTCACGCGTCATGGGCAGGCAGATCAGGCCGCGGCCGTAGCGGGCCATGAAGTTGATCGACTCGGCGGTGACAAAGTCGGCCGCCATGATCAGGTCACCCTCGTTTTCGCGGTCTTCTTCATCGACTAGGATCACCATGCGGCCAGCCTTGATGTCGGCCACGATGTCTTCAACGGGGGAAATGGCGACGGGTTGGGGAGTAGTCATAAAAAAATAGGTTTGAATGCACAGAAAGGGTCTGTGCGACCAAAAAGACTAGGCAGCCTGCACCGCGCCTGGGCTGAGCATGCGCTCGACATAACGCGCGATCAGGTCAATTTCCAGATTGACGTGGGCGCCGCTGTGCAAGCTGCCCAGTGTGGTGTTTTGCAAGGTGTGGGGGATCAGGTTGATGCTGACCAAGCAGCCCTCAGCAAGATCCTGCACCTGATTGACCGTCAGGCTGACGCCATTGACCGTGATTGAGCCTTTGTAGGCCAGGTACTTGCCCAGTGCACTGGGCGCGCTGATCTGCAGAATCCAGCTTTCACCCACCTGCTCAAAGCGGGTCACTAAACCGATGCCGTCCACATGGCCGGACACCATGTGCCCGCCCAGGCGGTCGTTGGCGCGCAAGGCTTTTTCCAGATTGACACCACCGAGGGCATCCAGGCCAGCCGTCTTGCTGAGCGACTCCGAGGAGATGTCGACGGTGAACTGTTGTGTTGCGGTATTGAGCGAGGTGACCGTCATGCAGGCGCCATTGAGCGCAATGCTGTCGCCCAGCGCCACATCGTTGAGGTAATGGGCAGGGCAATCCAGGGTCAGGCGTTTGCCGTGGCTGGCGGAGTCGCCCAAAGGCAAAACGGCAGAGATACGGCCAAGGCCGGTGATGATTCCAGTAAACATCGGCGTATTTTCGCAGGGAAACGAGCCAATGCCCAGAAACAGCGTTGTCAAACCTTGACTAAAACTGGTCGCGCCCCTGAACCCTGGCCAGCACACGCAGGTCCGGCCCCACCATCTGTGTGCTCTGAAACACCAGCGGCAGCGCTTGTGACAGCTCGGTCAAGGGGCCAAAACTGGCCATATCCCGCCCCTGGCCCAGCAGCTTGGGCGCCAGGTAAATCAGAAATTCGTCCACCAGCCCGGCTTCCATCAAAGCGCCATTGAGCCGGTGGCCGGCTTCCACATGCAATTCGTTGATCTCCAGGCGACCCATGTCCTGCAGCATGGCCGCCAGATCGACCTGGCTGTGGCCGCCTGACTGCTGGAACACCCGGGCACCACGCGCCTCAAGTTCTGAGAGTTTATGGTCATTTTGGCCTGTAGCCCATATGTATAAAGGGCGACTAGCTACAAAGAGATGAGCGTCCGGCGACAATTCTAAACGGCTGTCAACCAGGGCAACTGCGGGCTGCCGGGGCGTGTCGACCAGACGCACATCCAATCTGGGGTTGTCGGCGCGCACGGTGCCCATGCCGGTGAGCACCGCACAGGCGCGGGCGCGCCAGGCATGGCCATCGGCGCGGGCCTCGGGCGAGGTGATCCACTGGCTGGCGCCATTGGTGAGCGCGGTTTTGCCGTCCAGCGAGGCGGCGATCTTCATCCGCACCCACGGGGTTTTGCGGACCATACGACTGAAAAAACCGATATTGAGCTCACGCGACTGGATCGCCAGCGGGTCATCGGGTGGCAACACCACAACGTCGATGCCCGCCGCCCGCATACGCGCAAAACCCTGGCCGGCCACCAGCGGGTTCGGGTCGGTGTTGGTGGCCACCAGCGTTTTGATACCAGCGGCAATCAGCGCATCACAACACGGGCCGGTGCGGCCCTGGTGCGCGCAGGGCTCCAGCGTGACATAGGCTGTGGCGCCCTGAATCGAGTGCCCCTGCGCAGCGGCATCCCGTAGCGCCATGACCTCAGCGTGGGGTCCACCCGCTTGCTGGGTGTGGCCCTGGCCCAAAATCTGGCCGTCCGGGCGGGTGATGACGCAGCCGACGCGGGGGTTGGGGGAGGTGAGGAGCAGTGATTTGTTGGCGAGATCACACGCCACCGACAGGAAGGGGCTCACCACAACTTAGCGCCAGCAATCACTGATAAGTGCTTTGTTTGCTGAGTCAGTCAGATCGGTGATGCTCTTTGCAAATTTTTCACCTTTCCCGTTGATCCCAAGCTTCTGGCATTTTGTATCGCTGTCTTGCGCTCCAGCGGGGGTTGCCTCGATCTTGTAGGTTGAGGTTGTGGGTTCGCCTGTTGCAAAGGCAAATGTGTACGATCCTGTTAGATCTGCGCGGCAGTTTGGCGATGGCAACGCCACGTTGTAAGACATCGCTGTGGCATATTGCCGCTCCATGAACTGGGCCATTTCCATCAAACAGGCGCCCGCAGTGACCCGGCGCGTGCGCAACACATGTTGCTGGTAAGCTGGTAGCGCGATCGCAGCAAGAATGCCGATAACTGCCACGGTGATCATGAGTTCAATCAGGGTAAAACCTGCGTAGAAGCGTTTGTGCATGTTGATTAGTCCGTGATGATTTCGCGCCATGAAATACGGCCTTTTAGCGGTGTGACGCCAAAATTAGGCGGAATGTCTTCTGCTGGATTATTGGGGTCGGTGCCACCCACAACCAGACGGTTGCCAACGAGCGTCACTCGACTCAGCAAACCAACACCAAGATCAATTGAGCCGATAACATAACCGGAAACAACATCGTTTTTAAAACTATTGTTCTCATCAACATCGAGGATGCCAAGTGACGTCGCTGCGCCATTGAATGGGTTGATGACGTTGAGGTAACCCGAGCCGCCTGGAATGCATGGGTCGCCAGTGGCGGGGATGATGGAACTCGCCACCAACGCAGGCACAGCAAACTTGTAAAACATCGGTTCAGTGACGATTCGTTCACCCGCAGGGTTTTCAAAGTCGATATACCAGCCTTTTTTTCCCACCATGTCGTTGGGCTCCGCCACAGAAAAGCCGCGAACAGACTTGTTATCAAAAATACCAGTGACAGCAACGGACCTTTGTTTTAAGGCGGTTCGATCTGTGATGACCTCGTCCTCATCGATCAATCCATACCAGCTTTGGACAGAGGCGTCAGCCGGGTCCACAGAGCGGAAATACGAGCCCGTTCCAAAAAAGACAAACCGTTTGCCCACATGGGGGTCACCCGCAACGGTGTCGTTGGCAAAGGTGATCGGCGAGGTGATGGGTTGTAGCTTGTTAGAAGCATCTTTGGCCACAAAAAATGGTTTTCCGCTCAAACCGACAGACCAAGACGCCGTCGTTTTACCTCGAACATCAAACTTCCAGACGTTGCCTTTCAGATCACCTGCGTAGATATAGTCAACCGTTCCGTTGCCATCAACATCCAAAACACTGGGTGTGGCTAGGCCGTTGTCACCTGCAATGAGCGTGTCCAACTTTTTGACGGTGGCGACCTTACCATCGGTATCCAGCAGAAAGATATACAAAACTGCTTTGCCATTGGTGCTGTTGTAGCCATTGCCAACAATCACAGCCCCTATGCCATTGTCGCCATTGTTCATCTTGGCATACACAGGTCGGCCCAGCATCAAACCCAAGTCCGGATCTGTGCTGGCATTAACAGCGGTGTCCTTGACGCCATCACTGATGGCGCTGCTATCTCCTGTTGGCGTGTACTCCCACAAAAAGTCGGAAGTGCCAAAACTTGTCGGTGTGGTCACATTCAACCCAAACAAACCTTTGCCACCGCGACCCAGTGCGCCAAACAAGAGGCGCTTATCACCAGTCTCTGCCGTCTTGGGAGAGACCACCACGTCGCCGTCTACCAAAAACTCATGGGTGTAGCCCGGGCCGCTCAAGTTTTTAAGCCGTGATACCACGGCAGACGGTATAAAACCAAAAACCTCACTGCCAGCTTTGTGCAGCACATTGCCCGAACTGTCTTTGACATCGCGGGCCCTGAAAGCATGCAACATGCCGTCATTGGCGTTGGCATACAACACATTATTTTCTTGGTCAAAAAACGGAGAGGAATTTACGATGTCACCTAGAGGAGCTACGTTGGCCTCAAGGCTGATGCGTTCTCGGAAGATGCCTGTACTGCCTTTTATTTCCTTGTCACGCGAGCCTCGCAGATAGGCGATCACATCTTCGCTGTTGTCGGCAGAGCTGGAGTCAGCATCTAACAATTCTTTATCCGCAGATGGCAGCTCACTCCACAAAAATTCTTTGGTTACGCCACTTGGTGTACGCACAAACAGTTTGCGGTCAGCCGGAGCAGGCATCCTATGTTGCGCCTGCCAAACCGGTGTGATGCTGAGACCCGCTGTGGTAATCGGGTAGGCGACCAAATCGCCCGACCACTTGTTGGCGTCAAAACGGGCCTGAAAAACTTGTGTGCTGGTGCTGTCGGTAATACTGGTACTGTTGGCGATGACATTGCTTGCACTGGAGCTGGCATTGAAGATGTTGTCAAATGCGCTTTTGAGTGAGTCGCGCAAATAGATCGGGTTTTGTACCAGAAAATAGTTGTCAGGTACACCATCTGCATTGGCATCCCATTCGCTAGCCAAATCAGGTTGTTTATTGTTGTTGATGTCATTAAACCCACCCCATTTGGCGGCGTACCACAATGGGTTTTGTAAAAACTGTCCTGAGTCACCTGTGCCAGAGCTGAAGGTTTGTGTACTTTTGGGGTTTGCGCTCGTAAGACCTGGCAGTCTTTTGCATTCGTCGGATGAGAGATTTGGTTCGTCTTGACAGTGGCGGGCATTTCTTCCTGGTGGAACATTCAAGAAGTAACTAAGAGCGTCGTTGGTGTCCTGGGCCACCAGATACGTACCATCGCGATTGGTGCCCGAAATGACATAACCCACGTTTTGATTGCTACCCGTGGTTCTTTGGGTCACTTCAACTTGGACCGTGACGGTGCCATCGTCATTGGCTTTGATCGTGTATTCGGCAATGATGTCCATGTCATAGTCGTTGCCTTGTTCATCCGCTTCATAGTTGATCTTGAACGCCATTTCTTTGCTGGGTCCGTCCAAGTCATCTTTTGTGACATAAAGGTCAACAATTTGGTCAGTAGGTTGGTATTTCCCTTTTGTTCTGTCAGCAGAAAGACCATTGATGGTTTTTGCAAACGGCACAATTTGAATTTTTTTACCATTTA